>JAICXX010000028.1 GCA_025934485.1 Chitinophagaceae bacterium
AATTTTGTAAAGTAACTTTATAAGTTTACCTTCGCATTATGAAAAGCCAGCTATCCGAGGCAGGCGCCCGGGACATCGAAATCGCCAACGCGCTGAGGACTACGATCGGCCGCCTGGTGAAACTCATGCGACGAGAGACCCGCAACGAATCACAACTCTCTCTTACTGAGCGATCTACAATGGGTCTGCTCTATCCCGATAGTCGACTCGCGCCCTCCGAGATTGCGCGGATTGAAAAGGTTACGACTCAATCCATGTCGCAGGTAATCAATCATCTAGTGGAATTGGAATATATCTCCAGGACGCCTAGCGACGACGACAAGCGAAAGACGATCCTCCGGCTCACGGATGCGGGGCGCAGGCGGGTGGAGTCGGCCCGGCAGGAAAAGGCGGAATGGCTGGCACAGATGCTGTATCAGCGTATCACGTCACAGGAAAAAGAGATACTAATGGAATCGATCGACATACTATCCAAAATTATTAATGAATAAGGTGATCAAAATACCCAAGTTTACGGCCTTTTCAAGCCGTAACTACCGGCTTTATTTCTATGGGCAGTCGGTATCGCTCATCGGGACCTGGATGCAACGAACGGCGGTGAGTTGGGTCGTATATACGCTGACGCATAATTCTTTCATGCTGGGGCTTTCGCTTTTTTGTACGCAATTCCCTTCGTTCTTATTGTCGACGGTCGGGGGCGTGGTATCGGACCGGTACAACCGGTTCCGGGTATTGCTCTTCACCCAGGCGGCGTCGCTCGTGCAGAGTTTGATTTTAGCAGGAGTGGTCTTGTGGGGACATTATACCGTTTGGGAGATCCTGGGTCTAGGGGTGGTGTTGGGAAGTATCAATGCCTTTGACGTGCCCGCGCGGCAGTCGCTCGTCTATGAGATGGTCGATGACAAAGAGCATCTGCCGAATGCGCTGGCGTTGAATTCCACGATGGTCAATCTCGCGCGGCTCATCGGACCGGCGATCGCGGGTTTTGTATTGCAGAAGATCGGCTATGGTTATTGTTTCGTGCTCAACTCCCTGAGCTTTGTGGCGGTGATCATCTCGCTGTTGCGGATGAAGCTGGTGCCTTATGAGCGGAAGCCGCGGAAGGCAAATGCCTTCGGCCAGTTTCGCGAGGGGTGGCAGTACCTGATGCGTACGCCGGCTATTTCGCGGCCGATCCTGATGTTGGCGAGTCTGAGCCTGCTGGTCATTCCGTTCTCCACGTTGTTGCCGATATATGCTAAAGTGATCTTTCATGGCAATGCGGCGACGTTCGGGTTGATCGATAGTTTTATAGGACTCGGTGCCATCACCGGGGCGCTTTATCTCACCGGTCAGGATGCGTCCAATGATGCAGAGCGCCGGCGGGTTTTGCGGTCGCGGACGCTGATCTTCGCGATCGGGCTGATCCTGTTCTCTTACACGCCATGGTTTCCGCTCGCGATGTTCTTTGCCGTGATTGCGGGATTTGGGATGATGGGCCAGACGACGATGATCAATACCATTATCCAGACGACGGCTGCGCCTGAGATGCGTGGACGGGTGATCAGCTATTTTGCGATGTCGTATTTCGGGATGATGCCGGTGGGGAGCTTGCTGATTGGCGGTATCGCACAATACGCCGGAGCGCAGCCGACCTTGCTGGGGTCGGGCGTCATCGCGCTGATCATCCTGGGGGTTGCGTGGAAATTCCTTTCGGCGCCCGCGAAGACCGGGACAGACGAAGCCACTCAAATTCTTAGCACTAATACAACAAAATCATGGAAACAAACAGCCACGCTCTAGCCACCGCCCTGCTCATCATGGACATTCAGCCCGCAACGATGGGCATGATGGGTGAAGGAGCACCCGCCTTGATCGCACCGCTCAAAACCGCCATCGCCGCCGCCCGCAAGGCGTCTATCCCTGTGATCTATGTCCTCGTCGGTTTCCGCAAGGGTTTTCCCGAACTCGGTGACAACATGCAGAACCTTTCCTTTGGCCAGCTGAAGAAGGCCGGGTATCCTGGTTTGGAAGACCCCACCGTCGATCCTACCATGGGCGCATTGCCCGGTGAGATCGTGGTGACAAAGCGCCGGGTAAGTGCTTTTGCGGGGAGCGATCTGGAAGTGATCCTGCGCGGTCTTCGCATCGATCACATCGTGCTCACCGGGATCGCGACCAGCGGCGTGGTTCTTTCCACCCTTAGAGAAGCGTCGGACAAGGACTATCGCATCTCCGTGTTGTCCGATGCCTGCGCGGACAGAGACAGCGAGGTCCACAATGTGCTGATGGGCAAAGTTTTCCCGCGTCAGGCCGAGGTGTTGACCACCGCCGATTGGGTGGCCGGTTTGGGGAAATAGTTGCTTGCAACCAGGGGGAGAATTCGTACCTTTGCCGTTCCAAAGAAATGAGAATTTTTCCCGAATCAGCCCTGGTACAACTCGAGTTCGACAAGGTAAAGACCTTGCTGGCGGAGCAGTGTAATACGGAGTACGCACGGGCAAAGGCGGAGGACCTTCGTATTCACACCCGCCGTGATTTTATCGATCTGGAACTGCGTCAGACCAACGAGTTCAAACAGCTGACGCAGAACGGTCAGTATTTCCCCAATGATCATACGCTGAACCTGGCCAGGGAACTCAAGCTTTTGGGTATCCCCGGTGCAAGTCTTTCCGGTGAGCAGTTCCTGCAGATCCGAAAACTGGCCGAAAGCATTCAAAGCATCTTCCGCTGGTTCGATGCAGAACGGCGTACGGCTTATCCTGCGCTCGCCCGGGTGATAGAGAATACACATTACGAAAAAACGATCATCACCGCGATCGACGAGATCATCGACGAATCGGGAACCGTCCGCGACAACGCGAGTGAAGATTTAGCGGGTATCCGGCTGTCGCTTTTCCGGAAACGGAATGAGCTGCGCCGCGTCTTCGACCGGATCGTGTCGAAACTGGGCAAGGCAGGGTATGTGGCCGATATCGAGGAGTCGTTTCTGAACGGCCGTCGGGTAGTAGCCATCTTTGCCGAGCACAAACGGCAGGTAAAGGGAATACTGCATGGCGAAAGTGATACCCGGCGTACTTCTTTTGTAGAGCCCGAGGAGACCATCGAGTTGAACAACGAGGTGTTTTCGCTGGAACATTCCGAAAGCAAAGAGGTAAATCGCATTCTTCGGGAACTCACTACCCGGCTGGCTTCTCATGCGCCGCTATTGCAAGTGTGGCACGATGTGCTGGGCGAATACGATTTTATCCGCGCAAAGGCCAGACTAGCCGCGGATATGAACGGGAATTTTCCGCAGCTGCTGGACAAATCGCATGTGCGGCTGATCCAGGCGTATCATCCTCTGCTGTTGCTTTACAACCGAAAGAACCAGAAGCCTACGATCCCGACCAATATCAACCTGAATGAGAAGGACCGCATCCTGGTGATCTCCGGCCCCAATGCCGGTGGAAAGACCGTTACGCTGAAGACGGTGGGGCTGCTGCAGATGATGCTGCAGAGCGGGTTGTTGGTACCGGTGCATCCCGATAGCGAGATGGGGATCTTCAAACAGCTGATGATCCACATCGGCGATACGCAAAGTCTCGAGTTCGAGCTCAGCACCTATAGCTCGCACCTGAAGAACATGAGGTACTTCATGGAGAATGCGAGTGGCAGGACCTTGTTCTTTATCGACGAGCTGGGAAGCGGCAGCGACCCCAACCTGGGTGGAGCTTTTGCTGAGGTCATACTCGAGGAGCTGGTGCGTAAACATGCGTTTGGCATCGTTACCACACACTATCTCAACCTGAAGGTGATGGCGGGCAAAACATCCGGCATCATCAATGGCGCCATGGCTTTCGATGAGTCGAATTTGCTGCCGCTATATAAGCTGATCATCGGTAAGCCCGGCAGCTCCTATACATTTTCGATCGCGGAACGCATCGGCCTCGAACCGCGTTTGATCCAACGCGCACGGACGCTGGTCGATGAAGATCATTTCCGCCTCGACAAATTGCTCAATGCGACCGAACAGGACCTGCGTGACCTGGAGAAACGCGAGAAGGACCTCAATAAGCTGATCAAGGAGAACGAGAAGCTCAAGAAGGAGATGGAAGCTATTATCCATCGCGAACGCCACGAGCAACAGGTGGAATTGCTCAAACATCAGAACAAGATCAGCGAAGATCGGATCGCCTATCTGAAAGAGATGGAGCGGAAGCTTCGGCAGATCGTGTTCGACTGGCGCAAGGCGGAAGACAAGAACGAGGTCATCAGGCAGATGCAGGCCTTGCTCTTCAAGCAAAAGGAAAAACAGGTCAACGAAAAGGTACGCAAAAAATTCGACGCGCGCTATACCGAAGTGGGCGGCGACGTACAGGTCGGCAACAAGGTCATGATGAAAAAGAATCACCAGGTCGGCACGGTACGGGAGATCCGCGGTAAGAAGGCCATCGTACAGGTGGGGTTGATCCCGATAACCGTTGAGCTTGCCGATCTTACGGTGGTGCAGGATAAACCGCAGGAGGAATCCGCGGGCTGATGCTTTTGGCATCGGGTTTGCTGCTAAAGGGCATTAACTTAAAATCTCTTTACGTATGAAAAAGTTGCTCATCTCAGGCTTCGTGCTCGGCATGCTTGCCTTTACGCATCCGGCACAGGCTCAGATCCAGTTTTCCATCAACATCGGCGACCAGCCATCCTGGGGACCTACCGGATATGATCATGTGGAATATTATTATATTCCCGATATCCAGGCGTACTATTATGTTCCTTCGCATGAATTCGTCTACCTGAACCGGGGCCATTGGTCATTTTCGCATGAGCTGCCGCCCCGCTATCACGACTTCGATCTTTATCATTGCCATAAGGTCGTCATGAACGAGCCGCAGCCTTATTTGCATTATGATGAGCACCGCAGGGATTACGATCATTTCCGTGGCACGCCTCCGGGCCAGGAATTTATCCGGGACAACCATGATGACCGGTACAAGTGGCATTATCACGATCAGCATGAAGCGGATGAAGAATGGCGCCACCGCCCAGAAGGAGACCGCCATTGGGGTGAAGATCACCACTAAGACCCGGGCCCTTACTGCGCGGTTCCCGTCAACATCGTTCCCGGTTTTCCGTAGTCGAAGCTATTGGCGTCTTCGATCTTAATATTATCTCCATCGAAATGACAGGTGAACCGTTCCGTATGCGGGCTTTCGATATACCGAAGGACAAGCTCGATCGTGTTGTCATCGATCCAATGGTAGCTGCCGGCCGTTTGAAAGGGGGAGAGGCCGACATCATGGAATTGTGCGCCAGTGAGCAGGTCGGGCCCTAAGCGCGGCGTTTCCGCACGGACCCATTTGCCCTCACCGAAAGGGATGGGATAGCTCCCCTTGTCGTCTTTGATCGTCACCTGCCAGACGCCGCGGTCCTGCATGTCGAAGCCGATGGATCGTATCTTTTTGGGATTGTCCTGTAGCGTATACATTTTACCGTTAGGAGAGAAATCGGCCGCGGTGGCAGCGGCCTGCGGCAGCGGCAGGGCAAGCGCGGCAAGCTTTTGTTTCAATTTCGCGTCTCCATCGGGGTCGTCTTTATAGGCCCAGCCCTGCATGCCGGGAAGCAGGTATTGCCATACCAGGTTGATCTCTTCCTGCATATCGGGTGTTTCCGCCTGGATGGCAATCACGGCGTCCTGGTCAGGCAGCATGATGATAAATTGACCAAAGGCGCCGTCCGCGCGGACGCCATTGTGTTGGCAACGCCACATTTGGTAGCAATAGCCTTGATGCCAGTCGGGGTGATCGGCCGGCGAAGAGCCGGGGGGCTGCATGATCTGCATCGAGGTGGCTTGCTTCACCCATTCGTGCGGCAGCAGCTGTTTGCCTTTCCAGCGGCCGCCCTGCAGATAGAGCTGGCCGAATTTGGCCATATCCTCGGTCTTTAGGCGAAGACCCCAGCCACCGGTGTTGACGCCCTGCGGGCTCACCTCCCAATCCGCTCCATAGATGCCCAACGGTTCGAAGAGCCGTGGCCGCAGATAATCGAGGACCTTCTGACCGGTGACTTTGGTAACGATGGCCGAGAGCATATAGGTTCCGGCGGAGTTGTAGAGGAATTTACTGCCGGGATCATTGACGATAGGAGTGTTGAAGAATGCGCGCACCCAATTCGTATCGACAACGATATTGTGCGTAGGATCGGGGTCCATGCCGTCCGACATGATCAGGACGTCTTTGACGGTGAGATCGGCCAGGTGCGGCGGCATCGGGTTGGGCACTAACCCGGGGAAAAACGAGATGACCTTGTCGGTGAGCTTGAGCTTTTTTTCTTCCAGCGCAAAACCGACGGCAGCAGCGGTGAAGCTCTTACTGGTCGAGTAGAGAGATTGTTTGAGGGTAGGACTATAAGGGTTCCACCAGCCTTCGGCTACTACCTTGCCGTGGCGGAGGTATAGGAAGCTGTGGAATTCGCATTTGCTGTGACTGGCGGCGTCCACGAAGTCCATGATGCTCGCCGAGCTGACACCTTCTTTTTCGGGAATACCACGAGGCAGGACATCCTGGGCGACGGTGATGCCGGAGTGTGTAAGGATTGTAGTGGCGACGAACAGGACGAGTGCTAATTTTTTTGCAAGCATATGGATGGGTTCTGCAATGAAGGTAATAAATCTCTTATCTTCCAGCCAAATTTGTCCTATGCGCCGAATATTTGTTGTCCCTGTTTTTGGGCTGCTGTATCTGTCCGGCATTGCCCAAGCTCCCGCCGATACTGTACAGGTTGTTACATCCGGCAGGACCAATGACCCGGCGCAAGAGCAAAAGCCTTATGTAATCATGATCTCGGCGGATGGTTTCAGGCACGATCTGGCCGAAAAATTACCATGCTACTGACAGAAAATCATTGACCATTTCCGCCGTGCATTCAGACAGATAGCCTTTCCTTTCCAGGTATTCGCCATGATGTCCCGGCAATATGATGAGCCGGGCATGCGGCATCTGCCGTGTTAATTCCACCGCGTATTCCGCCCGGACGAGATCCTGCTCGCCGATGATCAGGAGGGTAGGCGCCTGGACACTTTTGATGGCCTCATCCGGCCAGTCCTGGAAATGCTTCATCCGTTCCACATCGCGGTGGAACATCGCCTCCAGGCCCGCGGAGTCGTGGTTGATATCGAGATAAGCATCCCGAAGATATTTCGGCATCTGGTCAAGAGAGGCGTGGTCGAAACCAGGCCAGAACCAGTCATAGGCCCCCGAACGCTTGAAGAACGCCGAGCCGATGACCAGCTTGTGAACGAGCTGCGGGTGACGGATGGCGATGTCCATGGCGGTCTGTCCGCCGTTGCTGAAACCGAAGATATCGGCCTTTTCTATATGCAGCTGTTGTAGCAGCGCTGCTATGTCGTCTGCGTCCTGGTGAAAGCTCAGCGGCCGGTCGATATCCCGGGTGTGTCCATGGGCCTGCATTTCTACGGCGATCACGCGGTGGTGCTGCGCGAAGGCGTTCAGCACATTGCCAAAGCTTGTTCCGATGGTCGAGCCGCCGCCATGGATCAGCACCAGGGGGAACCCCTTGCCATGGATCTCGTAATACATTTTCAGCTCGCCAATGTTGGCATAGCCACTGGTCGAATCCTGTTGTGCGAAGGCCGCGCGGCCGAAGAGTGCCAGTGCGGAAAATAGCAATGTTTTCAATTTGAGTTTTATTTTGTGATGAGTGCTTCCATGCGATCCAGCATTTGCAGCCAGCTTGGGTAGGCGCCATGGCTTGTAGCCAGAGCAAGATCGACGGTTTGATGCAGGGTGAATTTGGTTTGTTTTCCGCGGTCGACCTCTTCAAAGGTCAGCGTCACGACGGTTATTTCCGGCCATTCATCCGGCATTCCGGCATCTTTCGGGGACAGATGATTGCCGTGTTCGTCAGCGCGTGCGAGTGTGAAAACCAGCTTTTTCGGCGGATCTATCTCTTTGAAGACGGCATAGAACCAATTTTTCTTTCCGTCGCCGGTATGGACAATGGCGCCGTGATAGCCGCTGCCTGGTTGGATGTCGATCTTCGTGAAGATACAGGTACAGTTGTTCGGCGCATACCAGCGTTTGAGGTGCTCCGCCTGGGTCCAGCAGTCGTAGACCAGCTGGCGAGGGGCATTGATGATACGGGTGATCAGCACTTCATTTTTTTCTGAATTTTTTAGTGCCTCGTTTGTCATATGGTTCTTTTTTGTTTTGAAATTGTTCCAAATAGTCTTCCATCGAATCGAGCGTCTGGTTCCAGAATTTGCGGCATTCTCCGACCCAGTCCGTCACCTCCGCCAGCTTATCCAGTCTGGCCTGGCAATAGCGTTCCCGGCCTTGTTTTTTGATGACGATGAGACCGCATTCCGTGAGGATCTTGATGTGTTCGGATATCGTGGGCCGGCTGGTGTCGAAGTGGTCTACGATGCCGTTGAGATTGAGCGTTTGACGCGACAACAGCCCCAGGATCTCGCGGCGGGTGGGGTCGGCTATGGCCTGAAAAACGTCTCTTCTTTTTTCCATTACGTCGGGATTTGGCTACGAATATATAAATATGTCGGCAAATCCCGACGCATTTTGTAAAAAAAATTTTTAGCCGAGCCGGGCATGCTTTTTTTGCATGAGCTGGCGGTCGGCGCTTGTGCGGGCGAGGGCCATTGCCTGACTGAAATGACCGATCGCTTTGTTTTTGTCGATGTCTGTGTACAGCTCGCCCAGCAAGGCGAAATAAAAAGGATTATCCGTCAATTGTAATTTCTCTGCCTGGACGATGGCTTCCTGAACGCTCCGGGCCTTCGCGAGCGCATAGGTCCGGTTGAGCGCGGCAATGGGTGAATATTCGAGCTGCAGCAGCAGGTTATAATATTGTAGGGTCTGCTCCCATTTTTCAGCAGTGTCTTCTTTTTGTGTGCTCCAGTACGCAATGCCGGCTTCGAGATGGTATTTGGTGAGGGTATCGCCGCGGGCCGCGCGGTGGAGGTAGTCGATGCCTTTTGCGATCAGGTCTGTGTTCCAGCGGCTGGTATCCTGGTCGGCATAGAGGATGATGTCGCCGTGCCGGTCGATGCGGGCATCGAAACGCGAGGCGTGAAAACACATGAGCGCCAGGAGGGCGTCGACAGCCGGCGTGTTGGTGGCCGGGTTATCCGCGAGCATATGACACAACCGGATGGCTTCGATGCAGAGGTCTTTACGCAGCACGTCGTCGCTGCTTTCCGAATAATAGCCTTCGTTGAAGAGAAGATAGATGGTGGTGAGGACGGCGGGCAGCCGGTGGTCTAGCTCGGAAGCCGGAGGCATTTCGATGCGGATGCCTGCTTCCCGTAGTTTTTCTTTCGCCCGAAACAGTCGTTTATTGATGGTTTCCCTGTTGGTAAGAAACGCGGCGGCAATCTCTTCGATGCCGAAACCGCAGAGGATGCGGAGGGACAACCCGACTTGTGACTCGGCGGGAAGAAGCGGCGTGCAGATGGCAAACATCATCTGGAGCTGGCTGTCTTGTATGCTGGTGGGGGAGAGGTCGATCTCGGCGTCGATAGGGTGGCCGGATGAACCCGGAGCGCCCGCTGCCTGGTCCGCTTTGACGGCCGGTGTTACTTTGAGCCGGAAAACCTGATCCCGTTGCAGCAGGTTCCTGGCTTTGTTCTTGGCAACATGGTAAAGCCAGGCCACGGAATTTTTGGGCGGACCTTCGATGCCCCAGGTTTGTGCGGCGGCGAGAAAGGTATCGCTGGCGATATCCTCGGCGGTCTCCATTTGTTCGAACCCAAAATGTCTGCAGAGCACCGAGATGATCTTGCGGTATTCCGTGCGAAACAGATGCGGGATCAGGTTTTGCTCTTCCATCTTTAAGCGGCTATCTTTTATAAACCTTGCGGACTTCCACCGTATTCCATTCGCCTTGCAGGACGGGGCTGCCCTTGGCAAATGCTATCGCTTCTTCGACGGACTCCGCTTTGACGATGATGTAGCCGCCGATGGTCTCCTTGATCTCGCCAAACGGCCCGTTTGTCACGACGCCTTTGTGCCGGACCACATGCGCGTCATCGAACAGGAGACCGTTCTTGCCGACGAGTTTGTTTTGGGCTGCGATACCGCCGACCCAGTCCATGGTTTGCTTCATCCAGGTTTGTAATTGCTCCGGGGACGCTACCTTGGCGCCGTCTTCGTGCCGGAAGATCAACATAAATTCATCCATGATTGTGCGTTTTATTTAAAACAAATGAAGAGTGACGGATTGGACATCGGGGGTTATATTTGGTTATGAAACCATTTTTTTTCCCGTTCTTATTGGCTTTCTGCGTGTCTGCCCGGGCCCAGGGGCACCACGCTACCCAATTTACCAATTATTACGATTCGCTGCGGGTCTTCGATCTTGGCAGGTTATGGCGTGCCGATAGTATTTATCTTCAGGACGACAGGACAAATTCCGCGTTTCCCGAACCCATAGGGTTTATCGGGGCGAACTATCAACGGTTCGATATCCATTTTCTTCAAGTTGTCAAGAGCCGAAAAGACCCCTATGTCTATATTGTGACCGGCAAGACCAGGGTTTCGGGGAATATCTGCGCTTTCAGCGGGACTGTCTCGGTAGTTTCGGCAAGGCTCGACAGGCATTGGGAGCGCCATTACCGGGAAGGCCTGCTGACTGCTGCCGTGGTGCTATACGAAGACAGTACTAAAAAAGGCAGCGGCGTGATCACCGGGCGGATGCAAACCAATTTTTGTGTGGACAAAAAGCGGCGGCTTTTTTATGACGCGTTGGATATGGAGGCCGATGGTTATTACAACAACCAGTGTATTGGCGTCTGGCGAAGGTACCGGACCCATATAACCAAAAAGTGCAATTGGGGGGATTTCCGCATTCCCGAGAGTACAGCTTTGGATGAAGGTGCGGGGGTATTTCACGTCGCCGACGAATATCTTAAGAATGGCTGGGAGGGCTATGACAATGACACGACGGCCTGGTGGCAATAATCCGTAACTTCATCCAAAAAATTTAGACTATGACACGAGGTGTTCCCGAGCGAAGCGAAGGGAACGGCCGAGGCAAAGCGAGGAACGAAGCTTTGACGAAGGCCTGACTGCATGATTCCTTTAAAAATAAAATTTACTCATCATGAAAGCGTTCTTAGGGATGGGCCTGCTGGGGGCCAACTTTGTCAGGGCGATGTTGAAAAAAGGGGACCAGGTACAGGTCTGGAACCGGACGGCGTCCAAGGCCACTGACCTGGAGCAATATGGCGCCAGGGCGTTTACGAATGTTGCCGATGCGGTGAAAGGTGCCGATGTGATCCATTTGACATTAAAAGACGACGCTACAGTCGATGAGGTGCTGGCCGCGGCGGCGCCGGGTCTCAAAGCGGGGGCGATCATCATCGATCATACCACCACCTCGGTACCCGGCGCGGTCGACCGGACGAAGAACTGGGCGGCGCGGGGATTCCAATATCAGCATGCACCCGTGTTCATGGGACCGCCCAATGCGCTCGAGAGTACGGGAACGATGCTGGTCTCGGGTGATCAGCCGTTGGTGGCCAGGCTGGAGCCGGAGTTGTCGAAGATGACGGGTAAGGTACTGAATTTTGGACCGGAGGCTGGCAGGGCTGCGGGGATGAAGCTGCTGGGCAATCTCTTCCTCGTGTGTTTTACCACCGGTATCGCCGACACGCTGATGCTGGCCAAAGGTATGGACATCCCCGTGAGTGACCTCACTATGCTTTTCGATACCTGGAACCCCGGGGCGATGTTGCCGAACCGACTGAAACGAATGACCGCCGGTGACTATAGCAAGGCCAGTTGGGAGCTGTCGATGGCCAGAAAGGATACACGGCTTTTCCTCGAAGAGGCCAAGCGCGGCGGCGTCTCGCTTGTAGTGGTGCCGGCCATTGCCGCCGAGATGGATCGCTGGATCGGTAAGGGGTTCGGCGGGGCGGACTGGACGGTGATCGCCAAGGATGCGGTGTCCTAACGGGCAAGTGAATCCCAGCGACTGTCGGACGGCGGATGACCCGAACTTAGCGACGTACGGGAAGATGCGTGCGAAGACGGTCATCGCGGAGCCAGAGGCCGAGCCATACCAGGATGCCGAAGACCACGGAGAACCACCAGGGGTAGCCTGCGTGGACATTTGCTGCTGTAGCTCCGCCGAGGTAGCCTGTGAGAAGTACGGCGCCGAGGATGGCGGTACGCGGGATGGCGTAGAGGATGGTGCAGGCCAGTAAGATGAAACCCAATGGTTGTAGCATCGATGCCGTCCAGCCGAGCTTTGCGCTTGTTTCGATGGTGTGCCGTTCGAGGATGATCTTCATGCTCGCGTCGAAGGCCAGGAATAAGATACAGAGCCAGCTGATGACCCGGCCCGTCCAGAGACGGCCGTTGGAGATGGAAGTGTTGTTGGGGGTTGTCGTTGCCATAAGAAGTGTTTGAATGGTGAATAGTTAATTTACAACTCAAAAATAATAATGCAAAATGGTCCCGGGGATACGGGATTACGACAATCCACGGGGGCGATTCCGGCTTGAAGTTTAAATTTAAGTACATTCGTTCCACAATTTTAGACTTTCCAACTTATGAGTACTCCGGAACAAAATTTCACGGCCTTGGGTTTGGGGCTTCCTCCAGCGCCCGCTCCCATGGGCGTTTATAAACCTTGTTTGCATGACGGTAAATATTTGTACGTATCCGGTCATGGTCCTATCCGCGACGATACAACGCTGATCGTGGGTCGTGTTGGGGAATCGCTCGATGCCGAGCAGGGAAAGCTGGCGGCCCGCCAGGTTGGCCTGGCCATCCTCGCTACGGTGCGCGGGTATCTCGGCAGTCTCGACAAGGTGAAACGCGTGATCAAGACCCTGGGGATGGTCAACTGCACTCCCGAATTCGAGCGTCATCCCTTTGTGATCAATGGCAGCAGTGAGCTTTTTGCGCAGATCTGGGGAAATGACAATGGGGTAGGGGTGCGCAGCGCAGTGGGGATGGGTTCGCTTCCGGGGAATATTCCGGTGGAAATAGAAATGATCTTCGAATTACATTGATATGGCTCACTGGTATACCATTGAAAATATTGCGGAGCTGGATACGCCGGCGCTGGTGGTCTATCCGGAGCGCGTCCGGGAGAATATCCGCAGCGCCGTCGCGATGGTGGGCGATCCGGCACGGCTGCGGCCGCATGTGAAGACCCATAAATCACCGGCTGTTACGCGGCTCTTGCTGGAAGCCGGCGTGAAGCAGTTCAAATGCGCGACCATTGCGGAAGCCGAGATGCTGGCGATAGAAGGCGCGTCCGACGTGCTGCTGGCTTATCAGCCTATCGGTCCCAAGGCCGCCCGGCTGGTGGAGTTGATCCGGAAGTATCCGGGAACGAAATTTTCCTGTTTGATCGATAATGAAGCAGCGGCGCGTGCCATGTCCGCGGTCTATATAGCTGCGGGGCTCGACGTGCCCGTGTGGCTGGATATTGATGTCGGGATGGATCGCACGGGTATCCTGCCGGATGCGGGGGCGGCACGGTTATGGGAGCTGGCGGCCGGTCTGCAAGGGATCACTCCCGTGGGGTTGCATGCCTATGACGGGCATATCCGGGATACCGACCCTGTGGCGATGGCCGCGAAAGTCGATACGGCTTTTGCCGGGGTACGGGCGTTGCGGGAGATATTGGGCGGAGCAGGCATACCGGTGATCGCCGGTGGATCGCCTACGTTCCCGGTCCATGCGCGCAACCAGGCTGTCCAATGCAGTCCGGGGACCTTTGTCTACTGGGATAAGGGCTATAAAGATCAATTTCCGGGTCAGCCCTTTAAGCCGGCGGCGCTGGTCGTCAGCCGGGTGATCTCGCTGCGGAGTGAAAACCGGATCTGTATCGACCTGGGGCATAAATCCATTGCCGCCGAGAACGAGATTGCCAAACGGGTCGATTTTCTAAATGCCCGGGGACTTCAGCCCAAGGGCCAGAGCGAGGAGCACCTCGTGCTTGCAGCCGACGAAGCCGGCCATGGTTTCCGGATCGGGGATATATTATATGGTGTCCCGTTTCATGTGTGTCCGACCGTAGCCCTTTATGACCGGGCCTATACGGTTGAAGACGGGCAGGTTACCGGCGAGTGGAAGAACGCGGCTCGGGACAGAAAGCTAACGGTTTAGCAATTCGACCGAAAAATCTTGGGGTTCATCCCCCAAAAAGCCCGGTTCACCGACTTTAATTATCTTCGCTGGCCCCTTGCGGCTAAATTTGCCCCTGCAACCGACTGTTTGTCACCCGCCTGTGGCGGAGATTTAATTTTCGACCAAAAAACAATTTTGTTCGAAAGCTGTTTATTTTGATAATTTTGCGCCGCTACCCTTAAAAACGCCAGCGCATATTAATACAACTCTGCATTTATTCAACACTTTAAAACATCATCGAACATGGAAGTAAAAGAAGCGTCAGGCAGATTAGGAGTCCTATTACCCGGCATGGGAGCTGTGGCTACGACACTGATAGCAGGCGTGGAAGCCATTAAGAAAGGGATCGCGCAGCCCATAGGGTCAATTACCCAGATGGGCAATATCCATTTGAACCGAAAGACCGGAAACAATTACCCCAAGATCAAGGATTTCGTTCCCCTGGCGGCTTTACAGGACATCGTATTCGGCGGATGGGATGTATATGAAGAGAATGTATATGAGGCGGCCAGCCGCGCCAGGGTATTGGAGGCAGGTATGCTGCAGGCTTTACGCCCCGAACTGGAGGCGATCAAGCCGATGAAGGCGGTTTTTGACAAGGCTTATATCAAGAATCTGGACGGCACCCATGTAAAAAGTGCACCGAGTAAATATATGCTCGCGGAGGCGTTGATGGAAGATATCGCCCAGTTCCAGGACACACGCGGTTGTGACCGGATCGTACTGGTCTGGTGCGGCAGTACCGAGAAGTACATCGAAGTCGCAGATGTGCATGAAAGTCTCGCGGCGTTCGAGAAGGGGTTAAAAGAAAACGATCCCCGGATCGCGCCATCAATGATCTATGCGTACGCAGCTGTCCGGATGGGTATTCCCTTCCTGAATGGCGCCCCGAATCTCACAGTGGACATACCCGCGATAGTGGAACTGGCGAAAAAGACGGGTGCACCCATTGGCGGGAAGGATTTCAAAACCGGTCAGACCCTGATGAAGACCATTCTCGCGCCCGGCCTGCAGGCTCGTGCCCTTGGCGTCAAAGGCTGGTTCTCGACGAATATCCTCGGTAACCGTGACGGCTATGTACTCGATGAACCGGATAATTTCCGTACCAAAGAGGTGTCTAAACTGAGTGTGCTCGAGGACATCCTCCGCCCCGATCTCAGCCCCGAACTGTATAGCGATCTTTATCATAAGATCCGGATCAATTATTATCCGCCGCATGGTGATAACAAGGAATCCTGGGATAACATCGACATCTTTGGCTGGCTTGGTTATTCCATGCAGATCAAGATCAATTTCCTTTGCCGGGATAGTATCCTGGCGGCTCCGCTGGTGCTGGATCTCGCGTTGTTTGGCGATCTGGCCAAGCGGGCAGGTCTGAGCGGCCTGCAGGAATGGCTGTCCTTTTACTTCAAATCACCTCAGCACGCCCCCGGTTTCCGGCCCGAGCATGACATCTTCAAGCAATTGACGATTTTGCAGAATGCGCTCCGTAAACTCATGGGCGAGGAGCTGGTGAATCCGGAAGGACTTACGTACGCTAATGACCCCTTGGTGCCGGAAGAGGAAATCACCGCCTGATGAGGTTGATCTATAGACTCATTTCCACTTGTCTGGGAATAGGCTATACACCAAAGGGTGGGGGCACCGTTGCCGCTGTCGTATGTTGTGTAGCCTGGTATCTATCCTGGAGGAGTGGAAATGGGTTTTTATGGCCACAGCTGCTGATCACGCTGGGAATTACGATGATCGGGGCCCTGGCCGCAGGAAAAATGGAACCGGAATGGGGGGAAGACAGCTATCGGATTGTTATAGATGAAGTGGCGGGGATGTGTCTGACCCTTTGTGGAATTCCCGACCGCTGGACCCTGGTGCTCACGGGTCTGGTATTGTTCCGGTTTTTCGATATCGCTAAACCTCTGTATATCCGTAGAATGGAAGAGATTGGCGGGGGCTGGGGCGTGATGATGGATGATGTGCTCGCAGGGATGTACGCCAACCTTTTGCTGCAAATCGTCGTATTTTTTAACCTATGGTAGTATGCACACCTTTACAAAAGCTCAAATAGCCTCTATCCTGGCTACTGGTGTCGACTTCGGGCTCACCTACCTGTTGTTGCAATTTGCCGGCGTACCCATAGTGGCTGCCGGGGCGACGGGAACGCTTTGTGGGGGCGCCACGCATTTCCTGGTGAGCCGGAATTGGGTGTTCAACGCGCAGGAGCGGGAATGGGCGGCGCAGGTCAACCGCTATGTTTTGGTCTGGACAGGCAATTTTTTGCTGAATGTATCCGGACTATGGCTGTTTGCACACTTTACAGGGATCAAAGATATGTTTGCCAAGGTGATAACAGCCGTAATGGTAGCAGTTTGCTACAATTACCCGCTGCAGAAAAGATTTGTATTTAAATAGATAGTAGATGATAAAGATTGGAACTAGTTCTAAAGCCTGGATCTTGTTTTTTTTACTCATGGCAATGATAGGACCCAGCATGGCCCAGGAGGTGACCCTTCATGGATTGGTGCGCGACTCCGCCACACAGACGGTTATTACCAATGCCAGTATTTCGGTCAAAGGGTTACGAGGCGGCGCACGTAGCAATGGTGAAGGCCGTTTTCGCATTCCCATGACGCAGCGTGCTGTCACCGTCACTGTTACGAGTGTAGGCTATGCTCCCATGACCCTGCACGTCGATTCCGTTCCCACCAACGAGCTGGTTTTCTCGTTGTCCCGCCAGACGCAGCAGCTGCGGAGCGCCCTGGTGAAAAACAAAAAACAACGCTATCGTAACAAGGGAAATCCCGCTGTGGAGCTCATCCGCGAAGTGATCGATCACAAGAATAGGAACCGCATGGAGTCCTATGATTATGCAACCTACCAGAAATATGAGAAATTGGTGGTCTCCGTGGACAAGGTTAATGACAAGATAACGAAAAACGCTATTCTCAAACCGTATCACTTCCTTGTCGAGAACAGCGATACTACGAAGCTGGAGGGGCGGCGGCTGAGTCCTGTGTATCTTGAAGAAACCTATTCCGACAACTATTATCGTAAGAGTCCGGAAAAGACTAAGTCGATCATCACCGGAAAAAAGGATGTGGACTATGGAGAGCTCATCGATATGAAAGGGATCAGCATGTATCTGAACCGGCTCTACCAGGACTTCAACGTCTACGACAACAATATCTCTGTTTTTACCAACCTGTTCCTAAGCCCCATCGCCGAGTCCGGGCCGACCTTCTATATGTATTTTATCGAAGATACGGTTTTGGTCGATAGTCAGAAGCTCATTCGATTGAGTTTCCGCCCCCGAAACTCCGAGGACCTGTTGTTCCGCGGGACGATGTGGATCACGCTCGATGGAAACTTCGCCATTCAGAAACTGAGACTACTCGTAAGTAAAAGCATCAACTTCAATTTTGTCCGGGGGATGAATATCAACCAGGATTTCACCCGCCAGTCCGACGGGCGTTATCTGTTGACCAAGAGTGATGTTCTGGGTGATTTCGGGGTCAACAAGTCGGGGACGGGGCTATATGGTGAGCGGGAGGTCACCTTCCTGAATTTTAAGACCAACACGCCGGTTCCGGACAGTGTTTTCAAGGGACCGCCTACGGTGACGTTGGATAGCGCAGAAACCAAGCCGGACAGTTTTTGGGTGACGCACCGGCCGGATACGCTTACGAGGTTCGAGGGGAAGGTCTACGCGAACGTGGACAGTTTGAAACATATGAAGTCGTTCCGCCGGTTAGTGGACTGGTCGACTTTTTTGCTCGCAGGGTATAAACAGGCCGGTCCGGTAGAGATCGGTCCTGCCAGCACGTTTTACAGCTTCAACCCCGTGGAAGGGTTCCGGCTGCGGTTGGGGGGGCGGACTACCACGCATTTCAGTAACCGATTTTATACGGAGGCGTATGGCGCCTACGGTTTCAAAGACAAGAAATGGAAGTATTTTGTAAGCGGAACCTATTCGATCAACAATAAGTCGATCTATAGTTTCCCGCAGGAATATATACGGGTCTCGTACCAAAAGGAGACGGATATCCCGGGACAGCAGCTGCAATTTGTACAGGAAGACAATTTCCTGCTGTCGTTCAAACGGGGGAATAACGATAAATATACCTATAACAATAATTTCCGGATCAATTATGTGCATGAATACCCAAGTCATTTTTCCTGGTATCTCGGGTACCGGTGGTGGGAGCAGACCCCGGCCGGCTCGATAAGCTATGTGAAGTTCAACAATGGCGGTATCGATACCATCCGGCAAATGACGACGAGCGAGATCTCGGGCGAAGTCCGCTGGGCGCCGCACGAACAGTTCTATATCGGGAAACTGTACCGGGTACCGATCATCAATAAATACCCCATTCTCGATTTCCGCTGGACAACGGGTGTCTCGGGCTTGTTCCGCGGACAGTACACGTATCAGAACATCGATTTCAATATTTACAAGCGGTTCTACGAATCGTTCCTGGGGTATACCGATATTACCGGGGATTTCGGCTATATTATCGGTAAAGTGCCATTTCCCCTGGCGGATGTCGCCCATGCGAACCAGACCTATGCTTACCAGCTTCAGAGCTATAACCTGATGAACTTCCTCGAGTTCGTGGACGACCACTATGCGACGGCGTATATCGATCATTACTTCAACGGGTTCTTTTTTAACAAGGTCCCGTTCTTAAAGAAACTCAAATGGCGGGAGGTCGTGGAGGCCAAGATCCTGTTTGGCGGCTTGCGGACCGAGAACGATCCGAACAAGAGCCCGGGCCAGGTGAAATTCCCGGATACGAACGGGCAGATAGAGACGTATTCGCTAAGCAGTACACCGTATATCGAGGGTGGCTTTGCTATTGCGAATATCTTTAAGCTGTTCCGGGTGGATTTCATCAAACGATTCACGTATCTGGACCATCCGGACATTGCCAAATGGGGTATCCGGGTGCGTGCTAAATTCGATTTTTAACCCTACATTTGCCAATTGTATTCAGAATTCGAGGGATACTGACCAATGAGTACGAGAAAGAAACTACAGTTAGGTATCTATAAGGTCATCAATCCGCTGGTGCGGTTGCTGATCCGGCTGGGCCTTACTCCCAACATGGTTACAACGATCGGACTGGTGCTGAATATCGGCGTAGCCGTGATCTTTATCTGCGGGGCCGAGGAAGGACGGCGCGGTGATCTGAGGTATGTGGGCTGGGCGGGGGCCTTGATCCTTTTCGCCGGGCTTTTCGACATGCTCGACGGTCAGGTCGCCCGGCTGGGCAATATGAGCTCACCCTTCGGGGCCCTCTATGATTCCGTGCTGGACCGTTATAGCGAGCTGATCCTGTTTCTCGGTATCTGCTATTATCTCGTTGCGCATCACTATTTCATGAGCAGCCTCTTCGCCTTTATCGGGTTGATCGGCAGCATGATGGTGAGTTATACCCGGGCCCGGGCGGAAGGGTTGGGTATCGAGTGTAAGGATGGGCTGATGCAGCGGCCGGAACGGGTGATCATTCTCGGCGTGAGCGCGCTGGCCTGTGGCGTAGCTTCGAAATGGATGGGCGGAGATTTTAAGATCGCCTGGCCGGGTACCAATTTTCCCGTTTTCGAGACGATCTCGATCTTTACGATACCACTGACGATCATGGCTTTCCTGGCGAATTTTACAGCGATAGGCCGGTTACGCGATGCCCGCAAGACCCTGGAGGAAAGGGCGATGAAGGCAAAGGAGGATGAAAAGAAGAAGGTAATGATCGTGCTGTTGCTGGCTGCCCTGTCCGCCTTGCCGGGTACGGCCCAGCCCGCTGCGAGGGCTGCCTCGCTGGCCCCGCCGGGGACCCTGCGTCCGCGGCCGGTGATGGTCGCCGATCCCGTGGATACATTCCCGGTACCGCCGTCGAATACCAACTCGCTTTTTTATCTGCAGCGGACGCCCAATAGCAATACCATCATCTGCGAATTGAACCAGCAGGCCGGTGTTCTCGACAAGGACGAGCCCGTAAAGGTGTTGTGGATCCGGTATACCGAGCAGCACCAGCGCGAAGACCTCTCCTGGCTTCAACGTCATTTTGCCTATGGGCTTCATGAAAAAGATTTAGGCAACGGCGTATATGAATTACGTTTCGTATCTTACAAAAAGGTGCCGATGTACCTGATGAGATGGTCCGGAGATAACAGGCAGCACGTATTCGTCACCATCAACAATCGTCAGGCTATTCTGAACAGGGTCTATATCCGGATCGATCCGGGTGGCTCCTTTTGGTCCCCCAATGTGAAATACCTGGAACTGAAAGGGGTAGACGCTCAGAATGGCAAGGAATTGGTCGAACGGTTAAAAGTTTAATATTGAAGCTAACTCTGCGTACTGCGTCGGTCGCCACCGGACTTTCCCTGCTTTATCTGCTGATGAGCGCCTGGCTTATCGGCTTCCAAGGCGATCAGGTGTTCCTGGTAGTTCTCTTCAACACCCTGTTCTATCTGTCCGGACCTACGCGACGTTTCATTCTTGCCTTCACCGTCTTCATCGTCTTTTGGGTGTTGTTCGATACCATGAAGGCGTTTCCCAATTACCGGTATAATACTGTCCACATCAAAGATATCTACCGGCTCGAGATGAACCTGTTTGGAACCAAGGGGCCCGATGGCATCCGGCGTACCCCCAATGAGTTCTGGCTGGGGCACCAGGATTTTTTTTTGGATGTGGCCTCGGGATGTTTTTATTTGTGCTGGATACCATTGCCGCTTGCGTTTGCCGCATTCCTGTTCTACCATGACAAAGAAGCTTTTTTCCGTTTTGCGCTGAGCTTTTTGCTCATCAATCTCATAGGTTTTGTGATCTACTATGTGTGTCCGGCCGCGCCGCCATGGTATGTAGAGCAATATGGTTTTGTCTTCAATCCGCATACGCCGGGCAATACGGCCGGGCTGGGTCGCTGGGATGCTATCTTTCATGTACACGTCTTTTCGGCGCTTTATGCCAAGAGCAGCAATGTCTTTGCGGCCATGCCTTCGCTGCATGCTGCTTACCCGCTGGTGGTGCTCTATTACGGCATCCGTTACGAGATGGGCTGGTGGAATGCGTTGTTCGCGCTGATCATGGTGGGCATCTGGTTTGCGGCGGTATATACCAGTCATCACTACGTGCTGGACGTGCTCGCGGGGATCTGCTGCGGGATCACGGGGATAGGACTATTTACATTTATGTTCGAGCGGGTAGGGTGGTTCAACAGTCTCGTAAATCGCTGGATCGATGCCGTTAGCGCCCAATTCCTTCTACCATGATATCTACGATGGAGTCGATCTGCAGATCGAGCCGCGGGCTTTGGTTCTGGCTGACCATCAGGGGCACAGCGAGACCACGGAAGCTGCTGACCATGAGATAGGCGATCAGCTCGATGTTGTCGCCCGAGATCTTCTTGAACTCTCCGTTGTGGACACCTTCTTCCAAAATTGTTTTGACCAGGGCTACCTGTGTGGTATCGAACTGACGTTTGAGCCCGGCCACAAGACACTCGAGTTCGACGATCTCGGATTTCAGGGCATCGCTTAAATTACAGAGCTGGTTGAGCTTTTCGAGACGGCAACGGCAATAGGCGATGAGCTTTTCCTTGGAGGTGGTGGCTTTGGCGATCGCCTGGCGGATATTGTCCAGCAGTTCATCCATTTCGGCATGGATCACCGCCTCGAAGATGTCTTCCTTGCCGGGATAGTAATAGTACAGGGAACTCTTGGCCTTGCCCATGCTACGGGCAATGTCTCCCATGGTTGTTTTTTTGAACCCGGACTTCTTGAAGAGTTCCCGGGCCGTGTCGATAATATCGCGTACTACTGTTTCATCCCGTTGAAGTGTTTCAGCCATATGTACTTATAAGCCTTTGTATGTCAAAATTACACTATTTCCAAGGCACGGCTGGTTAATCGCTCGTGAATAATCCGGGTGGAAATTTATACATTTATGCTATGGCCTTGAAGCTGAATTGTATTCTTCTCATTGATGACGATGAGCCTACCAATTTCCTCAACAGGCTTACCCTGGAGCAGACGGGCTGTGCCAGGGAGATCCGCGTTGCGCAAGGGGGCCAGGAGGCATTGGATTATCTTCACGCCTGCGGTGAGGATGGGGCCCCGCGCCCCGACCTGATCTTCCTGGATATCAATATGCCGGCCATGGACGGCTGGGAATTCCTCCAGCGGTATCGGTTATTACCCGCAGAGCGCAAGGCCGATATCGTGCTCATTATGCTCACGACATCGCTCAACCCGGACGACGAGCACCGGACAAAGGCCATTCCCGAAGTATCGGGATTCGAGAACAAGCCATTGGATCAGCAGCGCCTGATCGCTTTGCTTGAAAAGTATTTCAAATCCCCGAGTGCAGATAATCTTTGAGATGGGTGATGGTTTCTTCGTGCGTCAGGATCGTCTCGCGGACCACATCATTGATAGAAATGATACCGCATAGCTGTTCCTGCTGGAACACCGGCAGATAGCGGATATTCTTGTCGGACATCAGCTCCATACAGTGATCGACCGTGTCATTGGGCGATACCGCGGGAAAGTCCCTGGACATGATCTCCGATACGGGGGTATCGGTGGAAGATTTGCCTTTGAGAATAACCTTTCGGGAATAATCCCTTTCCGTCATTATACCAAGATAATGGTTCTCTTCCGTCACGACTACAGAACCTATATTTTGATCCGCCATGATCCTGAGAGCGTCCAGAACCGTAGTTTGAGGTGTAACGGAGGTGATTCGAGACCCCTTGTGGGAAAGAATGTCGGAGACTTTTTTCATACTGCCTGTATTTTGTGGTGATCTATTCAAATTACGGAATTTTATCACGTTTCCCAAGAAATTATTCATTCCGTATCTTCGGAGCAAAAGCCGCCGGAGGCGGTTTGTCCGGTAGGACAGACATTAGCCATTTGCAGGAGATGTGCTAATTTTTCTGGTGGCATATCTCCTGCAAACAATCAATCGTCAATCCATGCGCATTTTGTTGGTTCTTGGCATCCTTGCCCTCGGCTTGCTACAGCCCTGTTTCTCACAGCCCATGATGCCTGCCGCCGCCATCGACGTCAACCAACTGGGTTTTTACCCGGATGCCCCCAAATATGCCGTCATCAACCGGCCGGCCGCCAAAGATGTATTTTTTATCGTTACGGTGGGCCCCAGCACCACTTCCTGGTCGGAGCATGTCGACACCGTGTTCTTTGGGCGGCTCGGGCCGGTGCTCTCTTCGGCCAATTCTTCATTGAGCACGCGGATCGCCGATTTCAGCGGTCTGCATCGCCCCGGGATCTATCGCGTTGTGATCCCCGGTTTCCAGAATTCTTATCCCTTTGTGATCGGCTCGGGTGTATTCTCACCGCTCACCTCAGCCGCGCTTAAAGGTTATTATTATCAGCGTTCCGCGATGGCGCTTACGGCCCCCTATGCCGATAAATGGGCGCGGCCTGCGGGGCATTCCGATGTACAGGTGCTGGTTCACGCTTCCGCCGCAGACGCCGCGAGGCCCGAAGGCACGGTGATCTCCGCCACGGGCGGCTGGTACGACGCCGGCGACTACAACAAATACATCGTCAACTCCGGGATCACGATGGGCACGCTGCTGGACGCCTATGAAGATTTTCCGGGTTATTTCGACACCCTGCATGCGAATATCCCGCCGCCGGCGGGTGTCACGCAGGGGGTCATTCCCGATATCCTCGATGAGGCATTGTACAATCTTCGCTGGATGTTGCTCATGCAGGACCCGGCCGACGGCGGCGTTTATCATAAATGCACCAATGCCGCATTCGATGGAATGGTGATGCCCGGTGTGACCAAAGCACCGCGTTATGTAGTGCAGAAGGGGACGGCCGCGACGCTGGATTTTGCGGCAGTGACGGCGCAGGCGGCGCGCATCTTCCGGCGGTTCGGCGCTGCCCTGCCCGGATTGGCGGATTCGTGTGAACATGCTGCTGTCCATGCGTGGCAGTGGGCACAGAAATATCCCGACAGTGTCTATGACCAGGACGCCCTGAACAAGCGATATAAACCGGCGATCACCACCGGCGCGTACGGGGATAGATCCTTTAACGACGAACGGTACTGGGCGGCTTCAGAGCTGCTGATCACCACGGGAGATGCTTCTTCTTATGTCGCGACTGTTCGTGCCTATTACGGTATCTCCATATCGTTGCCCTCCTGGGCCTATGTGGCGATGATGGGCGATTTCTCGCTGCTCAGGCATGCTTCCGCTCTTCCCGCGGACCTGCGCGGGGTGATCGATACGGTGAAACAAGGGTTACTGATCAAAGCAAATGACTATGTGAAGAAGCTTGCCGGCACGGCTTTTCATACGGTAATGGGGGAGTCGAAAAGCGATTTTGTATGGGGCGGCAATTCGATTGCCGGCAACGAAGGGATGTTCCTCATCAATGCCTGGTTACAGACGCGTGATCCGGCCTATCTCGACGCGGCGCTCACGAATTTGTATTATCTCCTCGGCCAGAACGCTACAGGCTATTGTTTTGTCACGGGTTTTGGCTCGCATTCACCGATGCACCCGCATCATCGGCCATCCGTCGCCGATGGGATAGCAGCGCCTGTCCCGGGACTGTTGGTTGGCGGCACCAATCCGGGCCGGCAGGATCGGCAGACCTATGCCTATACCGAAGCCGAGACGGCTTATCTGGATAATGACCAGGCCTATGCCAGCAATGAGATCGCTATCAACTGGAATGCGCCGCTTGTGTATCTCGCGGGAGCGCTGGAGGCTCTCCAGTATACCGCGGGTTATGCACAGCCGGGACAAACGGCTCCGGCTGCACAGCCCGCGCCGCCGGCCAGGCGCTTGCGCCCATGTCGCATCCCTTGACCAAAGACCGGAGCGGGCTGTATGTTTCCAACTTTCCGATAGGCGGCGAATTCTCGGAGCAGGTAGAGCTCCATACGGACGGGACCCTCGAATATCATCATGCCGATGCGCATGGCCAGGTGACCGACACCGTGGAAGGTACCTACCAGATCGTCGGCGATAAACTGTATCTTACGTATACATCCGCTACTGCCAGAGGCCCGAAACTGTTGTATAGGATTGGGAAGCGCTTATATCAGGCCGATGCCCGGGGACGCCGGGTCATAAAGGCGCCGGGTATTTCCGGACGCCGCCAGTTTTTGTTATTCGGGTCGCGGAAGAGGAAGTATTATCTCGAGCTGCAGACGGCATAGGGTACGGTTTCGGGCGCATGGTGCATCATAAACGGACAGTTGCGTACGGGTTGGGAGCGCAATTAATTGATTGACAGCGCGCCGTAGAATGGTATCGTTTTGGTGGCTTCCGGCTGTCAATCTTCCTTCATGCTTAAGAACTTCTTCACCATCGCCTGGCGCAACTTGTGGAAGAACAAGGTCTATGCCGGCGTCAATATCCTGGGGCTGTCCCTGGGCATCGGCTGCGGTATCCTCATCTTCGCGCTCGTAAGCTACCACCTGAGCTTTGATAATTTTCACGCGGACAAGGACCGCATCTACCGGGTCGTCACGGAGTTCCATGACGAGATAGCCGATTATACCCAGGGTGTGCCGACGCCATTGGGCAAGGCCTTCCGCAATGATTTCGATTTCGCGGAAAAGGTGGCCCGGGTGATCGGATCGGGCGACGACCTGATCACCATCCAGGACGGCCATGACGTGAAAAAATTCAACGAAGAAAAGGGCGTGGCGTATACCGAGCCGGAGTATTTCGACATTTTCGATTTTCCGCTTTTGCAGGGCGACAAGGCAACGGCGCTTCGCCATCCCGGTGAGGCGCTGGTCACGGAGCGAATTGCAAGAAAATATTTCGGGGACGTGTCGGCCGCGATGGGCAAGCGGGTCCGCGTCAACAACAAAACGGATTTCGCTATCGTCGGTATTCTGAAAGATATCCCGGTGAATACGGACCGGAACCAGGAGATCTATGTGTCCTATTCCAATATTCGGGAGTCGTCACCGCGGCTGGCAAGCGACAGCAGCTGGGGCAGTGTGTATAGTCAGAGCATGTGTTTTTTGCGGTTACGGCCGGGGGTGACCGTGGCGCAGGTTAACAATGGACTGGCGCAAATAAGAAAGAAATATAACAAGGGGAGGGATACGCAGACGACGATCTACCGGTTGCAGCCGCTGGCCGATATTCATTTCAACGGTGATTTCGATGGGGTTGCCGATAAGAAGTATCTCTGGGCGCTTTTCTTCATTGGCGTGTTTATACTGATCACCGCGTGTGTGAATTTCATCAATCTGGCTACGGCACAGGCGCTGAACCGCTCTACGGAGGTGGGGATACGAAAGGTATTGGGCGGGGTGCGGCGGCAGCTTTTCTGGCAGTTCATCACCGAAACGGCGTTTATCGCGGTGTTTGCCGCGGTGGTCGGGTGTCTGCTTGCGACGGCGGCGCTTCCGGCCGTCAATAACATTTTTAAATCCGAGGTTTCTTTGCATCTGTTGAGTGATCCGGCGGCGATCGTTTTTATCATGACCCTGATGGTAGTGGTGGTGTTTTTGGCCGGCAGCTATCCGGGGTTGGTCCTGTCGCGGTTCAAACCCGTGGCCGCCCTGAAAAGTAAATTGTCGCAAAAGGAGGTAGGCGGCTTTTCGCTCAGACGGATATTGGTAGTGACCCAGTTTACCATCTCACAGATGCTGATCATCGGGACGATCGTGATTGCCGGTCAGCTCCGGTATGCGGATAAGCTCGACCTGGGTTTTGATAAAACCGCTACGGTGCTGTTGCCGCTGCCGCAGGATGATCCGGCGCAGCTAAGCACGATGCGGACGCAGATCGCTTCGGTCGCCGGGATACGGGATGTGAGTCTCTGCCGGTATGCGCCGGCCTCCGACCGTAACAATACGACCAACCTGCGCTTTGGCAACCGGGCCGAGGATGAGCATTGGGAAGCCAATACGAAGCCCGCGGATGATCAGTACCTCCGAACCTTTGGACTCAAGCTCGTGGCGGGCCGCAATTTTTTCCCGATTATGGATTCGGCCCGGGAGGCAGTGGTCAATGAGACCATGGTGCGGAAGCTAAACCTGGTGTCGCCCGCGGCGATCCTGGGACAGACGATCAGGATCAACAGGCGGCCGATGACGGTAGTCGGCGTGGTGCGGGATTTCAATAACCATTCGTTGCACAGCGAGATCGCGCCGATCATCATTTACCCGGGGATGGACGAATACCGGACCTGTGCGGTGAAGATCGACCCTGCAAACATACACGCCGATCTGGCCGCGTTAGAATAAATCAAACCTGCCATGATAAAGAACTATTTTAAAACGACCATCCGGTTCCTGCTGAAAAACAGGACGTTTAGCTTTATCAATCTTATCGGGTTGTCGCTGGGGACGCTTTGTTGTTTGTATATCCTGCTTTATCTGCAGGAGCAATATAGCTACGACCGATGGGAGGATCGGGCCTCAGACATCTATCGGGTAAATACGGATATGAAGCTGCTGGGAGATCACCATCTGATGTCCAGGTGCTCGCCGCCGATTGCCGCAGGGATAAAACGTGATCTTCCCGGGATCGAGCAATATACCCGCGCTTTCGATGCCAGTATCTTCGGAGCCGACCTGCATCTTTTCACCTATAAAGACCGGTGGTTTTACGAACGAAAGGTGTTGTATGTCGACTCGACCTTTTTTCAGGTGTTCAATTTCCGATTTTTACGTGGGGATGCCGCTCAATGTTTGATGCAGCCCTTTACGGCAGTGTTGACGCAAACAACGGCGACAAAGATTTTCGGGAATCAGGACCCCATCGGCAAGATGATCCATATCAATGACAAAGCCGGCGAGGAAGATCTCAAGGTGACGGGTGTCATCGATGATAAGGGTGTGCGGTCACATTTGGCTGCCAATATCTATATTACGCTGCATAGCGGACTCATCGGCAGGATCATCGCGGGTATCGATACCTGGGCCGGTGCCAATATGATGTATACCTATGTAAAGCTATATCCCGGCGCAGATGCGAAAACATTGGAGACTAAACTGGCTCCGCTGGTGAACCGCTATGGCGCCGCGCAGCTGAAGGCGATCGGGATGAAAAAGCGGCTGGAGTTGCAGCCCATCCGGACGATACGCACGACGGTGGGTTACGAGGGGGAATGGGCAAAGACGTTGAGTCCGGTGTTTTTGCGGGTTCTACTGTTGATAGCGGTTTTGATACAGGTTATTGCATGTATCAATTTTATGAACCTTTCCACGGCGCGCGCTTCGCGGCGTGCCAAAGAAGTGGGCGTACGGAAAGTGATCGGAGCCGGTAGGCTCGATCTGGTACGGCAGTTTTTAGGTGAATCCTTTTTGCTGGCTTTGCTGGGTGTGGCGTTGGCCGTACCGTTACTGATGGTCCTGCTGCCATATCTAAACGAACTTACCCAGGCAGATGTTTCGCATTCGTTTGTGCGGGACTACCGGATATGGCTCGTATTGCTGGCGTTGATATTCGGAACGGGGTTGCTGGCGGGCAGCTATCCGGCCTTTTATCTTTCCGCATTCCAGGTTGTGAAAGTGATCAAGGGGAATTTTACAAGCAGGGTTTCGGTGGCCGGTTTGCGTCGTTCACTTGTCGTCTTTCAGTTCTCGCTGTCGATAATATTGATCACCGGAATCGTGGTCATCTATAGCCAGCTTTCTTTTATCCGGCATCGGGACCTGGGTTTTAAGCCAATGCAAAAGCTGATCTTCAATGTGTATACCATGGGTGTCAATGAAACGGCGATCATGGAGCAGATGCGGCAGTTGCCGGGAGTGAAGGCCGTATCCAAGGCCAATAGCGAACTGGGTAAGCCGATCATTCAAAACCGGACCATATATCTTCCGGGCGGGAATCAGGCCTCCGGTGTCGATGCGCAGGATTTGATGACCGATGAATATTTTGCCCGGGCGGCGGGCTTGCAGTTCATCGGCGGCCGGGATCTTCATGCCCATGATTCCGGGCGTATCCTCATCAACGAAACGCTGGCACGACGGCTGGGCCTCGATCCCAAACGGGCGCAAGGAACCAGGGTGCTTTCGCAGTGGGGCACCAATCAGCAGGAGAATTTTGAGGTGGCAGGGGTGGTGAAAGATTTCAATACGAGCTCGCTGCATGACCCGGTAAAACCCATGCTGATCATTTGCGATCCCAGCTATTCCGGACTATGTACGGTGATGATCAACTGTAATACCGATAAGTACAAATTGCTCATCGATCAGCTGGCTGCGATCTGGAAAAAGAATGCATCGGGTTCGCCGTTCGATTATTATTTTCTCGACGACTCGGTGCAAAGTCAATATAAGACTGAGATCACGCTTTCGAATATCATCAATGCGTTTACCGTGATGGCGATCTTTATCTCGTGTTTGGGGCTGTTCGGCCTGGCGGCATTCAGCGCCGAGCAAAGAAGTAAGGAGATCGGCGTGCGGAAAGTGCTTGGAGCGAGTGCGTCGGGCATCGTACGGTTGTTGAGCAGGGATTTTTTGAAGCTGGTGGGAGTGGCGCTTGTTGTCTCGGTTCCCGCGAGCTGGTGGGCGATGCATCGATGGCTGGAGGGATTTGCCTACAGGGTGGGGATCTCCTGGTGGATGTTTGCGCTTTCGGGGCTGGTGGCGATCGTGATAGCGGCGTTGACCGTGGGATTTCACACGATCCGGGCGGCGAATTTGAATCCAGTGAAAAGCTTGAGAAGCGACTAAAAAAAGGCCCCGGATCGGGGCCTTTTTTATGAGTTATTGAAGCGGTTCCAGCGGCCGGACCCAGATGTTCCGGAAACTGATGGGCTCGCTTTTGTCGCCGTGCGCCTGAAGCTTGATGGGCGAGGGGCCGTGCGCATGGTAGTAAGGTTTGCCGATATAGCGGGTCTCACCTTTGAGCTCGAAACAATTTTGAACGAGCACACCGTTGAGAAAGGCCGTTACCCTGGCCGGAGAGGCGAGGCTGCCATCGGCGTTGAACACCGGTGCGGTCCAGACGACGTCATAGCTTGACCATTCGCCAGGTTTGCGCGACGGGTTAGCCAGCGGGATGCTTTGTTTATAGACGGAACCCACCTGACCATTCGTATAGGTCTTGTTGTTATAGTTATCGAGGATCTGCAGTTCGTAGCCGGCGTCGCCCTTGCCGGTGGAGGCGAGGAAGAGACCGCTGTTGCCGCGGGCCTGGTCACTGCCGGTAATGTCCTTGGGGATGCGGAATTCCAGGTGCAGCTGATAGTTGGTAAAGGTTTGCCTGGTTTGGATATTACCCGACTTCTTGTTGACAGTGAGGATGCCATCGGAGACGATCCAGTCCGCAGGAGTCTCATCGGCTGTTTTGACCCACTGGTCTTCGTTCTTGCCGTCGAAGAGGATTACGGCATCGGAAGGCGGGTTGCCGACTTTTTCGGCGGGGGTGACGATGGGGGGCACCGGGCTATAGACTTCGGTGGCACGGTGATCGGTGGAGTCGTATTGCTGCTGCTGGGCGAAGATGGGGCTGGATGCAATAAGCAAGGCCGGAAACAGGAGAGTACGCCTGGAGAAAAGACAAGCAGAGGGCTTCATAAAAATGATGTGTTAATAATGAAGTGTGAATGTAACACATTTTATCGAAAAACGCCGCGAGCCTACTTGTCGAATTCATTGCCCCAGCCTTCGGATTTGAGGCGGTCTACTTTTTGTAGTACCTCCTGTTCGAGGGCCTTTTTGTATTCCGCGATTTTGCCCTTGACCTTCGGATCGAAGGCTCCGATGATGGAGCCAGCGAAGATACCGGCGTTTTTACCACCGTTAAGCGCCATCGTTGCAACGGGTACACCTCCGGGCATCTGCAGGATACTCAGGATAGAGTCCCAGCCGTCGATGGAATTCGAGGATTTGATGGGAACGCCGATCACCGGAAGCGAGGTCAGCGAGGCGACCATGCCCGGCAGATGCGCGGCGCCGCCGGCGCCGGCGATGATCACTTTCATTCCGCGATCGGCAGCTTCAACGGCATATTGCACCATGCGCAGCGGAGTGCGGTGGGCCGAGACAACAGTGAGTTCAAAAGGGACGTCGAATTCTTCGAGCATATCGCCGGCAAGCTTCATGACCGCGAGGTCGCTGTCGCTGCCCATAATAATTCCAACCAGGGGAGTACTCATCTTGCTGTTTTTATTTGCCGATACTACGGTCCCGCATTTCAACCACGGGCTCTTTTTGCGCTTCTTTGGCTGCCTCGGCTGCTTCTTTGGTGATCACCTTCAAGGTATTCTTGATCTTATGCGCTTTGTATACGAGATCTTGTTTTTCGCGGCTGATGATGGTCACATGGCCCATCTTCCGGCCGGGTTTGGTGTCGCTCTTTCCATAGATGTGGACGAACACATTATCCATCTGCAGCACCTCTTCGAGTCCTTCATAATAGGCTTCGCCGTTACAACCCGGGGCGCCGATGAGATTGACGATCGCGCCGGGGAGGATGGCTTCGGTGTTGCCCAGGGGATAGCCGAGGATCACACGCCATAGCATATCGAACTGGGAGCTGTAATTGGCTTCTATCGTATGGTGCCCGCTGTTGTGTACACGGGGTGCGGTCTCGTTGACAAAGACATCTCCTTGTTTGGTCACGAAAAGCTCGACGGCGAAGATGCCGGGGCTTTTGAGCTCTTTGACAATGCGGAGCGAGATCGCTTCCATCTTCCACAGCACGCTTTGCGGGAGCTCGGCCGGGCTGATCTGGTAGTCCAGCAGGTTGAGGCGTTGGTCGAAGACCATGTCGACGGGAGGGTAGATGGCCGTTTCGCCTTTTTGGCCAACGGCGATCACCTGCGAAATTTCCTTGTCGACGGGAACCAACTTCTCCAGCACACCGGGCGCATCGAAGCCCTTTTCGATCTCTTCTTTGCTATTTATGATATGAACGCCTTTTCCGTCGTACCCGCCGACGGCGAGCTTATGTACCGCGGGCAACATCTCAGGATGATTGCGGACATCGTCCAGGTTTTGTGTGATGACAAATTCGGCGGAAGGAATGCTATGCTCCGCGTAAAATTGTTTTTGGGTGATCTTGTTCTTGATGATCTTGAGGGCAGCCGGCTTGGGGTAGATCTTCACACCTTCCGCTTCCAGTTTTTCGAGAGCCTCTTCGTTGACGGATTCGATCTCGATGGTGAGGGCGTCGAGCCCTTTCCCGAAATGGTAAACGTCGTCGAAATTCCGGATATCGCCTTTCACAAAATGATGTGTCAAATGCGCCGCAGGACTTTTCTCATCTTTTTCCATGAGGTAGGTCTCCACAGGGTAATTGGCTGCTGCCTGCAACAACATTCTCCCCAATTGACCTCCGCCTAGAATACCTACTTTTAACATGGTGATGATTTATTGGCCGAAGATAGACAAAACTGCATATTCCTCGTTTTTTTTGTACCTTGGCAGTTGGTATGCGACCCGATTACTCTCATAAAATTTTCGGCGATAAGCGATTACTACCTTTTCTCCGGGTCGAGCATTACACCCGTGTGCGTAACTGAAATTCCTGTTCCCGCGGCTTAGACCTCCTTAAATTTAAACATTAAAAATATTTATATGTCTACTGATTTCCTGCCATTGCAGGGGACGGATTACGTTGAATTCTATGTTGGGAATGCCAAACAGGCGGCCCATTATTATCGTTCCGCCTTTGGGTTTCAGGCGCTGGCTTATAGCGGCCCCGAGACGGGCAACAAAGACACCGTGAGCTATGTGATCCGTCAGAACAAGCTGACCTTTGTGCTTACCACGGCGCTGCGTCCCGAACATCCCATCGCCGAGCATACCCGTATCCATGGGGACGGGGTCAGGGTGCTGGCCTTGCGGGTGGATGATGCCGCCGCCGCCTGGGTCGAGACGACCCATCGCGGCGGTAAGAGCCATATGGAACCTACGGTGCTCAAGGACGCCGCGGGGGAGGTCGTGCTCAGCGGTATTCATACCTATGGGGATACGATCCATGTTTTTGTGGAACGCAAGAACTATTCCGGTGTCTTCATGCCGGGATTCCGGGAATGGAAGCCGGCTTACAACCCGCCGTCTACCGGCTTGCTCTATGTCGACCATTGTGTGGGTAATGTAGGCTGGAACCAGATGGATCCCTGGGTGGGCTTTTACGAGAACGTGATGGGTTTCAGGAATATCCTTTCGTTTGACGACAACGACATCTCCACGGAATATTCCGCCCTGATGAGCAAGGTGATGAGCAATGGGAACGGGTATGTGAAGTTCCCCATCAACGAACCTGCCGAGGGGAAAAAGAAATCCCAGGTGGAGGAATACCTCGAGTTCTACAAAGGGGAAGGCGTACAGCATGTGGCGCTGGCTACTGCCGATATTATCGGCACGGTGACGCAGCTGCGGGACCGGGGCGTAGAATTCCTGCAGGTACCGGCTTCTTATTATGCCGACCTGATTGAACGGGTGGGAAAGATCGACGAGGATCTGCGGCCATTGCAGGAGCTGGGGATCCTGGTGGACCGGGATGACGAAGGGTATCTGTTACAGATCTTTTCCAAGCCCGTGGAGGACCGGCCGACGCTTTTCTTTGAGATCATCGAGCGCAAGGGCGCCAAAAGTTTTGGGAAAGGGAATTTCAAGGCGCTATTCGAGGCGATCGAACGGGAACAGGGCGCCAGAGGAAACTTGTAGACGCGATCAAAAGTGGCAGGTTTTTTGCATTTTTTGGCTATCTTTAGCGTTAGGCTATCGATACCCAACGCACCCTCTGTATGCACGTTAAACACAACTTTGTCGCTCTCTGTCGCAAGGCTATCCTTGGGTGTCTGTCGCTAGGTCTTGCCGGCAGTCTCCCCGTGAGTCTCCTTGCCCAGAATTCAGCCCCCTCGATCCGGTTGATCGACTATCAGCGCGCCAGCCCGAAGCTCGGCGACCTGCTTCACCGGAAGGAAGACACGCTGATGAAACAGTTCAAGGAAAAAGGACTGGTCTGGCCCGCGCGTTTTGTGTATATCCGTTCGTTCAAATACGACAGCCAGCTCGAAGTCTGGGTCAAAGCGACACAACAGGAACGGTACAAACTGTTCAAGACCTATAAGATCTGCGCGATGGCGGGTACGCTGGGACCGAAACGAATGCAAGGCGACTACCAGGTCCCCGAAGGATTTTATTATATCAACGAGTTCAATCCGCGATCCGAATATCATCTGTCGCTCGGCTTGAATTACCCGAATGCTTCGGACAGAATGCTAAGCGATTCCACGCAACCAGGCGGCCAGATCTTTATCCATGGCAGCTGTGTAACCACGGGATGTATTCCGATCACTGACGGCCAGATCGAAGAATTGTATATCCTCTGCTCCTATGCGAAGGACATGGGGCAGGACTTCATCCCCGTGCATATCTTCCCGGTGAACTTCAATAACCCCCGCAGCGTCGACTATCTCAATAAATACCTCCTGACCTTTTCGGAATATACCCCGTTTGCCAAAAGTATGCGGAGCGCCTTTTATTATTTCGAGAAATACCGGGAGGTGCCTTTCGTGATGGTCAATGGCAAGGGTGAATATGTAACGGAAGAGGTGACGCCCTCGGAAGCCAGTCTCAAAGTTGCCAATCTGGAGCCCCTGCCTGGCGCTTCCCCCGGTGCGACGGCCCGAAAGAAACCGGTGCATTTGCGGCCCGAGCGCGTGGATCCCATCCGCGATGAAGACCTCGCGCATTCCGTGGATCATCTGCCGCTGTATCCGGGGGGCAACGAGGCTTTTCAGATCTTTTTGAATGATCTCTCCAAAGAAAGTGTAAAATACCTCGATGCCGGACAAGCCAAGGCCTTCATCATGGTCGAGTATGTGATCGACTCGCTTGGTAAGCCCGTTTATGCCAAGGTTATCCGCGGCGGCAACGACCTCGTCAATGAGCGGATCGAGGACGCCTTTTTGGGCATGCCGCAGTGGGCACCCGCGGAGCGGGGATATGTCCATGTACCGGTTAAGATGAAACAAACGGTAATGATAGGGGAGGACTAGCGCATCAGGACCTGTACGGTCTGAGGCGTTTGTTGTTTCAGAAGTTCCTGCGAGCCGGCGGTGAGCCGGGTAAGCGTTCCCATGTCATAATGCCGGATGGTGAGCAAGGTGAGGCCGCGTTCTATCTGTACGTCGAAATCGTTCGCCGCTTCGAGCGCCAGCCGTTCGATGCGCGCTGGCCGGTCGTCGAGACAAACCTGCAGACTTACCGCCCCGGTTTGCATCAGGTTAGGTTTTACCCGCACCTGGCCGAAGAGGGCATAGAGCTTTGCCGTTCCCGTTTCACCTACAAAGGAAAAATCTTTGGAATGTAGCTGCACCAGCACCTGCTCCTTTTTCAGGACGATGATGGGCGGAAGGCCTTTCACCGCATTATTGTGGATCACCGTGCCAGGGAGCGAGGCGTCGAGAAAGCACTTTACATAGAGGGGAATATCCTTGTTCTGCAGCGGTTTGATGGTCTTGGGGTGAATGACCTGTGCACCATAATACGCCATCTCGATGACCTCGTCATAGTTGAGCTCGCGGAGGATCTTAGCATCGGGAAATTGTTTGGGATCGGCATTCATCACCCCTTCGACATCCTTCCAGATCGTCAGGCTTTCCGCGTCGAGCAGATTGGCGAAGACGGCGGCGGTATAGTCGCTGCCTTCGCGGCCGAGCGTGGTGCTTTCGTTGTCCTGGGTGGAGCCTATAAACCCCTGGGTGATGACCATATCGTCGTCGCCAAAGAGCGGGACAATATCGGCCTCGACTCTTTGAGCCGTGACGGTCATATCGATGGCGGCGTCGCGGAAATTGGCGTCGGTGCGGAAGATATCGCGCACGTCGATCCACTGGTTGCCGATGCCGGACTCGGCGAGGAAGGCGCTGACGATCGAGGTGCTCAGCAGCTCACCGATACACACGATCTGGTCGTAATAGTAGTCGAATTCGCGCACGGGCTTGTCGTGCAGGAGCCACTCGACCTCCGTAAAAAAATCTTTTAACTGCGCCTCGGCCGCCAGATAGTTGTGGACGAGGAGGTATTTGGCCGTGGTGAGGTGGTTGTCCTTGATCTGACCGAATAGCCGCAGCGCTTCTTCTTTGTGGCCGCCAAAGAAGGCTTCGGCGACCTTTTCGAGGGCATTGGTGGTCTTACCCATAGCGGAGATGACCACCAGCAAGCGCTGGCCGCTGGCTTTGCTTGCACGGAGGATGACCGGGATCTGCCGGATGCGATCTATACTGCCCGCACTGGCGCCGCCAAACTTGAAGACTTTAAACATGGGTGCAAATATAGGTCGCCGGCATCGTTGTCGTAGATTCTTGGGGGGCAAATTGCTAAAAGGTGCTAAATTGCGTTCCTATGAACGTCAATAGAAAAGTACTCACGCTCGATGAATTCACGCTTCAGCAGCTCAGGATGTTTCCCAATGCCACCGGCGAGCTCAGCAACCTGCTGCGGGATATCGGGCTGGCGGCAAAACGGATCAACGTGGAAGTCAACAAAGCCGGACTGGTCGATATCCTCGGTGATGCCGGTACGGTAAACGTACAAGGCGAGGACGTGAAGAAGCTCGATATCTATGCCAACGATCAGTTCATGGGTGTGCTGCGGCATGGTATCAGCTGCGCGGGCATCGGCAGCGAAGAGCTCGACGACAGCGTGGTCTTTGACGATGATATCAGCAACAATTCCAAATATGTCTGTCTGTTCGATCCGCTGGACGGCAGCGGCAATATCGACGTCAACGTGAGCATCGGCACCATCTTTGGCGTTTACCGGCGCACGAGCGAAAAGGGGAAGCCCTGTACCAAGGCCGATTTTCTGCAACCCGGTCGTAACCAGGTCGCCGCCGGCTATATCGTCTATGGCTCCTCGACCATGCTGGTCTACGCGACGCGTCGCGGTGTCAACGGGTTTACCCTCGATCCGAGCATCGGGGAATTCACGCTGAGCCATCCCAACATCAAATGCCCCGAGTCAGGGAAGATCTATTCCGTGAATCACGGCAATTTCTTTCAGTATGAGGACCGGGTGAAGGCGTACATCGATTCCTGCCAGAAAAAGACGAAGGACAACGGTGGGCCCTATACGCAGCGCTATATCGGTTCGATGGTGTCCGACGTGCATCGCAATCTGATCAAGGGAGGCATCTTTCTTTATCCCGGCACCTTTTCACGCCCCGGCGGCAAACTCCGGCTGCTGTACGAATGCAATCCATTTGCTTTCATTACCGAGGTGGCGGGCGGCAAGGCCACGGATGGGAAACAACGGATACTCGATATCCAGCCTACGGAACTGCATCAGCGTTCGCCTTTCTTTGTGGGAAGCCGCCTGATGATGGAAGAGCTGGAAAGCTACCTGGATAGATAAACCTGGCGATTCCGGTACATTAATTGCCAGAAAAGAGGCATGAAAGCGATTTTTTGTCTGATGGCAGTGACTTTAATGTCATTGAAGCCTCCCGCGCCGCATCCTACCTCGACTGAAATTCTCCGATTAGTCAATGCCCATCGCCGTAGCATCGGCTTGCCGGCGCTAGAGGGCAATTCTTTTATTTCTTCGGTGGCGTTGCAACATAGCCGCGACATGCTGAACGGCAGGACGCCTTTTGGTCACGAAGGTTTTCACGACCGCATGCTGAAGATCCGCGGACACCTGGGCAGCCTGCATGTGGCGGCCGAAAATGTCGCGTCGGGGCCGATGTCGGCCAGAGAGGTCGTGGATGGCTGGCTGCATAGTCCGGGACACCGGCGGAATATCGAAGGCGACTTCCGGTTGACGGGAATAGGGCTTGCCGCGGGGAGTAATGGGATGATCTATTTTACACAGATTTTCGTGAAATGAAGTAATTTGCCGGCTATGACAGCGAAAACGATCATTTCCGTCAAGAATCTCACAAAAAAATACGGTGATTTCGAAGCGGTAAAAGGCATCAGCTTTGATGTTATGGAAGGAGAGATCTTCGGGCTGCTGGGCCCCAACGGCGCCGGGAAGTCCACGACGCTGGAGATCATCGAAACATTGCGCGACAAGACCAGCGGCCAGGTGACGGTCGATGGTTTCGATCTGGATAAGGCCCCCGGCGAGATCAAGAAGGTCATCGGCGTACAGCTGCAGACCTCGGGCTACTATCCCGGGTTGAATCTCACCGAGCTCATCGAACTGTTCGGCGGTCTTTATAACCGAAAGGTGCGACCCATGGATTTTCTCGATATGGTCAATCTGCGTGACAAGGCCAAGGCCAAGTTCAAAGAGCTGAGCGGTGGTCAGAAACAGCGGTTCTCGATTGCTACGACGCTGATCAACCAGCCGCGGATCATCTTTCTGGACGAGCCGACCACGGGGCTGGACCCGCAGGCGCGACGCAACCTGTGGGAACTGATCAAAGACATCCGCAGCAAGGGCACGACGGTGATCATCACTACCCATTATATGGACGAGGCAGAGATCCTGTGCGACCGGGTCGCCATTATCGACTCGGGGAAGGTCATCGCCATGGAATCGCCGGACAGGCTGATCGACAACCTCGTGGCGGGTGGATTCGAACGACCTAAAGAGGTGAAGAAGGCTAATTTGGAAGATGTGTTTATTCATTTGACCGGTCATACCCTGCGACCGGAAAACTAACATAACCATGAGCACGCCCACTATCGATCTGCGTTATCCCATTGGTCCTTATCAGCCCAAACCGTTTTCCGAACATCAGAAACAAGAGTGGCTGAACGATATCAAATTTCTGCCGCAGCTGTTGGAGAACGCCATCGTCAATTTAGACGAGGCGCACCTACAGACGCCGTATAGGGATGGCGGATGGACGGTGCAGCAGCTCGTTCATCATGTAGCGGACAGTCATATCAATGCCTACTGCCGTTTCAAGCTGGGGCTCACGGAAGAAAAACCTGCGATCCGGCCCTACGAGGAAAAAGCCTGGGCGCTGTTGAATGACGTGCAGACGATCCCGATCAATGTGTCGATCACCCTGCTCTATGCCTTGCATACGCGCTGGTATGCGACGATCAGCGATCTGAACTTAAAGGAATGGGAGCGGATCGTTTATCATCCCGAGGCGGACAAGACCATGTCGCTTTGGTATCTGCTGGGCAATTATAGCTGGCATGGGAGGCATCATGTGGCGCATATTACATCGCTGCGGGAGCGGATGGGGTGGAAATGAGGGTCTCGGCCGGCAGGTGGGGTCAAAAAATTTTTTTGCATGAAAGATCTTAGCTGGAGGACGATCTCCAAGGAATATTTGTTTAAAGAGCAGTGGTTGAAATTGCGGAAGGATACGTGCGAGACACGGGAAGGAAAATTGATCTCCCCTTATTATGTTTATGAATTTCCGGATTGGGTGATCGCGGTGGCGGTTGCCGAAGACGGGCGTTTTATCCTCGAGCGGCAATATCGCCATGCCATCGGCCGGATAGATTACGAACTGCCGGGTGGTTGCGTGGACCCTACGGACAGGACGCTCGAGGACGCCTTACGCCGCGAGCTGCTCGAAGAGACAGGGTATACTTTTACCAATGTCGAATATCTATGCCGGACTTCGGCCAATCCCAGCACCCATAGCAATTGGGCGCATCTCTATCTGGCGACGGGCGGGGTGCGGACGCAGGAACAGGAGCTGGATCATAACGAAGAGATCGAGATCTATCTCTATACTGTCGATGAGCTCCGGGAACTGCTGAATGACAATGGCATCATTCAGAGCATGCATGTCACTGCGCTGTATTACGCCCTGCAGAAGATGGGACTGATGAAGTTTTAGATCGGCCTCGCCGGATGGCCGCCTAGACTTCCGCGACAACGAAGACGCTGCCGCAGATTACCACGAGGTCTTTGGGCCGGGCGTGGCTCCTGGCGGCGGCCAGGGCTTCGGCTACGGTGGGGTAGGACAGCCCTTTGAGGCCGGCTGCCGTTGCCTGGACGGCGAGCTCGTTTTCGGAGAGCGCGCGGGGGATCTGGGCGCGGGTAAAATAATAGCGCGCCTGCGCGGGCAGAAGGGACAATACACCGCTGATGTCCTTGTCCTTAACCAATCCGAGCACAATATGTAATTCTTCGTGGTCGGTCAGCTCGATCTGCTGCAGCAACTGCCGGACGCCATCCTCATTGTGCGCGACGTCGAGGACGATGTCGGGGTGTTCATGGATGATCTCCCAGCGGCCGTGCAGTCCCGTGAGCTTTTTCACCTGTTTCAGGGCCTGCAGCACGTGCTGCTGTTCGAGTATCCAGCCTTTGTTCCTTAACGTATGGATCGCCTCGATGACGGTCAGCAAATTCCTGGTTTGATAGATGCCGGAGAGATCGAGGGTATAGTATTGTTTATCGGCTGCGACTGGGCTGGTTGCGACCTCGGCGATGAGCTGATGCCGCTGGTATTTCCAATCCGAGATAAAATGCTGTTTGTCGGCAAAACGGATCGGCGCTTCTTCTTCATGAGCGCGCTGGATGAAGATGGGTTCCGTTTCAGGATGTGTCTCGCCGATGACCACGGGCACGCCGGGTTTGATGATGCCGGCCTTTTCGAAGGCGATCTTCGCGAGGGTGTCCCCGAGCAGGTTCATATGGTCATAACTGATATTGGTGATGACACTCAGCTCGGGGGTGACGATGTTCGTAGAATCGAGCCGGCCGCCCAAACCGACTTCTATGACGGCGATGTCGACTTTTTGCCTCGCGAAATAATCGAAGGCCATGACCACGGTGAGCTCGAAAAACGAGGGGTCCAGGGCCTCGCTAAGTGGTTTGGTCCGTTCGACGAAATCGACGATGGCCGCTTCGGTAATAAATTCCCCGTTGACCCGAATGCGTTCCCGGAAATCTTTGAGATGAGGAGAGGTATAGAGCCCGGTTTTGTAACCGGCCTGCTGGAAGATGGCCGCCAGCATATGGCTCGTAGAGCCTTTGCCGTTAGTACCGGCAATATGGACCGACTTGAAACGACGTTCGGGGTTGCCGGCGAATTCGCTGAGCCGCCAGGTGTTGTCGAGGTCGTGGCGATAGGCGGCCGCGCCGATGCGGCTATACATGGGTAGCTTTGTGAAGAGGTAATCTACCGTTTCTGCGTAGTTCATAAGGGAGCAAAGGTACGGAACGGGAGCTTAGCTGTGCACCTTCAGATTCACGATGATGCCGCCGACATGTTCCTGGCCGGTAGCTTCGAACTTGACCTGCCGGACCTTGCGCTGGGCGATGGCGATAAGATGACCGTCGGAGGTGGTCGAGCCGCGCATATCATAATCGGCGCTGGTGACATTGCCATTTTCGTCCACATGCACGTCTAGGACAATCTTGGCGTTCTGATTGAAATCATCGGTAAAGGAGGGAACACTTAGCATTCTGAGGCCGCGTAACCCGCCGGTTGCGATGAGTCCGTTGCCATGACCACCACCGGTATAATTGGTAGAATTGGGATTGCCACCGGGTGCACCCTGGTCGCCGCGGCCGCCGGCGATGCCTTCGCTGCCGCCGGGTTTGAAATCATCCGCAGCATTGCCACCGGTACCTGTACCATTGCCGCCATGCATGAGGGCTTTGGGATGCGGAATGGGTTTTGGTGTGGGCACGGGATCCGGAGTCTTTACCGGCCGCGCCTTGACCTTGGTCTCGTCTTTTTCGGGGATACGCGTGGCGTTGGGCTTGGTGACCGCAGCCTTTTTGATCACGGGAGCATCTTCTTTATTGTCGTCGTCGGTCTCGACGTCCTTAGCGGGTGCCTTTTCGACTGCGGCCACCCTGGGCGGCGTATATTTTTGTTTGTCTTCCGCGCTGGGTTCGCCGGGGAGGTAGGGCTGATCTTTACCGAGGCCTTTGTCGCTGTTGCCAAGGTTGACTTCGATGCCGTCTTCTACGGGCGGCGCCGGTTCTACGGGTGTGGTCCAGCTCACGATGAAAAAGATGGTGAGCAGGAGGGCACACGCCACTGCAGTATAGCCAGTAGCTTTTAAATTCTTTTCGGATTCGAAGTTATCAGCCATGATGCGAATTTACCAATTTCCCGGGGCATAACGCAAGGTATTGGGGCTTAATTGCCCCAGGCATGCTTGCGAAAATGTTAAAATAGGATCGGTATGGTGGTTGTCCTCAATTGGCGGAAGAATGATGACCATTTCGACGATCAGAACGGCCGGGGCGGGCGTGACGACTGTATTTGGGTGGGTAATGGATATCATAAGCCATTTCGTAGCCGGCGTTCGAGACAAAGGCCTTGCGCTTGGCGTGTTTGCGTTTGGCGAGAAAATAGGTGGTCAATCCGGCGGCGAGAGCAGTGGTAAGGGCAGTAAGGGCAATGGCTTGAGATCTCTTCATAACGGATGCTTTCACAGTTGAATGCAAGCGAAATGCCAAGTTTATCCAATGCGATGATAAAGCCAGGCAGGGATGTGCTTGAAGAGCTTGGCGATGATCCACCAGCGGTGCGTGATATAGACACGCCAGCGTTTTCTTTCAATGGCGCGATGTATCTGCCGCGCCGCTTTATCGGCGGGAGCAGACCAGAATACCGGCCCTTTGGCCATTTTTGTATCGACGAAACCCGGTTGGACATCGGTAAGATAGAGCGGGATATTTAGCTTGCGGGCCTTGATGTAGAGGCCCTCGAAATAAATGCTTTGAAAACTTTTAGCGGCGCTATAGGCCGGCGAGAGCCGGTTGCCCCGGATCGAGGCGATGGAAGAGATAGTGACGAGATGGCCGTGGCGCTGCTGCCCGAAGAACCGCCAGCCGAAGTGAATGGCTTCGAGAAACGCGTTGACATTGATGTCCACCGTGGCCTTGTCGACGGCCCAGTCCAGCGCTTCCTGGGGTTCGCCCCAGCCTGCGCTATAGATCAGAATGTCGAGGCCGCCTAATTTGCGTGTCAGGGACTGGAGATGGCCCGTGAGGCCGGAGGCTGTGGCGTCGAAACATTCGGTGACGACGTTGTTGGGATATTCCAGCTGCAGGCTATAGAGCAACTCCTGGCGCCGCCCGGTGGCCCCGACAAGGTGGCCCGAGCCGGCGTAGAGCCTTGCCAGTTCGCGACCGATGCCGGAAGTCGCACCGATGATCAGGACCTTTAGCATGCCTAAAGATAGGGAAAATGTAATGGCCTAATGCGCGAAATTTGCTTCATACCTGCCTTTGATGCGCTCCATGGGCGGATTGAAGTAGCCGAATTTTACCTTTGGGAATTCTTCGTGGATCAGCTCCATCAATTGTTTCACGCCCATGCATTCGCCGGTGTCGGTTGCGCCCAGCTTTCCAAGATACCAGTCCGGATCGATGTTGAAGTTTCGCCATTGGATCATGGTCAGATCGGTGGTGCGAATGAGTTCCCTGAGCGCTTCATATTCTTCTACACTATCCGTCATCCCCGGGAAGACGAAATAATTGATGCTGGCCCAGCCGCCGAAACTGCGTACGACGCGCAGGCTCTCGACGATGTCGTCGAAGGCATAGTTGTTGGGACGGTAATAGGCATTGTAGATGGCGGGCCGGGCCGAGTTGAGGCTCACACGGATCGAATCGAGCCCTGCTTCGCATAGGGCGCGGACGGCTGCGGGCTTCGAACCGTTGGTATTGATATTGATGCTGCCGCGGGGCGTGTGTTTACGCATGGCGATGATAGACTCGCGGATGGTCTCCCACATCAGCAGGGGTTCGCCTTCGCAACCCTGGCCAAAGCTGACGATAGGGAAGGGTGCTTCCTCCAGATGCGGAACCGTGAACTCGACGATCTCTTCGGCCGTTGGTTTGAACGTAAGCCTGTCCTGTGCCGAGGGGATGGTCTCTTCCTGCGGCTGGAAGGAGATACAACCGATGCAGTTCGCATTGCAGGCCGGCGAGCTCGGTATCGGGCATTCCCAGCGGCCCATAAAGAAATTACGGGCGGCGGGGCAGTGATAGGTGAGACAGCAGTTCTCCGCCAGATGTTTGACGAGGCGGTTCTGCGGATAGGCTTTGGTGATGGTGTCGACACCGGCGTTGATAATATCCCAATCGTACCCCGCGCAATCCTGGCGGATGTCCTGTTCGATGCGGACCGCAGGGACATAGAACTTGTTGTCATGCCAGCCGGCGGCGGTATAGCAAAAGAGGGGGAGGGTAGGTGCGTCCGGCGCCGTTTCGTAGGCGGCAAGATAGAGCCCTGTGTGTGCCGGGGGAATGAAGGCGGCTACCGCCCAGCCTTTTTCGCAAAGCCGCATCTCGCCCGTGCGGACGTCGATGCCAATGCCGCGACGGCCGGGGAGCTCATAGAGGCTGCCGCCGTCGGGTAGCTCGATCCATTCTTCGGGATCGACGGGGAGGGCATCCCAGCCGCTTCTTCCGGTGGTGTAAAGGGTAGTGTCTTCGAAAATGCTCCCCTTCCCATCGGAATAGAGGATATACGGTGATTCCTTCAGCATCCGCAAATTTACGCAAAACCGCCCGGAGGGCGGTTGTCCGAAGGACAATAATTAGCGATTTTGGCGGCAGCGGGCCGGCATTTTACGGATTTGCACTAGGGGAGGTAGAAGGCGCAGAAGGCCTGGACCCGCTCCAACTCCTCGAAATTGAGGTTGTTGCGGAATTGGAACCGGAGGGGTTTGTCCCCGGCGGTGGTGATATCGATGCTGTCGTAATAGGCGTCGATCTTATTGATATGGGTCCAGTAAAGGAAGCGGGATTCGGGGATATCCGGAACGGTGATACCGGTGTGGTGGATGGACAGGGTCTCGTCGTGCCGGAACAGGCGTTCGCAGTAACAGAGATAGCCATAGGCGATGGCCAGCAGGAGGTGGAACAAGCCGGTTACGGGACTTCCCTGGACCAGCATCAGCACACCGATACCGGTAAAGAAGATGATCTCGATGATACGGAAAAGGAGGCTGACCCGCGGCATCTGGACGAGCAGGTCGCGGCCCACGAGGACCAGCAGAAAGATATCGAGGGAGATGATGAGCAGACACCAGAAATAAAGGGTATGGGTCGTTTCGCCGCGGAAATGGCTAATGGCATGGGCGAGGATCAGGGCGCCGGCCAACAGGTGTAAACGGGTGCCGGTGCGTTTCAGCCGGTCGAGCCGCGGGGCGATAACGGGGAAAGAGATGGAATCCATATAGCAGTTTTGCCACTATGATGCAAAAAACCGGTTATTCCATAAAACTTGGTTTTACGGCATCCAGCCGTTCCCGGCAGTAGGCATTGAACTCTTCTTCGTCGGCGTCGTCTTCGTCCTCGTCGTCTGCCACCTCGCGCTGCAGCAGACGGTTGTCTTTAAAGTCGAGGGTCAGCAGACCGTCTTTGAGGATCACGTTGTTGAACAAGGTCCAGTCGAAGCGGCGTTTGATAAGGGTATTCATGACGATCCGGTCCCGGTCGAAGCCTATTTCCAGGGGTCGTTTGGTCTGGTATTCGAGGAAGGCCAAAAGGAAAAAGAACGCGCCGACCCAGGGGGTGGACGTGGTGCCGATCCAGCCGATGGCGGCTACGAGCAGCCAATATCGGTAGCGGACGCCTGAATGGCGGCGGATGCGGGCAATGACGTTGAACGCCACTCCGCTGATAAGCAGCAGGGCGAGGCTAGCAGAGAGCCAGCCGGCGGTGGGCATAGTGCGCAGTGCATGAAGCGCACTCAGCAGAAAACTGATCGCGGACAAAAGACAAAGCAGGATGCTGAAAGCATCGGAGACCCGTTCGCTCTTTTTTTTGAGGATAACGACGTACTGGTAGCGCATGCCCATCAGGAATTGTTGGCTACGAGTAAATTACTCAATTTCCATAAAATGCGGGCACCGACATTCGCGTCCCAGTCGTTCTCCCCGACGCCGATCTCTACCAGATCGAAGCCGATAAATTTGCGGCCGCTCTGGATGATCTTGCGGATGAGATAAAAGACCTGCTCCGATTCGAAACCGCCGAGGACCGGTGTGCCGGTGTTGGGACATAGCTTAGGATCGAGACCGTCGACGTCGAAGCTGAGGTAAACTTTTTCCGGCAGATGGTTTACGATCTCTTCCGCGATGTCCTTCCATGACTGGCCTTCAAACAGCCGTTCATTCACGTCTTTATCGAAATAGGTGATGACGCGGTAGTCGCTGTTGCAGATATAATCCCACTCCTGTCCGGAATAATCGCGTACGCCCGCCTGTACCAAACGTTTTAGTTGAGGTATTTCTTTTAATGCATTGTACATCACACTGGCATGGCTATATACGAAGTCTTCGTAGCATTGGCGTAGATCGCAGTGGGCGTCGATCTGGAGGATACCAAAATCCCCATGTTTCTCCGCAATGGCCTTGAAATAGCCTAGCGGGGTACTATGATCGCCACCCAGCAGTCCAACCAGCTTGCCCTGGTCCAGCAGGGTGCGGGTTTGTTCATAGACCCATTTGTTGAGATAATTGCTTCCCTCGTTGATCTCCTTGAGAGATTTGCACATAAAGGAATTATTCTCAAGTATTTCGCCTTTAGAAGTAAAGTTGATATAGAGCTCCGCTTCCTTGCGCAGATAATCCGACTTCATCAGGATCTTTTTATCCGGTTGACGCATATAAAAACCCTGGCGCCAGCCATTGTCGCTTTCCGCGTCGTAAAGGTCGACCTGCATGGAGGCGCGGAAGACGTGTTCGCAGGCGCGGCTCGTACCGGCACCATAGCTCACGGTGACTTCCCAGGGAACAGGCAGGATAACCAGACGCGCGTCCTCCTCCCTAAAGGGGAGACCAAAGATATTGTTCCTGGGATTGCTCGGCGCATTGGGGTCGAACTTCGATAGATCTGTCATGGAGTAAAGCTGTCTTTGCAAACGGCACGCAAGGTACGACTAGAATACGAGACCTGTCGAAAATTAGTAACCGCGGTGCTCTGCGCGAGAAGGGGTGTTTTGGAAAAAGGTTTCCTTACTTACCAGTAAGTAAGTATTTTTGCGCCCGGCTTACATACTGCTCCGGGACGAGCTCCCGGATAAATGATGAACACCCGGGATAAAATAGTATACATTGCGGACAGAATGATCCGAGACGTGGGTTACAATGCCTTCAGTTACAGTGATATCAGCGAACATATGCAAATCCGTCCTGCGGCGATCCATTATCATTTCCATACGAAGAATGATTTAGGGTTGGAGGTGATCCGGCAGGAATTGGAGCGGGTCAGGCAATTCCGACGGGAAGAAGGCAAGAATTTGTCAGGTGAGGACCAGCTGAAGCGGCTATTCTATACCTTTTTTCGTCAGAGTTTTGAGGACCAACATTGTCTGATGGGGGCGCTTACGCCCGATTTTGCGACCTTTGATGAGCCGATGCAGAAAAGGATTCGGGAATTATGCGGTGTAATCCTGCAATGGGTCTCACTTTGTCTGGAGGGAGAGCGGTTGGCGGATCGGATGCGCTTCAACGGGACGGCAGACGACAGGGCCCTGCTGGTGATATCGACTTTGCTGTCCTCGTTATTGTTGGCGCCAGTAATAGGAAGAGAGATCTTTGTACGGATGGCTGACCAACTATTAGAAGATCTTGGCGCCCATTGGCGGGTTGACGATCTGGGAGATGTACCGGAAGACTTCGATGATCCGCATTCATATACGTGAACACACATATTAATATACTATGAAAAGAGTTGTCGTCACAGGTATTGGAGCTATTACGCCGTTAGGAAATGATGTTGCCACCTATTGGCAGAATATGGTCGCCGGGGTTAGCGGCGCGGCGCCGATCACGCATTTTGATGCCAGCGCTTTCAAGACCCGGTTTGCCTGCGAGGTGCGGAATTTCAATCCGGGGGAATTGCTGGACCGGGCCGAGCTGAAACGGACGGACCTGTTCACGCAATATGCGTTGGTGGCCGCCGACCAGGCCATCAGGGATTCGGGCATCGACTTCAAGAGCATGGACCCCTTCGATACCGGCGTGATCTGGGGCTCGGGACAGGGTGGGATGCAGACATTCGAAGAACAGGTTACCGAATATGCGGGCGGGGATGGAACACCCAGGTTCAGCCCTTTCTTTGTACCGAAGCTGATCGCGAATATGGCTTCGGGAATGATCTCCATTAAATACGGATTGATGGGCATCAATTATACCACGGTTTCGGCGTGCAGCACGTCGAATACCGCTTTTATGGATGCGTTGACCTATATCCGGCTGGGCAAGGCGAAGGTGATCGTG
>JAICXX010000291.1 GCA_025934485.1 Chitinophagaceae bacterium
AAGGCGGCTATTGAAACCCGTGATATCCGGTTTATCCCGAAAGAGGACGAAAGTATAGACATTGAAATCGCTATTGGTCCAGCTCGTCTCCGATGACCAGTCTTTGTACACAAGGGCGTTGATGTGAATATCGGAATTGGCCGGGCGGTCGGCGATCACGGCGGTGACGCGGTAGGTTTCACCACTGGCGGTGAGGGTCTTTCCCAGGACGGGGCCTTTGCCGAAGCAGGTGGTGGCTGCACTTCGTGTGAGGACGATCGAATGCGGCCGACTAAGAGCTGTCGATGCAGAACCTTCCAGGAACGTGAACGTAAATACCGTGAAAATGGCCGGTTCCGAGTAATAGAAATCTTTCCCGGCGACAGTCTCACCGTTCAGGCGAAGGTTTAATGATGCCGATCCGATCCGGGCAGCTGCTTCCACGTCCGGGCAATCCCGCAGTAAGGCGGATGCCAGAGGGTAAGGCGTACCGGCGACATGAAAGTCGGACTCGGGAGCATGCACGAGGGTGGTTACCCGAACAATCCGGGCTGCCTTCACGTTATACCCATCGTAGCCCAGCTCATAGTGGACATAGAGAAAGATAAGCAGGCAGGCCGAAAGACCTATGGAAAGGCCTACGATATTGATAAGCGAAAAGCTACCGTGTCGGAACAGACGGCGGACAGTCGGGCGGATGAAGGCGGCTGGCATTTGACCAATTTAGGAAACTTTTCGGCACGGAAATTGTTTTGCGCTCACTATCAATGATTTGTCTTTTCGATGTGGCCAGCCCGGTCTATAAATTTTATATAAATTTTGGGCGGAAATCGGAATAACTCTTGAAAAATACCGTTCTTTGCGCAGCAATAGCATTTACAACAATTTCATCTTCTATTGAAATGAAAAAAAACTCACACATATCACACCTTGTGGTATTGCACGCCTTCAACCAGCGTGGGTTTTTTGCTGGGCTCCTGTGCTCAGTTTTTTCCATTCGCCGGGCTTACGGGCGACCTGCGCCCGTGGCTAATGATTTTTACGGGCGACCTGCGCCCATGGCTAATGATTTTTACGGGCGACCTGCGCCCATGGCTAATGATTTTTACGGGCGACCTGCGCCCGTTGGGGTACGACGTTGATACTCATCTGCCATACAGACAAAGACCCTCGTGTCTGCCGTCATGATCGATTACGCTACAAACATTAATGACGCTATTTTCCAGTCCTGCCGCTCTTTTTTTCACTTTTGCGTTGAAGGAATGCACCATTAAGAACATGGAACAACAACACCAACAATTTAAGATACTTATTGCCGATCAATCCCACCAGGATTTTGCACAGATCATAGTCGATGAAATGGCCTCCTCGGCGAAGGCCCGGGGCACGGGCATTGCCAAACGAAGCCCTGAATATATCAAGGGCAAAATGCTCGAAGGAAAGGCCGTCATCGCCTTTACCGAAGATGGCATCTGGGCCGGCTTTTGTTATATCGAGACCTGGAGCCATGGAGAATATGTCGCCAATTCGGGGCTTATCGTTTCCCCTCCTTTCCGCAAGAGCGGTCTGGCCAAGCAGATCAAGAAAAAGATCTTCGATCTTAGCCGGACGACCTATCCCGAGTCCAAGATCTTCGGTCTCACCACGGGGCTGGCCGTGATGAAGATCAACTCGGATCTGGGCTACGAGCCGGTGACCTATTCCGAGCTGACCCAGGACGACGCTTTTTGGGCGGGCTGCAAGAGCTGTGTCAACTATGAGATCCTGATGAGCAAAGAACGTAAGAACTGTATGTGTACGGCGATGCTCTACGATCCCAAGGACCATTATACGCCGGAAGAGACCACCCAGGATTTCAAAAAGCACTCCAAGCTATACGAGCGATTCATGCGCATCAAACAGTGGAAATTGCTGGCTCCCTTCCTGAAACATCATGTCGAGGACAATAGCGGCAAGCTTCAGAAAGCGGGCAACGGCGGTGGCAAAGCCAGGTCTCTGTTTCACATGTTCTTTCATCTCTAAAAATATCTTTTTAAGCCATGAGCAATAAAGTCGTCTTAGCCTACAGCGGCGGATTGGACACTACCTACTGCGCCATCTATCTCAGGAAGGTAAAGAATCTTGAGATCCATGCCCTCACCGTTAATACAGGCGGATTCAGCAAGCAGGAGATCGAACAGATTGCCGCCCGCGCCAAAAGCCTCGGCGTAGCCAGCTTTGAATGCGTGGACGTCACCAGGGAATATTATGAGAGCTGTATAAAATATCTGGTTTTCGGAAATGTTCTTAAAAACGCCACCTATCCGCTAAGCGTGAGCGCGGAACGGATGGTCCAGGCGATCGCCGTGGCGAACCACGTTAAAAAAACGGGCGCCGGCTTCGTAGCGCATGGCAGCACGGGCGCCGGTAACGACCAGGTGCGTTTCGACATGGTCTTCCAAAGTATGTTGCCCGGCGTAGAGATCCTCACGCCGATACGCGATCTGCGTCTCAGCCGCGAAGAAGAGATCTCGTTTTTGAAAGAGCACGGCGTAGATATGAATGTGGAGAAGGCGAAATACAGCATCAATAAGGGTTTGTGGGGAACTTCGGTTGGCGGAAAGGAAACCCTGACCTCGAAGGATTATCTGCCCGAAGATGCCTGGCCGACCCAGGTCACGGAAACAGGCACGCGTCAGCTCACGCTGGAATTCGGGAAAGGTGAGCTTCGCGCGGTGGATGGTAAGAAATTTTCCAACCCCGTAGAGGCAATCCAGCATTTGCAGGCCATCGCGCAACCCTATGGCGTTGGGCGCGACATCCACGTGGGCGACACGATCATCGGCATCAAGGGCCGCGTAGGGTTCGAAGCTGCTGCCCCCCTGATCATCATCAAAGCGCATCATCTGCTGGAAAAACATACGCTCACTAAGTGGCAGCTCTACTGGAAGGACCAGCTTTCCAGCTGGTATGGCAACTGGCTGCACGAAGGACAGATGCTGGACCCGACGATGCGCAACATCGAAAAGTTCCTTGCCGATTCGCAGGAAACCGTCAGCGGCAAAGTCTTTGTCACCTTACAACCCTACCGGTTCACCGTGACGGGGATCGAAAGCCCGCACGACCTGATGAGCAGCAAATTCGGCAGCTATGGGGAGATGAACAAAGGCTGGAGCGGCGACGACGTGAAAGGTTTTGCCAAAATCTTCGGGAACCAAACGGCTATTTTTCATAAGGTCAATGAAAGCGAGAAATAATGACTATCGTCTCTGCTCAGCAACCCCTGAAACATTATATCTGGGGTGAAAAATGCGATGGCTGGAGTCTTGTAGACCAACCCGATCTTCAGGTCAAACAGGAGAGGATGCCGCCGCATACGGCAGAGTCGGAACACTATCATCTCAAAGCCCGACAGTTTTTTTATATCCTTAGTGGTACGGCCGTTTTCGAGACAGCCGAAGGGCGGATCGGAGTGGGGGCCGGCCAGGGGCTGGAGATAGCTCCGGGAATAAAACACAGAATCAAGAACGAGTCGGAGGCGGAGCTGCTATTTTTCTTATGCAGTCAGCCGACGACGATAAACGATAGATATGAGACGCGTTAGAGCAGGCATAATAGGCGGCGCCGGATACACCGGCGGGGAAACGATCCGGCTACTGATCAATCATCCGGCAGTGGACATTCGTTTTATCCATAGTAAAAGCAATGCGGGCAAACCCGTCGCTACGATCCATGAGGACCTCGCGGGCGATACCGAGCTGACCTTCGATGCCGCATGGCATAGCGAGGTCGACGTGGTCTTTCTTTGCCTGGGTCATGGCGACTCCAAAAAACTCCTGGCGGATGCCGGCAACGCCTTCGAGGGTGTGCTGGTCATCGACTTGTCGCAGGACTTCCGGATAAAAGCCGATGGGAATGCCTTTGTCTATGGCCTCCCGGAACTAAACCGTGAAGCCATCCGCGAAGCCCGCGCCATCGCCAATCCGGGGTGTTTTGCCACCGCCATCGAGCTGGGTCTGTTGCCGCTTGCCCAGGCGGGTTTGCTGGAAGATATCTATACTACGGGCATCACCGGCAGCACAGGCGCGGGTCAGAGCTTGTCGCCTACCAGCCATTTCTCCTGGCGCGCCAATAATATCCAGGCCTATAAGACGCTTACCCACCAGCATCTCAAAGAGGTCACCCAATCGCTGGTTCAGGCTGGAAGTCGCGGGCAGGCAGGCAGTCCCATGGAAGCCGGGCACGCGCCCAAGACAGAGGGGCGCGGTCGGCCCGGCGGGAGGGTGCATTTTACGCCCTGGCGGGGCGATTTTACCCGGGGTATCTTTGTCAGCAGCCAGCTGCGTTGTGAAAAAGACCCGCAGGAAGTGCTGGCCCTATACGAAGACTTCTACCGCTCGCATCCGTTCACCATCGTGAGCCGTACGCCCATCTCGCTGAAACAGGTGGTGAATACCAATAAATGTCTTATCCAGATCGAGCAGGTGGAGCAGACCCTGGTGGTCCATAGTGCCCTCGACAATCTGCTCAAAGGCGCCGCCGGACAGGCCGTTCAAAATATGAACCTGCTTTTCGGGCTGGACGAAACAGCTGGTCTTAAACTTAAAGCGAACGCATTTTGACCGGACGAGTCCGTCCGCGCAATCATTTAAATTGTAGTGTATGAAATTATTCGACGTCTATCCCATCAACGACATCACCATCGTCAAAGCCAAAGGCTCCTACGTTTGGGATCAGGAAGGACAACAGTACTTAGACCTCTATGGTGGTCATGCCGTTATCTCCATTGGCCACACGCATCCACACTATGTGGAACGCATCACCGATCAATTGAATAAAGTCGGATTCTATTCGAATTCCATCCGTATTCCCTTGCAGGAGGAGCTTGCAGACAAACTGGGAAAGGTATCCGGCCGTCCCGACTATCAACTATTCCTTTGTAACTCGGGCGCGGAAGCCAATGAGAATGCCTTAAAGCTCGCCAGCTTCCATACCGGCCGCAAAAAGATCGTCGCCTTCCGGAAAAGCTTTCATGGCCGTACCTCGCTGGCCGTGGCCGTGACGGATAACCCCGCCATCGTTGCCCCGGTGAACCAAACCGACAATGTGATCTTCCTGCCCTTCAACGACGAAGCCGCGCTTGAAGAGTGTTTCAGCAAGCAGGGTAACGAGATCGCCGCGGTGATCATCGAAGGTATCCAGGGCGTAGGCGGGATCAACCTGGCCGAGATCCCCTTTCTGCAGGCCATCAGCAGACTCACAAAGCAATACGGCAGCGTCTTCATCGCGGACAGTGTCCAATGCGGTTATGGCCGGAGCGGAAAATTCTTCTCGCAGGATTTTGCCGGCGTAGACGCCGACATCTATTCGATGGCCAAAGGCATGGGCAATGGTTTTCCCGTGGCCGGCATCATGATCGCGCCGCATTTGCAGCCCAAATATGGAATGCTGGGCACTACCTTTGGCGGTAATCATCTCGCCTGTGCAGCCGCCCTGGCCGTGCTGGAAGTCATCGAGCAGGAGAACCTGATCGCCAATGCCGCCGAAGTAGGCAGCTACCTGATGAAAGAATTGAAGATGATCCCGCAGCTGCAACGTGTCCGGGGCAGAGGTCTGATGATCGGTTTCGACGTGCCCGAAGACCTCAAAGATCTGCGGAAGAACCTCCTGTGGCGCCAGCGCATCTTTACCGGCGAAGCAAAGCCCAACACGATCCGGCTGTTGCCGAGCCTGGCACTGAGGAAAAAGGATGCAAATGAGTTCCTGGAAGCCATCCAGGAAGAGATCCACGCCATGAAAAATGTAGCCGTCAAATAGTTATAAACGATGAAGAATTTTATT
>JAICXX010000197.1 GCA_025934485.1 Chitinophagaceae bacterium
AACCTGCGCTATGCGACCGCGGTGATCGATGAAGCCGGTCAGGCCCTCGAGCCCGCCTGCTGGATCCCTATCCTCAAAGCCTCGCGGCTGGTGCTGGCCGGCGATCACTGTCAGCTCCCACCCACCGTGAAATCCCAGGAGGCGGCGCAAGGCGGCCTCTCCACCACCCTGCTGGAAAAGGTTGTCGCGCTGCATCCCGGGGCGGTGACGCTGCTGGAAGAGCAGTACCGGATGCATCAGCGGATCATGGGCTATAGCTCCCGCGTCTTCTATGAGAACCGGCTGAAGGCGCATCCTACCGTTGCCGGACATACGCTTTTTGAGGGCGACGCTCCCCTGATCTTTATCGATACCGCCGGCTGCGGTTTCGACGAACGGCCCGAAGGTCCCGGCATCACCAACCCCGAAGAAGCCGCCTTCCTCGTCCGGCATGCGACGCGGCTGCTCGAGGATCTGGCAGCGCGCGGCAATGGCTCGAACGGCGCCCGCCCCTCCGTCGCCATCATCTCCCCTTACCGCAACCAGGTCCATCTCCTGCAGGAGCTCGTAGCCGCCTCCCGCACCTTACGCGAATGGGGCGACCGGCTCTCCGTAAACACCATCGACAGCTTCCAGGGACAGGAACGGGATATCGTGTACATCGGATTGACCCGCAGCAACTCGGGTAGCCGCGTGGGATTTCTCGCCGATGTCCGGCGGATGAATGTGGCCATGACGAGGGCCCGCAAGAAGCTGGTGGTGATCGGGGACAGCGCCACGCTTTCGCGTGTGCCGTTCTATGAAGGCTTTATCGCCTACGCGCAGGAGCACGAGGCGTATGTGAGTGCGTGGGAATTCTATGAAGGTTGATCACCCCGCCCGCTACGGCGTCGCCAGCCGGAACGCACCGATCTTCGTCGTATAGTCCTTGCCATCCTTTTTCAAATAGTCGCCCACATACCAAAACGTCGCATCGTCGGAAGGATCTAAGGCCATATAGGTATAGTCCTCCCATCGCAGCGTATTGGTCTGCGGAGCCTGCCCCTCTGCCAGGATACCTTCGCCGAATCCCATGATGCCAGACGAATCGGTCGCGAGACGGCCGGTAAAGCGCTGGCTGGGGAAGAGCGAAGCCCCACCAAAGGAATAACCGATACCGATATTGCCGTATCTATCCACCGCCGCGCCGGGAAGCCAGCGCCAGCCGGCATCGGGAGCGAAAGTACCCTGCTGATACAGGGCCAGGCGGTGATGCCTGCCTTCGCGGAATTCATACCAGCGGATGCCGCTGCCGCCGGCAGCCGTCTTGACGGAATGCACCACGACATACGACTGTTGCTTCCCGATCCGCCGGTAGATCACCCGGCCCATGAGCTTGTCGCCCTGCGTATCCAGCCCCATGTCCGTCCCCGGCTGCGGGACCGACTTCTTCAGCTGCCCATCACCGGCATAATGATAGGGCGCTACCACGATCTTCTCCGGTCCCATGAGGGTTGTCTTGGCCGTGTCCTTCCAGTTCACATGGAATTTCCAGACATAGATGCCATCGTCCTCGAATTGGTTATGAAGCTGGGCGCCGCCATTCGTCATCATCATATTGGGCGCACCCTTGTCCGGCAATTGTTGTCCCTCCACATCCGCATTCAGCAGGAAATTGACGCCATTGAGAATAAAGCTCTGCTCGGTGGCGTCCTCACCGCGAAGCATTTTGGCGCGGTCGGCGACGAAGACCTGCCGCTGGATCAGGTTGTCGCTGGTGCTCGTCGGGATATAATAACCATCCGGCCAGATCGAAGGCCGCGGATAATCGGGGAACAGCGGCCGGTCGAACTCATACCGGTAATACGGCCCAAACGGATCGGGGCCCGTACTAACGGCATAGCACATGCAAAAAGTCCCCACGGTATCCGTGTGCGTGCGCGGCGGCCGGGAATACACCGGTCGTTCGCCTACATAGGCCGGCGGCGCCTGGTACAACATCTCGGCCTCTCCTGGTTGCGCGGGATACGATGCCAGCCCACGCAGCGTGTCTTTTTCTTCGGTCCGCGGGATGCCGCGGCGGAAGGTTGGCATGACGATCAGCCAGCGGTTGGCGAGTTGATCATACCTGACGACCGCGTCGCCATTGTTCATCTTTTCGCAGGGTCCGCCAAACCCTTTGAAGACACTGCGCGTCTCGCCCGGGCCATAGAGGACGCGGCCGGTGGTATCGTATTTTTTTCCTTTTTTTGTATAGATGGCCATCCGGGTATTGACGATCTGAAAGATATGATCCGGCCCCACCGCCAGGGCGTTGTCGGAAGGATTGCGATAGAAGGCCGTTCCCTGCGGCCCCGAGAATCCTTCTCCAAGGCCGTCGAAGCTGGCTAACAAAGCCGGCGCGGGCCGCGAGCCTTGATGGGTTTGCTCTATAGCCGCGGCCCCCGCCATCGCGCCGGCCGTATCGAAGGACCAACGACCGGGCTGCGCCGACAAAGGTTGCGACGTGTCATGCCGGACCGCCGGATTGTTACTGACCACCCTAAGCGTGGGCGTCTGGGCGCGAACAGAGCCGGCGGCAACCAGTGCAAAGCAAAAGATCAAGGGCTGTTTCATGTATCTAAATTTCCGTCATCAGGCGTTAAACGAATAGATTGAAATTAGCCGCGGCCTGCAGGAAATTGATCAGTTTGTCCGTAGACGATCACCGGCCGCCGGCCTTCGGGATCGGGCAACAACCGCGCGTCGATCTGGAAGACCTCCCGGATAAGGTCCGGCTTTACCACCTCGGGCACCGGCCCTTCGGCCACGAGAAGGCCCTGCCGTAGAAAAAGAACCCGGTGAGCATATTGCATCGCAAGATTGAGATCGTGCAGCACGGCGATCAGCACTACCTGCTCGCGTACCAGCTCGCGCACGACCTCCAGCAGCTCGTGCTGGTAATAGATGTCGAGACTGGAGACGGGCTCATCGAGAAAAAGATAGCGACATCCGTCGGAAGGCGCATCCCAGATCTGGGCAAGGGCCCGTGCAAATTGTACCCGCTGTTTCTCCCCACCGGAAAGCGTCAGATAGTCACGACCCGCAAGACCCGTGATCGACAGACGCTCCATGGCGGCCCGGCAGATCTGATGGTCGGCGCGCGTGGCCCCGAAAGAGAAATGTGGGTAACGCCCCATCAGGACGATATCTTCTACCCGCAGCGGAAAATGCAATTCCGGCAGCTGGCTCATCACCGCGCGCCGCCGCGCCAGGGCCGTTTTGTCGAGCGAAGATAAAGCTACTCCATCGTACCGCACCTCGCCCGCCGCGATGGGCCATTCACCCGAAAAGGCCTTTAAGAACGTCGATTTACCCGAACCGTTTGGGCCCACGATCACGTGTAGCTGTCCCGGGGCAAAATCGATGGTAATATCCCGCACGACGGGCTGGCCTCCGGCTATGCAACGAAGTCCGTGGATGCTAAGCATAAAAACCTCCTTGCTGTTGCCGGCGGTTTGCACGGATCAGAAGATAGAGAAATACCGGTGCGCCGGCGAATGCCGTGAGTACACCTATGGGAAATTCGGACGGCGCCACGATGATCCGCGCCAGCATATCGGCTAAGTTCAGCAGGATCGCCCCCAACAGCGCGCTGGCGATCACGAGAAAACGGTTGTCCGAGCTCCCGAGCAACCTAAGGATATGCGGTACCACGAGCCCCACAAAGGCGATAACGCCCACGACGGATGTCGCCACGGCAACCATCAGGGTATTGACGAACAGGATATGTGTCTTCAGCCGCCGTGTGCGCACCCCCAGATAGCCCGCTTCCGTTTCGCCCAGCATCAGGGCATTCAACGCCTTGGTATACCGGAGGGCAAGCAAGATGCCGGCGATGGTAGTCACGGCCACAAGAGATGTGTTGCGCCAATCGGCGCCCGAAAGCGTCCCGAGATTCCAGAAGACGATGCTACGGGCCTGCGGGTCGCGGGCGATATAGGAAAAGAAACCCGTGCCGCCCGCGGCCAATGCATTGACGGCGATACCCGCCAGCAGCAGGGTATTGACATTGACCTTCCCAAAGACGTTGGAGAGCCGGTACACCAGCCATGTCGCCAGGGCCCCGCCCGCAAAGGCAAAGAGGGGCAAGAGCCAGGGACCGAGGATATCCGCCCAGGCGCCGGTGAGGGTGCGCCCCATGACAAACACGAAGGCCGCGCCAAAGGCGGCGCCCGAAGACGTGCCGACCAAACCCGGCTCCACGATGGGATTGCGGAATAAGGCCTGCATCAGCACGCCCGAGACCGACAATGCCGCTCCCGTCAATGCACACAACAGCACACGCGGCAACCGGATTTGTAGGAACAATTGTTCTTCGATGGTTGGCGGACCGTCGCCATGGCCAAAGCCAAGCGCATGCTTGAGAAAAAGCCCGATGTGGTCAAACGAAATAGACACCGCCCCCACCCTCGCCGACATGATCAACGAAAGCACCAGCCCGATCCCAAGCACCCAATAATAAACCCCGAAACCCGCGCGCGCCTTTGACATAATCATTGATTTTTGCCAGTGTGGACCAGCCGGATCAGATTATACACATTCTGGCCGGTCCGCGGCCCCAGATAAACAAGGTCATGCTCTTCGATACGATAGATACGATTGTTCTTTGCCGCAGGCGAAAGCGCCACTCCCGGAAGCTGTTTGAATTTCTCCACGCTGCCCTGCAGATCGAAGCCATAGTCCGTGGCCAGGATGACATCGGGTTGCGCGGCGGCGATGACCTCGGGACTCAGGTTCTTCCATTTCTGCGCCGTATCGGCGGCGTTGATGGCACCGGCCCATTCCAGCATCTGCTGCTGCGTGCCGCGATGGCTCAGGACAAAATACTGGTTCGCCGCCTGACCGAAATGGATCACCAGCACTTTCAGCGGCGGCTCGCCGGCATAGGTCTTGCGCAAGGAGTCGGCGCGTTGCATATCGGCATCCAGCCGGGCACAGAGGCTATCACCGGCACGGGGATTATGAAACTCCGTGGCGATGGTCCGGATCAGCTGCTCGGTACTATCAATGGTGCTGCCACCATCGAACTGGCGCATGGGAATGCCCACTTTCTTCAATTGCGCAATAGTGGCCGCAGGTCCCCAGTTTCCGTCATCCCAGATCACCGAAGGATTCAACGAGATGATCCCCTCGGGACTCAATGCCCGGTGATACCCCACGGTCGTGATCTTTTTGGCCGCAGGCGGCCAGGTGCTGGAAATATCCACGGCCACCAGCGCCGTATCGCCGCCCACGGCGAAGATGATCTCGGTGAGCTGTTTGCTGACGCTCACGATACGCAAGCCGGTCTTATTATTTTGTTTGTCGCCGAAACGGCCGCCGCAGGCAGCGAGCGCCAAAAGTGCAAAAAGCGCAAAAAGCTGCAAAAGTGTAAGTTTTCGCAAGATCTTGATACAAGTTAAAAGATATAGGCGAGTTTTGCGCCGCCATAAACCGTCGTCGTATACGGCATCGGTAAAAAATGCGGATCGGTGGTCCCGGCCAGATTGCCCGAAAAGAACAAAAAGGTGTAATACGTGCTGTTCGTCAGATTATCAGCGCCGGCATAGGCATCCAGCGACAAATGATCGCCAAACATCCGGCGATACCCGATCTTGCCGCTCACCAGGCTAAAGGCCTTCGCACAATGCAGGTTATCGAAGGTATAGGGAGCAGGTCCCACATAACGGTAAGTCGCATAAGCATAAAAACCTGGATGCGTTTCCAGGTCCACGCCCACATTCAACACACTCGGCGCCACACCCACGACCGAATTGTTAGAATAGTTGACAGTAGCGGCGTTGTGGTTATTGTCGCTATAAAAATCTTTATACCGGAAATCCGAATACGCATAGGTCATGAAGGGCCGGAGCAAACGCACAGCGGCATGCCGGTCATCGATCAGCACATAGCTCAGCGACAATTCGGCGCCCAGGTCCTGCTGCCGTCCCGCATTTACATAGGCCGTATACTGCGGCAGGCTCCCCGCAGCGGCCACGGTCTCGGCCACGATCTTGTTGTGGACATCCAGATCGAACAAGGCCAACTGATACGAAAGCTTCCGGTTGAAGACATCGCCCTTGGTTCCGATCTCAAATTGCACCCCCGACTCGGGCCTGAGCCCCATATTGGTCTCACCGATGGCGGCAATGATCACATCGGCAGTGGGCGGCGGCGTATAGCCGGCGCTGACGTCCGCGTACACGGAGACATGGTCACTGAGCAGCTTCAACAGCGACACCCGCGGGGTGAATACCGGCGTGAAGGCTTTCACGCCGCCCTGGTTCGCATGCGTGGGGTTGGCGGAATTCGCCAGCAGATCGGCGATATCGAATTCGGTGAAATTGAGGCTGCCGCCGGCCGTGACGATCCACCGGGAAGGCAGCGTGAATTTCCATTCCGTAAAGATATTGTACGCCATCGAGCCATTCTGCAGATCCCCGCGGATGCCGCCCACCGTATCATTGGTGAGGTTGTACGACTTGTTGAAGGCCAGGGTCTTTTGGAACTGTGCTCCCAGCACGCCGTGTGCGCCCACCGTTCCGGCGCCGGGTGTCGAGGCATAGACGAAACCCGTGCGTCCGCCAAAGGTAAAGGCCTCCACCTGGCTGAGCCCATGGGCAAACGGAGAATTGAGGGTATAGCCACTAAAAAATACTGTGCTTTGGTTGCTGAAGTGTTCGTCGATCTTATACCCGGAGCTGACACCGGCACGAAAACTTTCAATATCTACCTTGGAGTCATTAACGAGATAGGCCGGATCGCTCCATTTCATCTTGCTGTAGAACTGACTGCTGTCCATCTCGCCCGCCAGCTCTTCATGCGAATGCGCATAAGAGAAAAAGGTCGAGATCGTCGCCTTGTCGCCTGCAAAGAAATCGCCGTTGAACTGGGCATAGTCCTTGGCCGAGGCGCTGTGCTGCCGGAATCCCGCTGATTCCTGGTGACCATAGTTGAAGAGCACGGCACTGCTGGTATTAGCGCTTTCGATACGGGTGTTGTTGCGCCAAAGCCCATAGCTCCCGAAGGTATTCTCCTCGGTGATCCGCGTTTGGTTAGGTTGCGGCTTGAGGGTATAGAGTTTTACGACGCCGGCGATGCCGCTGCCATACAGACTCGAAGCGGGTCCCTTGATCACCTCCACCTTCCCCAGGGTAGAGAAATCGATGTCATCGAGGATCGTGGTGCCGGCAGCGTCGGTGATGGGAATATTGTTCAGCAGCACCTGAACGCCCTGGCCGTTGAAATTGGTATTGTTGCCATAGCCACGGATCATGATCCGCTGGCCGCCAAAACTGCTGCGCGATTCCATGTTCAAACCCGGGAGCACATTGAGCGAGTTCTCGAGCGAAAGCCCACTCGTGCGATGGAAATCCCCGGCGGTGAGCACACCCACGCTCTGGGCGACGTCGAGCTGGTTGTCTTTTTTACCGGTGGACCAGCCGGTGACCTGCACCGTATTGAGCCGGTAACCGGTGGAATCGGGTGTTTGCGCGAATACGGTGGGCGATAGCATAACGAATGACAATAGGAATATGCCTGTTTTTTGCAACATGTAATAAAGTTTTGGTAAAGAATGTGCCATGACGCTACCGCGTCTTTCATAGCAAAAGCGAAAACAGGCTAAACTTTGGGGGGAGGTCCTGCTATCTCGGGATAACGGGCGGGCAGCGACTGACCATCAGCGTAAGCATATTGCCGCAGGATGCGGTCCGGCGCCGCGAGCGACCAATGTGGCCGCTCGCAAATGAGATCACCTATAGAGAGCGATAACGCATGACCCGTCCTTTTATCCGGCTGGTCCTGATTACAACGGATCACCCGGTCCGACTGCCGGTCGAGGCGTTCCTCGTTCTCGTCATCGAGACAAAAAAGCCAGGTGGTGCCGCCGATGGACCTGGAACGCATCACGTCGTACATATGTCCATGGTACCGGCATTCTTTACCCCGCTCTTCCCAGGTTCCGGCCGCATCGATCCCGGCCTGGTCGATCCGGACGAATTCGGCATCCGGCAGGGCGCGAAGACGCGCCTCGCGCGCAGCTTCCTTCAGCTGCCATTGCCGCCAGATGAATTGCCCGAAATACCCCAGCTGGGTATAGAGTACCGGTAAGAACAATAGTATGACTATACTTCGCTTCACTTCATTTTCGAATCGATTAGTTTCTGCCCTTCGGGCTTCAGCCTGGGAAACGCCTCCAGCACATCCACGTATTTTGCCCTGGCGGTCACGAGCCGGCCGCTCAACAGGCTATAGACCTCACGATGCTGATCGGTTGGCCGCCAGTCCGCGCCACCGGAGATGGATTCCTTCGAGATCGTGAGAAAGCGTTCGAGCAATTGCGCCGGGTTGCGGAAGATATCTTCGCGGGCGCCCGTTTGGTGGACATCGTGCAACAACGCTTCGGTGGCATAGAGCTGTTTTTCCCAGGCCATCAGCCTGCCCCGTTGTTTCTTATCTTTTGGGCCAAGCGTCCGTTCCAGTGAGTCTGCGCGGCTCCGGAAGATCTCCAGCGTATCGATCATGTGCAGCACCTGCTGGATCGACCCATAGAGCTGTTTCCCAAAAGCATATTGTTCATGGATATCTTCATCCGAACCGGCGGTATGCGGATCGCGCAGCACCTCGACGGGTTGCCGGTATTCCTTCTGGCCGATCTTTAGCACTACGGTATAGGTCCCCGGAAGGACCTTGGTCGTGGGCAAACCGGGGCCGATGTCGAGGTCATAGATCACCATGGCCCTTTCACCATTGGAGTCCAGCCGGACCCAGTCCGCATCTTCCGGTCGCGTGCGCAAGGGAGGCAGCACATAGGGTTGTAAGCCGAGATCCCACCAGACGCGGTTGACGCCGCGTTTGTTAGAGCCGGCGATCTGCTGAATGGTCTTGCCCGCGTCATCCAGGATCAGCACCTTCACCGTGTCCTTTACGGTATCACGCAAATAATAGTTGATATCGGCGCCATACGGCGGGTTCTGACCCGAGGAGAACGATCGCTCGCCATGGATGCTAATCTTCGACCGGAAACGCCAGGCCTTTCGCATAGAAAATAAATAGGCTTCAGAATCTTGCACTTCGCTGCTGAACTCGCGGATAGGCGTGATATCGTCGAGGATATAAAATCCGCGGCCATAGGTGCCGATCACGAGGTCTTTGAAGTCACGCTGAACGGTCAACCCGTAAATTGGCACCGGAGGCAGGTTGTTCTTTAGATGGATCCAGTGACCGCCATCGTCGGGCGAAAAATAAAGCGCGTTGTCGGTGCCGGCCCATAGCAGTCCTTTCTTCCCCGGGTCTTCGATGATCTGGTGGACAAAGGACATATTGCTGCGGGGAAAATTCCCGCTCAGCAGGGCCCACGTCCTGCCGAAATCCGTAGTCTTATAGATATAAGGGTTGAAATCGCCGATGTACTGGGCATCCGCGGAAAGATAGGCCGTTCCCGCGTCAAACGGACTGGGATCGATAGCCCTGATCGTGGACCATTTGGGCAAGCCGGGGATATTGGCCGTCACGTCGGTCCAGTGCCCGCCATCGTCCTGGGTCACATGCACCAAACCATCGTTGCTGCCTGTCCAGAGAATGCCGGCTTTTACAGGGGATTCCGCGATCACATACAACGTACAGCCGTCGAAGGTAAAGAGGTTATCGGTACTGGCGCCGCCGGAGCTTTGCTGATGTGATTTGTCGTTGGTGGTGAGATCGGGGCTGATCACGGTCCAGCTCTGTCCGCCGTTCGTGGTCACGTGGACATACTGGCTGCCGATGTAGACCTTGTTATGATCGTGACGGGAGATGGTCATGGGATAGTTCCAATGCCAGCGGTAGCGCATCTCCGACGGGGGATAGCCATACCCCGCCTCCGGCCAGGCGCGTACGTCGCGTTCGTTGCCGGTACGCAGGTCGGTTCGGTCGAGCCCGCCATCGTAGCAGCCCGACCAGATGATGTTGTTGTCTACCGGGTCGGGTTGGGCGAAGCCGCTTTCACATCCGCCAACTGTCGTCCACAAGGCCGTGGGGATACCGCCCTGGAGGCTATTGCTGGGGCCGCGATAAGAGCTGCCGTCCTGCCGGTTCCCATAAACGAAATAAGGCACCTGGTTGTCGACTGCGACATGATACATCTGGGCGATGGGCAGATTCACATTCTGCCAGGTCTTGCCGCCGGTATAGGTCATGTTCATACAGCCGTCGTGGGCAACCATGGCGCGGGATGGATCTTTTGGATCGAACCACATGTCATGGGTATCGCCACCGGGCCGGTAGTTGCCGTTCTGTCCCTCGCCGTTGAAGGATTTTCCGCCGTTCTTCGATTCCATCACGGTAACGCAGATGGTAAAGACATCATCTGGATCACCCGTGGAGACCCTCACGCGGGTATAATAGCTGGCCCGTTGCGCCATCGAATGGCTGGTGAACATCTTTTTCCAGGTGAGGCCCGCGTCCGACGAACGATATAGTTCAGGGTCCTTGTCTTCGACGAGGGCATAGACGATATCCGGATTGCTATAAGCCACGTCAACAGAAGTTTTTCCTACCGGATGCTCTCGCCCTCCCGGCAGACCGCCGCCCAGCCGGGTCCAGGTCTTACCGCCATCGGTGGTCTTGAAGATACCGCTGCCGGGACCGCCGCTTTTCAGCATCCAGGTGTTGAAGGAGATCTGCCACATGGCGGCATAGAGGGTGCCGGGATGCCGCGGGTCGATCGTCAGATCGGAGCAGCCGGTAAGGGTATCTAC
>JAICXX010000163.1 GCA_025934485.1 Chitinophagaceae bacterium
AACCCAACAACCCTTTTTGTTACCGGTCATCACTCGCTGTTCACGGTGATGATCAACCGATAAGTCTTTTCATTTTCTTAAACCAAAAATTGCTGTAATGAAACATCTGCTATTATTGCTGCTTTTCATCCCGGTAGTCGCACTCGCCGCTCCCATCAAAGGGGTAGTCCGCGACGAAACGGGTCAGCCGCTTGCCGGTGTGACGATCACTGTCAAAGGCTCTGCCACGGCCGCCCGCACCGACGTCGAAGGCCGCTTCACCATCAACGCCAAAACCGGCGATGTACTCGTCTTTTCCTATGTCGGCCTCAACCCGAAAGAAATCCCGGTCACCGGAACCAGTGACCTCTCCATCGAACTCTCCGCAGGAGGCAAAAACCTCAACACCGTTATCGTAACCGCCCTCGGTATCAAACGCTCGGAAAAATCCCTCACCTATTCGACCCAGCAGATCGGCGGTAACGAGCTCCTGACTTCAAAGACCGATAACCTGATGAACTCGCTCAGCGGCAAGATCGCCGGCGTGAACATCGCACCCAGCGCATCGGGTATCGGCGGGTCCGCCAAGGTCATCCTCCGCGGTAACCGCTCCACCGGCGGCAATAACCAACCGCTCTATGTGATCGACGGCGTACCCATCTCCAACGAAGGCAACGGATTTGGCCAACCGATGAGCAGCACCTATGGCGGTAATCCGGAAGGAGGGGATGGTATCTCCAACCTCAACCCGGAAGACATCGAAAGCATGACCATCCTAAAAGGCGCCTCCGCAGCCGCACTCTATGGTAGCCAGGCCGCCAACGGCGTCATCGTCATCACCACGAAAAAAGGCCGCGCCGGCAAGACCACTATCAACGTGAATTCGTCGGCATCCATCGACAAGAATGCCTACCTGCCCGAGTTCCAGAACCACTATGGTCAAACCGGCGCAGGCGCAGTCGACAGCTGGGGTCCCAAGATCAACAGCGCCCCGGATAATGTATCCAAATTCTACCAAACCGGCGAGAACTTCACTAACTCGATAAGTCTCTCCGGCGGTTCAGATATCGCCCAGACCTATTTCTCCTATACCAACACCGACGCCCGCGGCGTGGAACCGGGAAACAAACTCAGCCGCAACAATTTCAATTTCCACGAGACGGGTAAATATCTCGATAATAAGCTCACCGTCGATGCGAACGTGAACTATATTACCCAGACCCTCGACAACAGCCCGGCCATCGGCTTCTATTCCAATCCGCTTACGGGTCTCTATTTCTTCCCGCGTGGCACGGACATCGGCAAATATAAAAAACAGTACGAGTTCCCCGCGCCTCCCGGCGGCAACGGCGCCACCACCCAAAACTGGCCTTTCGTGGAAGACGTCCAGCAGAACCCCTGGTGGATCATCAACCGCAATACGAACGAGAACAGCCGCAACCGCATCCTCATCAACGCCAGCGTGAAATATGACTTCACTCCCTGGCTGAGCCTGCAGGCCCGCGGGACCGTCGACCGCATTAATGACGTCGGCGACCAGAAATACTGGGCCGGCTCCCTGGCGCCCCTTGCAGCACCCGACGGCAATGGCTCCTGGAATGGCTTCAACCGCGTCGTGACCCAGAAATATGGCGACATCCTCGCGAATTTCAATATCCCCATTAACGCAAGCTGGAAAGTGGACGGTGTGCTCGGTACCAGCATCAACGATGGCATCACCAGCGGTATCGGTTTTGGTCCCGGCGCCGGCCAGGGCTATGGCCTCTTCTTCCCCAACCTCTGGACTATCCAGAACATCGAGGTCGCGCCCGCCGTTACCCTGGGTAACACCAGCGGCTCCTATGGCAGCAACGTAAGCACGGATCAACCCTATCACAACCAGATCCAGAGCGTCTTCGGTAGTGCCGACATCGCCTACAAGAACTATGCGTTCCTGACAATAAGCGGTAGGAACGACTGGTCCTCGAACCTGTCCTACACCCCCGACGAACATTATTTCTATCCTTCGGCCGGTCTCTCCTTCATCATCAGCCAGATGACTACCCTGCCGCAGGCCATAACGTATCTAAAGCTCCGCGGGTCCTATTCGCAGGTAGGCAACACCGTTGGACAATACCAAACGAACCCCGTAAATACCGCCTCAGGGGCCAACACCGTGCTCAATGGCTCGGCACCCACCAATCTCAAACCGGAACAAACCAAAGCCTGGGAAGCCGGTGTCGACGCACGCTTCTTTGGCGATAACCTCACCGCTGCGATCACGTTGTACAAGACCAATACGTATAACCAGGACATCGGTATCGTTCCTCCCCCCGCATCTGGCTACGGTTCGGGCAATATCAATGCCGGTAACATCCAGAACGAAGGCCTCGAGGTTACCCTGGGCTACAACCTGATCCAGCAAAAGTTCTTTAACTGGACCACCACCGTCAACTTCTCCCGGAACATCAACAAGGTCATCGACATCGACTCCAAAGCCGGCATCGATCTCGTGGATCTCACGCCGGGTAACGGCAACTATGATACCTACGTGGCCAAAGGCGGACAATATGGCGATATCTATGTACAGACGCTGCTCAAAGACGCACAGGGCCGGCTGGTCCTCAACCCCGACGGCAACGGCAACTACTTCCCCCAGCAGGGTGGTGGCACGCTCAATGGCTTTACAGATGTAGGCAACCCCAACCCACGTTACCAAATAGGCTGGAACAACACCTTTACCCTCCACAATTTTTCGCTCAATATCCTTTTCGACGGGAAATTCGGCGGGCAGGTGATATCCGTAATGCAGGGCATGCTCGACTACTATGGTGTCTCTAAGGTCAGCGGCGACGCCCGCGACAAAGGCTATGTGGCCGTCAATGGCGTGGACCAATCCACCGGCAAGACCGTGACTGAGATCGACCCCAAGAACTGGTATACCTTCATCGGCGGTCGTAACGCCACGCTGGGTCAGTATGTCTATAGCGCTACCGTAGTCCGGTTGCGCGAAGCTGCCCTCGGCTATATCCTGCCCATCCATTCCCACACGGTGAAAAGCCTAAAGCTGTCGCTCACCAGCAGGAATCTCTTCTACATCAGCCGCAAAGCGCCCTACGATCCGGAGATCACTTCCGCGACCAGCAACAGCCTCGGTGGGGTCGATGTGTTCAACATGCCGGCTGCCCGCAATTTTGGCATGAAGCTTAACGTAGTATTTTAAAAAACGACAACCATGAACATGCAAAATAACGTCACCCGTCTTGCCATCCTGCTCACCTTCCTGGTGACAGCGCTCAGCGGCTGTTCGAAAAATTTCGAATCCTACAATACCGATCCCACGGGCATCCCGAATAACAAGGTCCAGGTCTCGACCCTTCTCATTCCCCTGGAACAGGAGATCATGTATATGACCGACGACGGCTACCAGATCGGTCAGAATCTCAATGCCGATGTCTACGCCGGCTATGCCATTCCCGACCAGACCTTCGGTCAGGCGCTCGACAACGCTAACTACGTCTTCATCGACGGTTGGAATAGCGAAGGGTTCAACAGCGTCTACACCAATCTCATAGGACCCATCAAAAACAAGGTTGCGATCTCCGGCGTCCGGACGAATAATCCCGACATGTGGGCCATCTTCCTCATCGTGGAGGTAGAAGCCATAGATCGCATCACGGATAAATTTGGCCCCGTGCCCTATAGCCAGGTCGGCACTTCGCTCATCAGCGTCCCTTACGACTCGCAACAGCAGATCTACACCCAAATGTTCGCGCAGCTCGATACCGCAACCGCCAACCTCGCCACCTATATCGCCGCCAATCCCGGTTCTACTCCGCTGGCGAGTTATGATGCCCTTTACGGCGGCGACTATACGAAATGGCTCAAGCTGGCCAACTCGCTGCGGCTTCGCCTGGCCATGCACCTCACGAAAGTCGACGCCGCCACCGCCCGGAAACAGGCGGAAACAGCCCTTGGCGCCACCGGCGGCCTCCTGAGCGTTCCGGCGGACGATGCGAATATCCTCGCCAGCCAGGCGAATGGTAACGACTACTACCAGATCACCTACAACTATGGTGATAATTCCATGAATGCGTCCATCGGCTCCTATATGAATGGCTACAAGGACCCACGGCTGCCCGTCTATTTCTCGGCGGACACCAATGCCGGTTATACCACGCAGTATACCGGCATCCGTATCGGCTGTAATATTCCGCCAAAACCCTTCTATTCGGGTTTCTCCAAATACAATACGACTAGTACCTTTACGCTTAGCGCACCCGAAACGATCATGACGGCGGCAGAAGTATGGTTCCTCAAGGCGGAAGCAGCCCTGCGCGGCTGGAGCAACGCCGGTGACCCGCAAACGGATTACGAAACGGGCATCAACACCTCCATGCAGCAGCAAGGGGTAGGATCCCCCGCCGCGGCCTATATCGCGGACAATACCAGTACCCCCGCAAACTATGTCGATTATCTCAACAGTGCCAATAACATCAACGCGCTGTCGTCGATTACTATCGCCTGGGACCCCGGCGCCACCAATGAACAGAAACTGGAACGGATCATCACCCAGAAATGGCTCGCGATGTTCCCCGAAGGACAGGAGGCCTGGACCGAATTCCGTCGCACCGGCTACCCCGCACTCTTCCCTGTTGTAGTCAACAGCAGCGGTGGGACCATCGATACCAAGATCCAGGTCCGCCGCCTGGCCTATCCTTCAGGCGAAGCTACGGTGAACCCCGCCGCGCTGAAAGCAGGCATTCAATTGCTCGGCGGGCCCGATAACGGCGGCACCCGTCTCTGGTGGGATGTCAACAAAGCCAACTTTTAATTCTTATGTCTATGCACTCCAATATTTCCCTGTCTATGCTCCGTGCGACCCCGACCGCGTTCCGTGCGACCCCGACCGCGTTCCGTGCAACCCTCGCCCTATTGCTCATCGCCGGCCCCGTTTTGCTTCGTGCCCAGTCCCTACAGGTTGTCACGAACCAGGTAGGCTATGAATACAACAAGGCCAAACACGCGGTCGCGATGGCCGGGACCCGCTTCCCGGTAACTATCTTCGAGCTCATCGACGACAGCAGCGGCAAAGTCGTCTACAAAGGCCAGCCAAAATACAGTGGCCCTGTGGACAAATGGAAACATTGGCAGTTCTGGACCATCGATTTCACCCCTTATTCCGCAGCCGGCATGTTCCGGCTGCGGGTGAGCGGGCCCGGTCACACCGCGACATCCTATCCTTTTATCATCGGTAAGAATGTCCTCGAAAAAGCTACCCTCTCCGATATCCTGTATTATTTCAAAGGACAACGCTCGGCCGGGCTCATCGACAAGGCCGATCATCATCTCGTCCTTCCACCCTCCGCCCACAACCCCGCCGTCCAATACTCAAGCGACACCTTGGATCTCCATGGCGGCTGGTATGATGCAACGGGTGACTACGGCATCCACCTTTCGCATCTTTCGTTCTCTACCTTTTTCAATCCCCAACAGGTCTCCTTTGTCGCCTACAGCCTGCTGAAAACGCAGGAGCTTCTCAGCACCAGACCCGGCACCGACTACCGGCAGTTCCTTCGCCGTATCATGGACGAAGCGACCTATGGCGCCGATTATCTCGTCCGGGTCCAGGCCCGGGGCGGCTCCTTCTATCGCTCCATTGGTGCACCCGGCGCAGCCAAAGCAGCGAAGGACCGGATCATCTCTCCCGAGCAACAAAGCTATCGGATCAAGCAATCGAAGGACCAGAGTTTCGGCGGCGACCGCACAGTGAACGACTGGCACAGTTACGAATCGAGTTTCCGCTCCGGTGGCGGCATCGCTATCGCCGCCCTCGCCATGGCCTCGATGACCGGCATCTCCGGCGATTTCACCGACTCCCAATACCTCCGGGCCGCCGAAGACGCCTTCGCCTTCCTCGAAAAGAACAACCCCGCCATGACCAACGACGGGAAAGAAAATATTGTCGACGACTACTGCGCCCTGGCCGCCGCTACCGAACTCTACAAGGCCACCCGCAGCGATGCCTATCGCGACGCCGCGGAGAAACGGGCCCAGAGCCTCGTGAACCGACTTGCCTCCTGGGAGCGATACACGGACTACTGGCGCGCCGACAACGGCGACCGCCCCTTCTTCCATCCCGCCGACGCCGGCCTGCCTCTGGTAACCCTGCTTTACTATTATCCCTACGCGACGCAAAAAACCCGGCAGGCCATCAAAGCCGCCGTCCATCGCTCCCTCGAACACGAGCTGGCGATCACGCATGAGGTCAATAACCCCTTTGGTTATAGCCGGCAGCTAGTACAGGATACCCTGGGCCACCGCCGTAGCTCTTTCTTCTTCCCCCATGGCGCCGAACCTTCGCCCTGGTGGCAGGGTGAAGACGCCAGGCTCGGCTCGATGGCTGCCGCAGCCCGTCTTGCGACGCCGCTCTTCGAGACGGACAAAGCGTTCACCGACTCCCTTCAGAGCTTTGCGCTCGATCAGCTCAACTGGATCCTCGGTCTCAATCCCTACGATGCCTGCATGGTCCAGGGCACCGGACATAACAACCCCGCTTACGGCTTCTTTGGCACTTTTGAATATACCAACGCCCCCGGTGGCATCGTCAACGGTATCACTTCCGGTCTCGAAGACGAGCACGATATCGACTTCAACCTCTCCTATGCCAAAACGGGAAAAGACTACGACTGGCGATGGGCCGAACAATGGCTCCCGCATGACGCCTGGTATCTCCTCGCCATCGCCGCCGGGCAGCCGCTCGAAAAGCTGGCCACCACCATCGACGCGGAACACATCAACGACCATCCAACCCTCGCCATCGGCTCCCCGGCGCCCGATTTCGCTTTGCCCGGCGTCGACGGCAACACGTATACGCTGAACTCTTTCAAAGAAGCGCGTGTCCTCGTCGTCGTATTCATGTGTAACCATTGCCCGACCTCGCAGGCCTATGAACAACGGATCATAAAACTCACCAGCGACTACGCACCCAAAGGCGTCCGCGTGGTCGCGATCAGTCCCAATGCCCCGGGGGCCCTCCGGCTCGACGAGCTCGGCTATAGCGACGTCGGCGACAGCTTCGACGACATGAAGACCAGGGCCCGGCAGATAGGCTACAACTTCCCCTATCTCTATGATGGTGAGACGGAATCCGTGTCAAAAAATTTCGGACCCGTCTCGACACCCCACGTCTTTATCTTCGATGCCCAGCGCCGGCTGCGCTACGACGGCCGCGTCGACGACACCGAGAACCCCGCGAAGACTCCGCATAGCCTCGATGCCCGCAATGCCATAGAAGCGCTGCTGGCGGGCAAAGAGCCGCCCGTCGCCGTCACCAAGACCTTTGGCTGTAGTATAAAATGGATCGAAAAGGAGAATTGGACGCAGAAAGCGGCGATCACCTGGGCGCACGAACCCGTGAACCTCGACACCATCGGCGTCGCCGGCGTCAACACCCTTGTGCACAATGATTCCAAAAAATTGCGGCTCATCAATCTCTGGGCCACGTGGTGCGTACCCTGTGTGCAGGAATTCCCCGAGCTGGTGACGTTGAACCGCATGTACCGCGACCGCGGCTTCGAGCTGGTAAGCATCAGCACCGATGACACCACGGCCCGGGGCAAGGCGCTTCGCTTCCTGGAGAAACAGGAGTCGTCTTCGCCAAATTATATCTTCACCGGCGACGATAAATACAAGCTCATCGACGCCATCGATCCCAAATGGCAGGGTGCGTTGCCCTATAGCATGCTGGTAGAACCCGGCGGAAAGATCGTTTATGCTCACGAAGGCGCCATCGACGCGGAAAAGCTCCGCAAGCTGATCTTCGACGACCCGTATATGGGAAGGATATATAAGTAAAACGGCTATTACTGTCTCACATCGACGGTCGTGCCGTTGCCATTGTGCGAATAAATATAATGCTCGGAAGCATTCCTGATATACTTCCGCTTCAGCGACTGGTAAGCATCCCCGGATTGCCGCGAGCCATTTATGGTCAGCCCATTGCTATCCAGCGTAAACGAATGTATATCCTCCCGCGACCCGGCTAACCCGAGATCGATCATATCGCCGATGAGCTGGTTAATGGACCGGTCGGCCGCATTCCTGCTCCCCTCCTGTTGCTCGACGGCCTCCTGCTGTTTCTCGACAGCTTCCTGCTGATTCTCGACAGCTTCCTGTTGCCGCTCCGCTTGCTGTTCGGCGGCCTCTTGCTTTCTTTCGGCCTCCTGCTCAGCGGCTTCTTGCTTTCTCTCCGCCGCCTGCTCCGCCGCTTCCTGTTGTTTTTCTAAGGCCTCCTGCCGTTTTTCCTGGTCCTGCTCGAGTTTCTCTTGTTTCTTCTCCTGGTCCTGCTCAAGCTTTTCCTGTTGTTTCTCCTGCTCCTGTTCCTGCAGCTCTTGCTGCCGCTCCTGCTGTTCCTCGAGCCGCTGTTGGGCATCGGTTTGTTCCTGGTTGGCGGCATCCAGCCGCTCCTGCACCCTGGCCAACTCGCGCTCGGCAGCGGTGACCCTGTCCTCGCCTCCTTGCTCACCCGCCGTCTCGTGATTCCTGCTCTCGATCTCATCGAAGATGTAGAGATATTGGTCGAAATCACTCTCCGGAATGGATTTGCCGTTGATCACCAGCTCGGTCACCGTCCCATTGACTTTGGTCAGCTGAAAGGTATTCCCCTCCGCGTCTGTCGCGTCTATTTTATATTGTTTTGTCGACCCGTTATCTTCGACCCTGGTGCTGATGCTCGGGAACTGCTCCTTGGCCCGCTTGCCCGAGGCGTTGGACGATGTAGGAACCGTATCCGTACCTTGCCATGCCGCCTGATGGGCCGTCTGCCGCTTGTCCGCCTGAAGTTCTGCAGCGCGCATACTGATCAGGCCGATAGCCAATATAGCCGTTAGTCCCAAGGACAAGATCGCCTTTTCCATAATATGTAGTTTTTTATTTTCCTGGTTTAGCATTCGCCTGATACGCCACAACAGGTCCGTTTTCCGCTTCCCCAGTGGAAGGGCATAACGCTGCCGGACAAATGTATTTTCTCCAAAGGCCACCAGCGCATCGAAATAGCTGTTGCGATCCGCCGTGTTCAGCACCATATCGTCGCAACAAGCCTCCCGTTCCTCGCGGATCAGCGAGGCGACCCACCGTAGCCCGGGGTTGAAGAAGAACACCGCCTCGGCGATATGCAGCAGTAGGTTTGCGAGATAATCGTTGCGCCGGATATGCGCCAGCTCATGCAACAGGATCGTCTCTACCTGGTCGGCGGGAAGATTGGTCAACATACCCAGCGGCACCAGGATCGACGGCTTCAGGAACCCAAAGGTCACCGGCACGGCCACATACGCGGATTGTATAAGCTCCACCGGCTTCCGGATACCCAGGCGGACAGCCAATAGCTGCAGCCGTTCCTGCCACAACACGCCTGGGTCGAAGACCCGGCGCCGGCGCAGCCGGCCCAGCTGATAAAATCCACCCATGAGCTGTACCACCTGTCCCAGCAAGCAAAGCATCCAGACCAGTACCACGGTCGAAGCATGCAGGGTCAGGAAGTCACCCACCTGCCCAAAAATACCGGTGGACCGCTCTATACCGGCATGGACCTGCGGCTGTATGCCGCTCAGAACCACCGTCTCCTCCAGACCGGAAACTTTGCCCTCCACCCACGCACTCACCGCGCCGCCTGGCTCGTTGCTGCCGGCCGCCTCATGGAAAAAAGTAAACGCCGCGCCCAGCAGAAAAAGGACAAGTACCGCCGTCAGCAGATTGTATCGCACCGCCGCCTTCGACCTCCTGGTGCAAAGGATAACGATCCCCGCTGCCACCGCCGCAAGAAAACCCTGCCACAACGAGTGGACCAGCGTAAGACAAAGCGCTTGCGTGATATTAATGGTTGTCATCGTCTGTTTTGATGGAGGTGATCACCGATGAACCATGACGTTCATAACTAAAATGATCTCCGGCATGTCTGATATATTTCTGTTTGAAGAACTGGAAGACATTGTCCGGCTGTTTCACCCCATTCACGGTCAGCTGCTCGTTATCCAGCAGGAACGAAAGCTTGTTCTCTTCGGTGATGATGCCCTTTTCAAAGAGATCATCGATGATGTGCGAGATATATTTATTGGCTCTCGGCGGCTCCGGCGGAGCCGGCGGGGTAGGGGGTAAAGGAGATACAGGCGGAGTGGCAACCGTAGGCGAAACCGCTGGCGCGGCGGGAGCCGCGGGTGTAACCGGTGCGGCCATAGCGGGCGCGACTGGCGCGACTGGCGCCACTGGCGGAGCGGGAGTACCAGGTGCTACAGCCGCCCCCGGTGCAACGGGCCCCACAGGTGGAACCGGCGGCACAGGAGGCTCACCAAGGTTACCCAGCAATTCATCATAGCGCGCATACTGGTCCCGGGGCACCGCCTTGCCGTTGACCTCGAGCAAAACGATCTTGTCGTCGATCTTCCGCATCTTACAGCTATTCCCACGGGTATCGGTAGCCCGGATCGAGTACGTTTTGTGCTTGCCGTCATTGTTGATAACCGATACATCGTTGACGTGGAACCGCTTCCCAAAACCCCCAACCGCACTACTATCGGTCTGACCAAACACCGGCGCGGACAATAGCACTGTCAGCCCGACGACGACTACCTGCCCTTTGATGAATGTGGACATAATTACTCTTTTTCTTTTGCCTTATTCAATAATTTTCGGATATCGTCCAGCTCTTTCTGCGAAGCCTTCCGGTTGTCCAGAAGATGCAGCATCAGGCTGCTCACCGACCCGTTGAACAACGAATCGACAAACTTGTCGAGTAGCAGGCTCTTCGTCTTGTCCTCCTCGCTGGCGGGACTATAAATGTGTTTCACCTGGCTTTCATCACGTTGCAGCAAACCCTTTTCCGCCATGATCTGCATTAGCTTGAGCGTCGACGCATAGTTGACTTCCCTCTTCTGCTCGTTCAGCTTGTCGTTGACAAATCGCACGGTATTGGGACCATACTGCCACAAGACCTGTAAGATCTCCAGCTCACTCCGCGTAGGCTCCAACTGCTCTTTTTTCCCTGATTTTTCTGCTTTCATGCCCCTAAGCTAGGAAATTTTTCCTACCATCCAAACAAATTCTAGGAATTTTTTCCTAGGCGGCGGCGTCCGGCCGTTCGGGCTGCCTACACCTCCATAAGAAAATCGTGCAGATTGACTTCCGTCGCCAGGTTGAGCTTTTTCCTCAGCCGGTACCTACTGACCTCCACACCCTTGAGCGAGATGTTCAATAGCTGCGCGATCTCTTTCGAGCTCAGGTTCAGCCGCAAGTAGGCGCAGAGTTTGAGATCGGTGGGACTGAGCTGCGGGTATTTAACCTTGAGATTGGAAAGGAAATTATTGTGGACCTGGTCGAAATGCAGCGCAAACCGGTACCAGTCGTCATCGCTTTTTTCCGTGTCATTGAGCATTCGGAACACACTCCGGAACTCATGCGACAGGTTGGGGGTGTTCAACCGCTTGATCACCGTAAGCAGCTCTTCCCTAATGCTGTTCAGCATCCCGCCGCGCTCTACAAAATGCATCGTCACGGTCGCCAGCTCCCTGTTCTTGAATTGGAGCTCTCCCTCCAGGTTGGCATTCTGCAAAGCGATCAACCCTTTCTCCTTTCGATCCAGCTCCAGGCTGTGGAGATATTCCTGCCGCTCCTGCTCTTCTTCATATTTCCGCCGGTGCTGCTCGATCCGCCGCCGCTGATGCCACCGGACCAGGTACACGAACCCTACCGCGACCAAAAGATAAAAAAGATAGGCCCACGCCGTTTGATACCAGGCCGGGCCCACGATGAACGTAAAGCTCGCCGGCGCCGACTCCTTCCCCAAATTATCCCGGGCCTTGACCACGAACGTATATTTGCCGTAAGGGAGATTGGTATAGTCCTTCTCCGCCTTCGTAGTCCATTCCGACCAGTCGCGGTCGAACCCCTCGAGCCGGTAGCTGAACTCTACCAGGCCGGGTTGCGTATATAAAGGCGATGCGTATTCGAAATGAAACGAGTTCCAGTGGTTCGGCAGTTTGACGGGCTGCCCGCCGGGCCCACCGGCCGTATTACCGTCGCCTTCCACATATCCCCCGAAGACCACACTGTCCCTTTCCGCGATGGCCTTCACCGTGCCCAGCAACACGGTGATCCGGTCGCTGGATTCGAGATACTTGCTGTAGTTGAGATGATAGACGCCATTGTTCGAACCGATAAAGATATTTTCTTTGTCGTACGGATAGATCATGGCCGCGCCCTTGACCGTCTGCCCATTCAGCTCGGGGAAATAGACCACCGAGCCGCTGGCCGTCTTGCTGAAATCGATAACCCCTACCCGTGAGTTACTGACGAACCAGATATCTCCCGTGGCGTCCTCTTTAAGATAGGCGACGGCAGTGTCCCCGAATATCGGCTGAAAAAAGGCACTGGGGACGAATCGGTCCGCACTCGCATCGTATTCATAGACCCCTTTTTCCGTCCCGACGACCACCTTGCCGCGGACCATGGTTATATAATTATTGAGATTCGACGGCAGTCCTTGTTTAGCGCCATAATGCGTGAAGTCGCCGTGCAATGGATTTTTAAATACGCCCCTATAGGGATGAGCCGCCCACACCGTACCCTTCCCGTCATAGGCGATCTCCGGTAGCGACTCATAGAGATTGTTGAGCTTGGAACCCTCCTGCAGTGTGCCCTGCCGGTCCTCTATATTCACCAATCCCGTGTAGGTACCGGCGACACAGGTGCACCCCCCCATGGTCACGAAGTCCCAGGCCCCCTGCTTCGTCATCACCGGTGCGGCCTGTCCACCCCGTAATACCGAGATCCCATCCTGGTGTGCGACCAGCAGCTGTCCGCAGAGATCGTCCAGCGCCCAGACCTGTCCCTTGGTGTTGCCCACCTCGGTAAACGCCCCTTTGAGATCGCTGATATCCTTGATCGCCGGTTCGAGCGGGATATCATACAAACCATTGGATGTACCGATATACAGCTTGTGATCGAAGATACGCACCGCATTGCTCACCAGCTCGTTGTCCCGCATCGGCCGGATCAGCTTCACGGAGGTGTTGTAGCGGATGAAGGAGATCCCGTTCGCCAGCCCAAGCCACAGATTGCCGTCCTTGTCGTCGAAGATACGGAGCACATTGTTGTTCTGTAACCCCTCCTCGCTGGAGAACCGCTGGATCAGCTTCCCCGCCCTGTCGAGGATCAGCACCCCGCCCGCGGCAGTCCCGATGGCATAACGGTCCGGGCCGATGTACCGGGCATCGTTGATCAGATCGTTCGTCAGCACCGCATCGGC
>JAICXX010000048.1 GCA_025934485.1 Chitinophagaceae bacterium
AGCCTTCCCGCCCGCGGAGCCGGCAGGAGCATAAGCGTAATGTCCATAGAGGCCTGCAGCGGCAACCACCAATACCGCCGGCAACACATAGCGCCAGAAGAATGCCGTCTTTCTCCGCCGTTTGACCTCAACGGCTTTTTCTATGTTTACCCACACAGACTCCGGTGGCCGGAACTCGAGTTCCTCCATTTTTTGCTGTATCGCCTTCTCAAATTTAGGGTCGTACATAGGTCGATTCATTTTTGTTGGCAGCCGTATACTTGCGTATCCAGCTGATCAGTAAACTCCGGGCCCGCGCATACTGACTGCGGCTCGTCCCCTCTTTGATACCCAATATCTTCCCGATCTCCACATGACTATATCCCTCGACGGCATGCAGGTTGAAGATCGCCTGATAGCCTGGTGGCAGCTGCCGGATCAGATCGGCCAGCTCCTTGGTATTCAAGGAGACTTCGGGATCTTCATCCGACACCGGATGCAGGACGCTATCGGTGAACAACAATTCCGTTTGATACCGGCTGTTTTTTTTCAGATAATTGATGGCCGTATTCACCATGATCCTGCGTATCCATCCGCCCAGCTCGCCGGAAAAGGCAAACTGGTGCAAATTCTTGAAAACCAGGATAAAGCCTTCTTGTAGTACATCCTCCGCATCTACCATCGATTTGGTATAGCGATAACACACCCCCAGCATCGCTCCCGCAAAATGCTCATAGAGCTGCTTTTGTGCAACCCCATCGCCCTTCAGACAGTCTTTGACGAGCTGGTGATGATCCATCTTCTCTTATTGAATGTGTTGACAAGAAAACCGGCTGCTTCGTTGCATTCCTTACCTTTACGGCCATGATTTCATTGACCGAAAGGGACCGGCGGGTGATCTGGCACCCTTATACACAGCACAAAGGCTTCCTACCCCCCATTCCCATCGTAAAAGGTAAAGGTACTCTCTTATTCGATGACAAAGACAATGCCTATATCGACGCCATCAGCAGCTGGTGGGTCAATATCCATGGACATGCGCACCCGCATATAGCAGAAAAGCTGCACCGCCAGGCCCTTCAGCTGGAACATGTGATCTTCACCGGATTTACCCACGAGCCGGCCGTAGCCCTGGCGGAGCGTCTTCTGCCCATTCTCCCCGGCAACTTCAGCCGGGTCTTTTATTCGGACAACGGCTCCACCGCCGTAGAGGTCGCCATCAAGATGGCCATCCAATACTGGGGCAACCGCCACGACCGGGATACCACGAGCCGCCGGCGCAACAAGATCCTCGCTTTTCATCATAGCTATCACGGGGACACCTTTGGCGCCATGAGCGTGAGTGAACGCAGTGTCTTTACGGACGCCTTCCGCGATTATCTCTTTGAGCCGGTATTCATCGATACGCCCTCTCCTGACAACATCTACGACTTGCTAAAACTGGTCCGGGAACAAGGTCCGGAGATCGCCTGTATCATCTATGAACCGCTGCTCCAGGCCGCGGGTGGAATGCGGATGTATGACGCTGCGTCGTTCGACCAGCTGCTCGCCGAGATCGCCGGTCAGGGTATCCTGATGATCGCCGATGAGGTCCTCACCGGTTTCGGCCGCACCGGGAAACTCTTTGCGGGTGAATATCTCCGTCATAAGGCCGATATCATCTGTCTGAGCAAAGGGCTCACCGGCGGCAGCATGGCCCTCGGCGTCACCGCCACGACGACACCCATTTTCGAAGCCTTTCTCAGCGACGACAAGCGCAAGACGCTTTTCCACGGACATTCCTTTACCGCTAATCCCCTCGCCTGCTCCGCCGCCCTCGCCAGCCTCGACCTCCTCCTGGATGAAGACTGTCTGCGGCGAATCGATCATATCGCCCGGCGCCAGGAAGCCTTCCTGGAGACCCTCGGCTCCTATCCCATCGTCCGCAACGCCCGATCGCTGGGTACCGTAGCAGCCTTCGAGCTAAATACCGGCCGCGACGAATACATCAACGCGATCGGTCCCCGGCTCACACAGGAAGCGCTGGACGCCGGCATCTATCTCCGGCCGTTAGGCAACACCGTTTATTTTATGCCTCCCTATTGTATCACGGAAAAAGAAATGGACCAGGTGTATGATTTCCTGGTCCATTGCCTCATGTCATATTCGAAACAGGTCCTTACATCGTAACAGGAACCTCGATCTCGACCGTGTCCCACGCCAGGGTCACCCTGCCATGATCCGCCGTCATCGTCAGCTGTTCCACCGGCGTGCTCAGGTTCTTCACGGGTACGTCTACATGCACCACATCCTGGTCTTTGTATTTGTCGTAACTAAATGCCCCCCACTGACCCAACTTGGAGTTCAGGATCACCGTCCAATGGTCCTTGTTAGGGATGGCGCAAAAGGTGTACGTTCCGGCCTTTACTTCCTTGCCGCCAAACTTTACATCCTTGTCGAAGGTGATCTGCGTGGCCTCGTCTGCCCCGCACCGGTAGACTTTGCCATAGGGCTCCAGCTGACCGAAGATCACGCGCCCCTTCTTATATGGGCGGCCATAGGTGATCGTGATATCCTTGGCCCGTACGGTGTCATGCGGACTTTTGGGATGGCTGGGTTGTGCATAGGCTGCCGATCCTCCGGCCAGCAAGAGGACAAACAAACATAGAATAGCATGTCTTACTCGCATATGGTGGTTTTTTTTAATGACAAGAAGGGCGGGTAGGACTTTAGGGGGTCTCAAAGTTAACGCGTATTTTCGACATACCGTTTCAGCTCGCTCAAAGATTCTTCCATCGCAGGTCCCAGTTTCCGGTCGTATATAAAAACACCTAATTTCTCCCATGGATACCAGCGGAAATGAAGATCGAACCACCATTCCACCGAAACGCTGTCGGGAAAGGTCTGGTAGACATCGATCACGCCGGAATATTGCTTGCCGCCCTTGAGGTCCCATCTCAAGGTGATCCCCTGCGTATCGACCGCCGTCTCCTCGACCGAAAGCTGGTCGGAGCGCATCCAGGCGCCTTTGCCATCGGCCGGGTCCGACCATGCCTTATGGGTAAGCTGCGGCGAATTGACAAACTCATTCCACTGCGTCCACGACCGCAGATCGCTCACCGTCGCCAGCGTCTTTTGCCGCGAAGCCGCTATATTCACCACCCTTATCACCCGGAGCGAGGATGGGAAAAGCAGGCTCAGCAGCGTCATCACCACGAACAAAACAAAAAGCGCCACTATTCCAAATCGGATCAGTCGGATTATTCTCATATATTTCATTTAAAAAGGCGGTAGCCTTTTTGTCCGAAGGACAGACATTAGCCGTTTGGGGGAAATGCGCTATTTTTCTTGAAGCGCATTTTCGGCACATTTACTCCCATTTAAAAACCTTGACGGCCACAGCATAGGTCGCGATGCCCCAGATCGCGAGGATGCCCAGCTGCTTCCAGCAATCGGTGAGATGGACTCCTTCGAAGGCCACATTCCGCAAAGCGTCGTTGAGCTGTTTGAGCGGTAGTATCTCGCAGAACCTTTGCAGCCATTTGGGGAACACGTCCGTCGGGAAAAAGGTGCCGGCCAGCAGGAACTGCGGCAGGGTGAACAGGTTCGCGAACGGCGGGATGGTGCTCTCGCTTTTGGCCACGCTGCTGATGATAAATCCAAAACCCATGAAAACGATAAGCCCGAAAAGACTCAACACCACCAATTCTAAAAAGGTCACCCAGCCATGGACCAGCGTGAAATGGAACCCGACCTTACCGATGACGATGATGACCACGGCGGTGATCAGTTGAAATACCACGCGTGCGATACCCTCCCCGAGGACGATATACGGTTTGCCGATCGGCGTGGCATAATAGCGTTTCAGCACCAGCTGCTGCCGCAGGCTGAAGAACAAAAAGGCGACTCCGAACACTGCTGCGCTCAGCAATGAAAAGCCCAGCATGCCCGGCAGGATGAAATCGATCTCCGAATAGATGCGGCCGGGGATCTGCGGCAACTGCATGATCACGATAGGCCGGTATTGCATCGGCATGCCGCGCTCCACGAATTGTTCGAGCACCTGTGCCATTGCCGCCTGCAGGATACGGTATTTATCGGCACTGGCCGAAGAGGTCTGGGTCCGCACGGTGAACTGCCAGAAATTCGCAGGAGACTTCAACGAATCGACCCAAACAGTCGCGGCGATCCGGCCCCGCTCCAGGTCGTGATGGACGGCAGCCGTATCGTGGTCGTCGGACAGCTTCACCAGCGGGCTCGCGAGGAGCGCCTTGATCACCGAGGACGACGAATCGGCCGGGTTGGCCAGCGCGATCGAAACACTGGGCACACCGCCCCCGATAAATCCAAACACTAAAATAAACACAAGCGGAAAACCGAAACTAAAAGCAACAGCACTCGGGTTTCGCAGGATCGCCATGAAACTTGCCTTGGCGATCGCCAGCATGGCCCTTAGCTGGGAGTAATTCTTATTCATAATAATATTGTGCACCGACGTGCTCAACCGAAAAATAGCCCGCCGGTGCACAACCGCTTATGATGGGCCTTCGGCCGGTGGACCCGTGGTCCACCCTATTCTATAGTAAGATCGAACGGAAGACGCGTCTCCGAAACGCCGATCATGCTCTTCACTTTTTTCAGGGTAACCCAGGTACGATAACCGTCTTCGCCGATCTCTTCCTTCACCGCGGCCTTCATCCCCGTGCCTCGCTTGTAGGTCCCCAATAGCCGGTCGATAAAGCTCTTCGGCTCCGGATATTCCACCAGCCGGTAATCACTCGTCTTCGCCATCCGTGCCGCACAGTCGATCGCATCCTGCAAGGTGCCGATCCGGTCCACCAGGCCGAGCGAAACCCCCAGGGTGCCACTCCATACCCGCCCCTGCGCGATGCTGTCTACATAGGCGAGATCTTTTTTTCGCCCATCGGCCACCCGCGTCTTGAAATCGGTATAGATGGCATCGATCGATGCCTGGATAAACGTCCTTTCCATGGGCGATAGCGGCCGGATATTGGACAATATATCTGCTTCAGGCGCCGTCTTCACGCCGTCGAAGGTCACCCCCAATTTATTTTTAAAGAACCCTTGCAGGTTAGGTATCAACGTGAACACCCCGATAGAACCGGTAATCGTTCCCGGCATGGCAAAGATAGAATCTGCGTTGCAAGAAAGATAATAAGCGCCCGAAGCGGCTACATCCCCGAATGAAACGATCACGGGTTTCTCCTTGCGGGCAAGCGTTACCTCGCGCCAGATATTCTCGCTCGCCAGGGAGCTGCCGCCACCAGAATTGACGCGGAGCACGATCGCCTTGACATCCTTGTCGAACCGGGCTTTCCGGATCAGCCAGCGATACGTGTCGGAACCGATCTCCTCCCGCGCACCCTTGCCTTCCACTACATCGCCTTCGGCATAGATCAGGCTGATCTTGTCCTTCCCAACCGTCTTGTAATTTACCGCCTTGGCATATTTTCCTATCGGAACGAAATTGTTCCAGGAATGCGCAGCGACATGCGTCCGTTGCCGGATTTCGTCTTTGACCTCGTCGTCATACTTCAATCCGTCCACCAATCCATACTTCAATGCGTCGGAAGGAAAATTGATCAGGTGTTCGTTGACGCATTTGCGCAACACGGTGGTGTCAAGACCGCGACTGCCCGCCGTTGTATGCAGCACCCGGTCGAACAAACCGTTCAGCAAGGTGGTGAGCTGAAGCCGGTTAGCATCGGACATATGGTCTTCGCGTAAAGGCTCCGTGGCGCTTTTGAACTTACCCGCATAGAATACCTGCGGATCGATCTCCAGCTTCTGCAATGCCGTTTTGAGATACAGCATTTCGGATGCAAATCCCTTCCATTCCAGGTCGCCCTTGGGATTCAAATAGATCTTATCCGCCGCCGTCGCGACATAATAGGCCTTTTGCGTGATCCCCTCGCCATAAGCGACAATGAACTTCCCGCTCTTTTTAAAGTCGACCAGCGCGTGCCGGAGCTCTTCGTTGGTGGCAAAACCATTGGGATCGTTGTTGCATTTGATATAGATACCTTTGACGGCGGAATCCGTTTTGGCATAGTGTAACAAGCGGATGACGTCATAAAGCCCGGGAACATCGTACTGGTCATCGGAACCCAGATCGGATAACGGGTTATCCTGCGCCTGTTCTTTAAAGGTCTGGCTGAGATCCAGTACCAGCACGGCCTTGGCTCCTACTTCCGGCTTGCTTGGAGACAATAGGCCACCCGCAATGACGACCAGGATGATCACGACGATCACTGTGAAGACCAGCAACGCCAGCAGCGCCGCAAAAAATGATTTAAAAAAGCCCCTCATGTGTGGATGTTATTTAGTGCGAACCGAAGTTCGCCTTTGACCGAAGGCCAAAAATAAAGATATTTGGGCCCCCGAAAGTAACGAATCTATGAATAGCTCCTATTTATTGATAGGTGGCAACGAAGGAGACCGGCAGGCAGCGCTGGCCGAAGCCCGCACCCGTCTCGAGACCGCCGCCGGTACCATCCGGCAGGCGTCGCCCCTGTATGAGACCGCCCCCTGGGGCAGAACCGACCAGCCCTGGTTCCTGAACCAGGCCCTGCTCCTGGAGACCTCCGCCGATGCCCCTACCCTGTTGAAAACCCTGCTGCACATCGAAGCAAAGATGGGCCGGAAACGGCTGGAAAAATATGGCTCCCGGCGTATCGACATAGATATTCTTTTTTTTAATGATGCGATCGTTCGTCTGCCCGAGCTCGTCATCCCGCACCCGGAGATCGCCAACCGCCGGTTCGTACTCGAGCCGCTTTGTGACATCGCGCCGGATTATTGTCATCCTGTTCTGCACGTTACGGTACGGGAATTGCTACTGGCCTGTACCGACCCGCTGAAAGTAAAAAAATTATGAACGGATGAACTACCATTTTGTCACCGTAGAAGGGAATATCGGGGCCGGAAAGACCACACTGGCGCATCTGCTCGCCCGGCATTACAATGCCCGGCTGATCCTCGAGCAGTTCGCCGACAACCCCTTTCTGCCGAAGTTCTATGAGAACCCCGCGCAATATGCGTTTCCACTCGAGCTGTTCTTTATGGCCGAACGCTACAAACAGCTCAAAGAGCTGGTGCAGATCGACGATCTTTTCCAGACCATCACCATCTCGGACTATCTGTTCACCAAATGCCTGCTTTTCGCCCGGGTAAATCTGCCTGAACAGGAATACAAACTCTACCAGAAACTTTTCGAGATCATGTCCGCGCAGCTCGTTCAACCGGAACTGCTGATCTATCTGCATGCGCCGGTGTCGAAGCTGCAGGTCAATATCCGCAAACGGAACCGCTCCTACGAACAGGCCATCCCCGATGAATACCTGCTGAACATCCAGGAGACCTATACACAATATATCCGGCAGCACCATATCCGGACGATCTTCATCGATGTGAGCAACGCCGATTTCCTCGGCAACAAGGCCCATCTTCAGGTAGTCCTCGACGCGCTGGATAACGACTACGACGAGAAAAACAACTATTTTACGTTACCTTAGCACTCATGGAAAACGAGGAACGACGATTAAGCGCTCTGGACGTTTTACGCATCACCGAATACCGACACTTTATCCTGGCCCGCTTCTTCTACGTCATGGCCCTTCGCATGGTCACCACTATCGTCGGCTGGCGCATCTACGAGATCACCCATAATCCCCTCGCCATCGGGCTCATCGGCCTCTCCGAATTCATCCCTGCTTTTTGCCTGGCGCTACCCGCAGGACATGTCATCGACAAAAGCGATAAACGCTCGATGCTGCTTCGCACCACCGTGTTCTACCTGCTTTGCGTGGGAGGGCTGCTGGCGCTGTCTTTCGGGCCCATCGCGGGACGTCTTCAAAGCCATTGGCTCCAATGGCTGACCTATAGCATCATCTTCTTCACCGGCGTGATCCGTGCCTTCGCCGGACCAACCCTCAGCGCCATCATCGCGCAGATCGTGCCCAAAGAAAAGCTGCCCGCCGCCGTCACCCTCAACACCAGCGCCTTTCTCTTCGCCTCCGTACTCGGGCATGCCACGGCCGGCTTCCTCATCGCACACACCAGCTATCTGATCTGTTTCAGCGTCGTCGGCGCCTATGTGCTTATCGCCTGGTTGGTGCTCTTTACCCTCTCACCCAAACAGGTCATGGTCATCCGGGATGTTAAACCCTGGGAAAGTATCAAGGAGGGACTTCGCTTCGTCCTGCATACCCGCGAGGTCCTTGGTGCACTGGCCCTCGATCTCTTTGCCGTGCTGTTCGGCGGCGCCGTCGCCATGATCCCCGTATACGCCCGGGATATTTTAAAGGTGGGCCCCGTCGGCTTCGGCTGGCTGAATGCCGCGGACGACATCGGCTCGATCTGCATGCTCACCATCCTCACGCTCTGGCCTCTGCGACGTAAACAAGGCTATATCCTGCTCTATGCCGTCTTCGGCTTTGGTGTTTGTATTATTGTCTTCGGGTTGTCCAAACTCTATCTGCTCTCTTATTTCGCGCTCATCTGCGCCGGCATGATGGACGGCATCAGCGTCGTCATCCGCGGCACCATCGTACAGGTCAAAACTCCAGACGCGATGCGGGGACGGGTATCGGCGGTGAATTCCATGTTCATCAATTCCAGCAACGAACTCGGCTCCTTCGAGAGCGGGGTCATGGCCAAGCTCATGCGCGTCGTACCCTCCGTGGTCTTCGGCGGATGCATGACGATAGCCGTGGTGCTCACCACCTGGTTCCGGGCACCCAGTTTACGTAAGATGGAATATTAGGCTCCGTACCGTGGCTCAATCCACTGCCGCCATCAGCTTCTCGAGTACAAAATAGACGATTGGGCAAAAAGTCGAGTTCTTTTGCGTCAGCGCCGGCCGCTTCACCAGCACATCCTCATCGGTATAGGGAAACCGCTCGCAATCGGAAGGCCGTACGTCATAGATGCCGCAATAATTGTCCGGCCCCAGAAAAGGGCAGGGCGTCGACCGCGTCACATAATCTCCGTCGTCATCGAGCCGGAGATAGCGTTCGATGAACTCGCTTTCCTTTAGCTGCAAATGCCGGGCGATCCGCTTGATGTCCGGCGTCTTGAACCGCGGCGAATAGCTTTTGCAACAGTTGGCGCATTGCAGACAGTCGATCCGCTTGAAAGCTTCTTCATGAAACTCCGGCAGCTTCTCCAAAATGCGATTCCTTTTAGGAGCCTTGTCGGCCTTTTCGAGCCATCTTTTATAGAGCTTCTGCCGGTCGCCGCTCTTTTTTTGCCAGTTATTTAACAAATCTGTCATATATAAGCGTTTGCACGTAATTAACACTTGCACGACAATACGCTGCTGCAAAGGTGCGTTATTTGCCTTATTTTTAGCCCGTGGAAAGCCTCAGAGAACAAATATTGATCCTCATCAGCACGCCGATCTACCTCATCATTATCGGTCTGGAGATCCTGCTCAGTAATTATGGCCATCGTCATCATCATTCGCACTCCCGCAAAACATACGCCTGGAAAGATACGCTCACCAATGTCTACCTGATGCTGCTCAACGGCGGCATTGACCTGCTGTTCCGCACCGCTACGCTCCTGATCCTCGGAGCCTGCTACCAGCATCACTGGCTTTCGGTCACGAGCGTGTTCTCGTATTGGCTGCTGTTGCTGCTCGGGGAGGATTTTCTCTATTACTGGCTGCATCGCTGGGATCATGAGATCCGCTTTTTCTGGGCCGTACATGTTACCCATCACTCGTCCGAACACTTCAATTTTACGGTGGGCTTCCGGTCTTCTGTCTTCCAGCCGCTTTACCGTTTTGTTTATTTTATACCGCTGGCATTCCTCGGCTTCCGGCCGCTGGATATCCTCTTCATGTATTCCGCGACCCAGATCTGGGGCATTTTCGTCCACACCGAGCTGATCGACAAAATGGGTTGGCTGGAATATATCCTCGTCACCCCATCGCATCACCGCGTACATCACGCTTCGAATAGCAAATACCTCGACCGGAACATGGGTATGTTCCTTATCATCTGGGACCAGCTCTTCGGCACCTTTCAGGCCGAACTGCCCGAGACCCAGTATGAAGCCGTTAAGTTTGGGCTGACCAAACCCCTGGAGAACACCGGTCCGGGGAACATTGTCTTCCATGAGTGGAAGGCCATCGGCAAGGATCTGGCCCGGCAGGATATCGGCTGGAGGGAAAAATGGCAATATGTCTTTGGTCCTCCCGGCTGGAGCCACGACGGCAGCCGATTGACAAGCGATCAATTAAGGGCGGCAGAAGACGTTGATAATCTGAACTTTGCGACTGATCCGCAATTTTAATTTCCTTTTAATTATCCAAGCTCCTTAATTGGTGTTTTAGGCGCTAATTTTGTTCCAGCAATTCATTCCTGCTAACGCACGAATAGTTTAGCATTCAATTTTTAGGGTTTAGGGGTTTTTAAAGAAAATGGCCAGTCCCAATTTGTCAAAGTGGGGACGGCCATTTTCCATTATGTCCTGGCGGCCGGAGGCCGCCAGGGTGTTCGTCCAGGTTTTTCAAAACCCAGATGCCGGAGGCATCGTCCGCAGGACAGACGTAAGCCTTTTGCGGTCAATGCGGCACCTTCCCACAAAACCGCATTGACCGCACATTTTCTCCTTCAAGCGTTGTACCTTTGCGAATCTTTTTCATCTTGGTCAACCTCTTTATCTACTTATGAATCTATTCGAACAACAAGCGAATGAATTTGCGAGCCGTCATATCGGCCCCGACGAACGGGAGACTTCCGGCATGCTGAAGACCATCGGTGTTGGCTCCCTCGATGCGTTGATCGACCGGACCATCCCGGCATCCATCCGTTCCGGCAAACCGCTCAACATCCCCGGTCCGTTCAGCGAACACCAATACCTGACCTCGCTGCGTCAGATCGCATCCCTCAACAAAGTCTTCAAATCTTATATCGGCCAGGGCTATTACGATCTGATCGTCCCCAGCGTGATCCTGCGCAATGTATTCGAAAACCCGGGTTGGTATACGCAATACACCCCTTACCAGGCCGAGATCTCCCAGGGACGCCTGGAAAGCCTGCTGAACTACCAGACCATGGTAGCCGATCTCACGGGCCTTCCCCTCGCCAATGCCTCGCTTCTCGACGAAGGCAGCGCAGCCGCCGAAGCCATGACCATGTTCTTCAACCTCAAGAACAAAGATCATGATCATATCACGACGCCGAAATTCTTTGTCGACACGCATATCTTCGCCCAGACCAAAGACCTCCTGCTCACCCGGGCAGAGCCGGTGGGCATCGAGCTGGTCATCGGCGATTTCCGCAAGGTCACGCTGGACAGCAGTTATTTTGGCGCCATCGTTCAATATCCCGATAGCAACGGCGCCATCTATGACTACCGCGACTTTATCGGCCAGGCACATGCCGCCGGCGCCTATGTGGTGATGGCCACCGATCTGCTGGCGCTCACCCTGCTGACGCCTCCCGGTGAACTGGGCGCCGATGTCGCCATCGGCACCGCCCAACGTTTCGGTGTACCCATGGGTTTCGGTGGCCCGCATGCCGCCTTCTTCACCGCGCGTGACGAATTCAAACGCGCGATCCCCGGCAGGATCATCGGCGTCAGCGTCGACGCCCAGGGCAACCGCGCCCTGCGGATGGCCCTGCAGACCCGCGAACAGCACATCAAACGCGAGAAGGCCACGTCCAATATCTGTACGGCCCAGGCCCTGCTCGCCAACATGTCCGCTATGTATGCCGTTTATCATGGTCCCGAAGGCCTCACCCGCATCGCTAAACGCGTGAGCCTGCTGACCCGCACGCTCGCGGGCGAACTGGAAGAGCTCGGCTATCCCAATCTCAACGAATACTATTTCGATACGGTCCGCATCAAGGTCAAGGACACCGCCGCACTCCGGCATACCGCGGAAGCGTATGGCATGAATTTCCATTATTCCGGCGGCACCGTCGGTATCTCGCTCGACGAGACCACGACGCAGGAAGACGTGCTCAATATCCTTAGTGTCTTTGGAGAACTCACCGACAATTCGCTTGTCTCGGTCACGTTCGACGTCGACGACACCCTGAGCAATATCCCTTCCACCGTCACCCGGACCTCCGAATTCCTCGCACATCCCGTTTTTAATACCTACCATTCCGAGACCAAAATGATGCGCTATCTGCGCAGTCTCGAGGTCAAGGACCTTTCGCTCAATACGTCCATGATCTCCCTGGGATCCTGCACGATGAAGCTCAATGCCGCGACGGAACTGATCCCCGTGAGCTGGCCCGAGTTCGGCGGTCTCCATCCCTTCGCACCCGCCGACCAATGGAAAGGCTATCGCCGCATCCTCGCCGAGCTGGAAGAATGGCTCAGCGAGATCACCGGCTTCGCAGCCACTTCGCTCCAACCCAATAGCGGCGCCCAGGGAGAATACGCGGGTTTGCTGACCATCCGCGCTTATCACAACGCCAACGACGGCGCACACCGTGACGTACTGCTCATCCCCATTAGTGCGCATGGCACCAACCCTGCCAGCGCGATCATGGCAGGAATGAAGGTGGTGGTCGTAAAAAGCGATGACGACGGTCATATCGACGTCACCGATCTCAAGGAAAAAGCACTTCAATACAAGGACCGGCTCGCCGGCCTCATGGTCACCTACCCTTCTACCCATGGGGTCTTCGAAGAGGCCATCGTGGAGATCTGCCGCATCATCCACGACAACGGCGGTCTCGTCTATATGGATGGCGCCAACATGAACGCCCAGGTAGGCCTTACCAGCCCCGGGCGCATCGGCGCCGATGTCTGCCACCTGAACCTCCACAAGACCTTCGCCATCCCCCACGGCGGCGGCGGTCCCGGCATGGGTCCCATTTGCGTCACGGAGAAACTGAAACCCTATCTCCCCGGGCATGTCGTGAATGTAGAGACGGGCCTGCGGATCGTAGGCAACACGGAGACGGCATCGGGTTCGGCAGGACATGCCGTTTCGGCCGCTCCCTTTGGGTCTGCCAGCATCCTGCTGATCAGCTACGCCTATATCAAGATGCTAGGGGCGGAAGGGCTCACTAACGCCACCCGCTATGCGATCCTCAATGCCAACTATATGAGGGCGCGGCTCGAGAAGAAATACAAGATCCTCTATACCGGCGCCGGTGGCACCTGCGCCCACGAGTTCATCGTCGACCTCCGCCCCTTCAAAGCCAGCGCGGGCATCGAAGCGGAAGATGTCGCCAAACGGCTCATGGACTACGGCTTCCACGCACCCACCCTCAGCTTCCCCGTGCCGGGCACGATCATGATCGAACCCACGGAAAGCGAGGACAAGGCTGAGCTCGACCGTTTCTGCGACGCGATGCTCAGCATCCATGAGGAGATCACCGCGATCGAAGAAGGCAGGGCGGACAAGACCGATAACGCGCTGAAGAATGCGCCGCATACCCAGCAGGTGATCATCGCCGAAGAATGGAAACATGCCTATACCCGTAACCAGGCGGCCTTCCCGCTGCCCTATGTCCGGGAGAACAAATTCTGGCCCAGCGTCGCGCGTGTCAACAACACCGTGGGCGACCGCAATCTGATCTGCACCTGCGAGCCGGTAAGCTCGTATGCGGATGTGGACCTCACCAGGACCCCGGCATAGCCGGGGTTCTCTATTTAATAAATATATGAAGCCTGCAGGACATTGATTAACAGCGGATTGCTCGGAGACCCGTCGATCCCGCTCAGGAAGATGGTATAAGCATTCCCCAATGCCAGCGGGACATTGCTCCTGGATACGATCACACTGTCCGTACCCGCAACCTTTGCCGTAATCGTATACGTCGCCGGCGTGGTCGTTTGAAAACCGTCGAACGAAAAGTTGGTCGCGTTGTCGGCGGTGGAACGGCCCTGTTGCGCCAGGGCGCCGTTCAAGTAGAGGTCCACATGTGGATGGGTCGAGCAGAGATTAAAGAACCGGTAGTTCGCCTGGGTGGAGGAAAGGGAGGTGAAATCGTCCTGGATGGTGGCCGCCCGCACGGCGCCGGTTTGCGGCACCGTATAAACCATCATCGTATAGAAATTGAGGGTATCGAAAATGAAGCCGGGGATCTCCGTGAGTAAGCTATCCGAAGCGGCGGCTACGAATTTGATATCATAGGTACCGGGGCGTTCCTGGCCATAAATCTGCGAATACGCTCCGGCGGCGATCCCGCCCGTCACCGTAGCGGCCGTATCGTTGAGCAAAACCGTTACATTGGAAGATAAAGCGGAAGCATTGATCAGCGTCAAATAGGTTACGGCGCTTTTCTGCAGGCTCGTACCGGTCTTCGCACAACCCATTTGCAGAAACAGGACAAAAATCAACAATACTGCTAAAAAAGTAAACTTTCTTGTGCTCCTTCTCATGATGTGTCATTTTTCGGACTTTTTGCACAGCCCGGGCTGAGCCTCCGAACCCATGACAACACCTACGGGTTTTTCGTTGCGCGGGTTGCTAACCCAAAAACACGATCCCCCAGGCCGGGGGATCGGAAAAAGAGCTTACTTGACCGTCACGTTGATCGTGGTGGCCAGCTGGCTGCCATAGCTGCGGTGGATACCGTCGGCAAATTGCAGCGTCAGCACATGCTTGCCCGGCGACAGGGTGACTTCCGCGGTGGACTGCGCCTTGCCGAAATGCAGGTGGGTAGAGTCCTTGGGCACGACCTGGCCGGCAGGGATCGAGTCGCCGGCATCCATAAGCAGGTGATGATGACCGGTACCGGCAACAATAGCGCCGGCAGTATCCAGCTTCATACCGTCCACACCCATCTCGATCTTCACAGGTGATTTGACCGTTTGTCCATCCTTGAGATTCTTGAAATAGACCTTGGCGCCCGCGGGTACCGGCGGCAACGGCGTCACGGCCTGGCTGGAATCGGGCTTGGCCATCGACATGGTATCTTTCGCAGCAGTCGCGGTCGTGTCTGTTGAACCGGCCTTATTGTCCGCATTGTTGCAGGCAACCATCCCTACCAGCAAAGCGGCAGGAAGAAAATAAAATTTGCGCATAAAGTGGTTGGTTTTTTATTTAGGCAATAAATGTACAAAAAAAATCCCGCCGACTTCGCCGGCGGGATAAATACAATCTTTCTCACTGTTCAGTTCGGTCGCTCTCATGGATACGGACTAATATTCATTCACGGTTACAAATGTAAAGCTTAACTTCATACAAACAATCGCCCGCATGCGTTTAACCTGCCTGGTCTCCCTGCTGCTTCTGTCCCTTTCAGGATTCTCCCAACAATATTATCTTTTTGTAGGCTGCTATACCGAAGGGCCCTTCAAGAACGGCGAAACGAAAGGTCTCTTCGTCTACCGCTTCGATGAAGCTACCGGTGACCTCACCCCCGTGAGCTCTATCGCCACCGATAACCCTTCTTATCTGGCCCTGTCCGCCGACGGGAAATTTGTCTATTCAGTGAACGAAACGGATGGTGCGAAGCCCGGCGGTGTAAGTGCCTTCTCGTTCGACAAAGCCACCGGAAAACTCACGTTCATCAATAAGCAGGCAAGCGGAGGCGACGATCCTGCTTATATCAGTGTCGACAGAAGCCGCAAATGGGCCATCGTCGCTAACTATGGCGGCGGCAATTACTCCGCGTTGCCGATCCGGTCCGATGGCTCGCTGGCTCCCGCCACGGAGACCATCCAGGACGAAGGCAGCGGCGCTAATAAAGCCCGGCAGGAAAAAGCGCATGTGCATTCCACCATTTTCTCGCCCAGCGAAAAGCTGCTGGCCGTCTGTGATCTCGGTACCGATAAGATCACCCTTCTGCATTTCAATCCCGCTGCTACGACCAGGCCGCTCGCACGCGATTCGACGATCAGCGTCACACCGGGTTCCGGTCCCCGTCATACTGCGTTCGATCCCGGCAAGCCCTTTGTCTATGCCATCGATGAGCTCTCGGGTACCGTCGATGCCTATCGCATCACGGCCGGGAAGTTCGTCCCCATCCAACGCATCTCCTCCCATCCCCGGGACTATAAAGGCGATATCGGCAGCGCCGATATCCATATCTCGCCCGACGGCCGTTTTCTCTACGCCTCGAATCGCGGCGATGCCAACAGCCTGGCCATCTTTTCCATCGACCCCATCTCGGGGCACCTGACCTTAAAAGGATTCCAGTCTACGCAGGGCAGGACGCCGCGCAATTTCCTCATCGACCCTACGGGTCGCTGGCTGCTCGTCGCCAACCAGAACGGTAAGAATGTAGTGGTGTTCAAACGGGATGTCGCCACCGGCGCGCTCACGGACACCCACAAGCGCATCGAGCTGCCGGCGCCCGTGTGTCTCAAGATGGAACCGGTAAAATAGGCGGCGGCTCACCTGCCAGCGGCGGCATTATCCCCAAGCCTTTCGCAGGAACCGGACCCAGTTGCCATGCAGGACATTGGTGATGTCTTCCCGGCTATAGCCCCTGTCTTGCAACAGCCCTTCCATGCGTGTGAGATCCGCGATCGTGTCCAGGTCATAGGGACACTGTTCCTTGCCGAAGGCCCCATCGAGATCGGTGCCGATGCCCACGTGTAAGGCGTTTCCGGCGATCTGGCAGATGTGATCCATATGGTCGGCGACCTTTTGCAGATCGCAATGCATTTCTTCCGGCGTCGACACCCCACGCACCCAGCCCGGCACCATCATCCACGCATCGAGCGCACCGCCGATGACCGCCCCTTTGGCGATCAGCGTCCGGATCATGTCATCGCTGAATTGACGATTATGATCCACCAGCGCCCGGCAATTATTATGACTGGCCCACACGGGACCATTGAAAAGCTCCATCGCATCCCAGAACGCGTCATCGCAAAGATGCGTGGCATCGAGGATGATACCCAGCCGTTCCATCTCCCGCAAGAGATCCTTCCCCGCGGCGCCCAGATGCCCTGTACTATCCGTGCCGTTGGCATACCGCCCGGGACCATAATGCGCCGGTCCCAGCGCCCGCAGCCCATTGACGTAGGCATGCCGCAGATAATCCACATGGACGATGGAATCTGCGCCCTCGAGACTTAAAATATATCCGACGGGCAGCGCACTCGTGTCTGCATCGGCGGTCTGCCAACGTGCGAGATGCGTTTCCAGCGTCACAAGATCTTGGATCATCACCATCTCCCCCGCTTTCTCCATCTCTCGGTACCAGGCAAGCTGCCCCTGCGTCTGCGCCCAGGCCTGTGCCGGCGAATGCCAGCCGGGAAGCGGATTGTCGGGGGCCACATACCGGCCGATCTGTGTAGCGACCACCAGCCCGATCCCACCCCGGCGCAGTTCGGGAAGCGAGACGGTCCCCTTCCCCCTGTCCGGCTTATCGGTCATTCTCTTTTCGCGCGCCCGCAGCTCGGCAACCGGCCGGGTCAGATCGCGATTCCATTCCAGGGCATTCATGCTGAGATCCAAATGTGCGTCGATGATAAACATAGCCGGAAATTACATCATTTCTATTGCTTGTCCCACCAGATATGCGTCATCAGATCGTCCGGCCCCTGCTGTGAAATGGCAGCGGCATAGTTCACGGCATTGAGGTTCTGCTCGGAGATCGGATACAGACACCGTCTGAAGATTCGCCCGCCGGTGGCATTCGTCGGATAATTGTTGGGTACGAGCGCCGGGTACCCCGTCCGGCGGTAGTTGTTATACACTTCCAGCGCATCGGGGAAGATACTGACCCAGAATTGGGTGTAGATCTGCCCCATCTGCTGGTCGAAGCTGCCCGAAGTGTTCAGGGGATTGTTATTGACATAGGTATTGACCAGCGAGGTGTCGATGGCGCCGGCGCTGCCTGCAATAATGGACCATTGCCGCATGGCTGCCTGGATACCCGTCTTATAAAGGGTGGCGGCGCTTGCCCCGTTATACCAGCCCCGCAATGCGGCCTCTGCCATCAGAAAATTGGATTCGGCGGCGGTGAAAAGCAATTTGGGCGACCCCATTAATAATACGGTTGCCGGGTTCGGCTCCGAATAGTTGACGAAATTCGCCGGCTTCGCGTTGGGAATATCCTGCGACATCCCCAGCTGAATGGCCGCCGCCGTATCCGGCACCCCGTTAACCCAAACCACCGAGATAACGTCGAGCCGCGGATCGTTCGTGGCCTGCAGATAGTTGATCCAGGTATCGGCGTATTTCCCCCCTTCGGTATTCGTGTTGCCGTTCTTGGCGATATAATCGTTGTTCCACAGGTCCAGCACCAGCGGATTGAGATTGATGTTCTGCCCCGTGGACATATAGGTCATCTTCGCGATGTCCGCGTCCTGCGTGATCACGCCACCCGCAATCGCCTTGGTCACCCAGCTTTGGGCCGAGGCGATGTCTACTTTCGTCAGCCGCATGCCCAGCCGCAACATCAGCGAATAGGCAAATTTCTTCCACTGCGCCGTATTGCCGCCATAGATGAGATCCGATGAACCATAGGTGGTCTTGCTCGCATCCAGGCTTTGCGCAGCCGCGTCCAGTTCGGAGAGCATATCGCTATAGATGCTTTGCTGGGTGTCGTATGCCGGCTTGTAGATCGACGAATCATAGCCCATACCCGCCTGCGAATACGGGATATTGCCATAAAGATCGGTGAGCCGCATAAAACAATAGACCCGCCAGATGCGGGCTTCCGCCAGCAGGTTCACTTTAGACGCGTCAGCCTTCACCGCCTTGATCACGATGCCCAGCTCGTTGATCTCGTCGGGATAAGCGGCGCTGAACATGCCTTCCGTTTGGGTAACCTGGCTGGAAATGTATTTCGAGCCGAAACCGGCTACGTCGTTATAGCTGGTGGTATATTGCATCGTCCCCAGCAGGAAGTCGGCCGCGCTGGACCCGTAGGCCCCACCGTTATAACCGGCGCCGCCGTATTCGGCCAACGAGAACACAAATTGCGGAGTGGGTTTTCCCGTCGCATCGGGATTGACGTTGAGAGATTTGTATCCTTTATCGCAGGACCACAAGCCCGCAGTGGTAAGTACCAGCAGACACAGCGTTGTATAATTGAGCGTTTTACTTTTCATCTTTGTCGATTTGAGCGTTATAATTTCAAGGACAGATTCAAGCCGTAAGACCGCGTCCGCGGCAAACCTATCGATTCGAAGCCTTGTGCATTGCTGTTGGTAAAGCTTTGTTCCGGATCGAAGTTTTTGGTCTGCCGGTACAGGATCAGAAGATTACGGGCCACGAACGAGATATTGGCGCTTTGGATCTTCAACGCCTTGAAAGCGCTCACCGGGAGCTGATAGGAGAAGATCACCTGGCGCAGCTTCACGAAACTGCCGTCGTGCAGGAACAATTCGGAATAGGTCTTGTAGTTATCGTAATAGTTGCGCAACACCCCGCCGGTTTGCGTGATCACCGTATCATAGGGCGCACCGCCCTGGTCTACCCCCTTGAGCTCGAGGCCGCCTACCCGTCCTGGCAGCGTGCTCTTCAGCTTACCCATACGGGTCGCATACAGCTCGAAGATCGAGAAGATCTTATTGCCGAATTTTCCATCGAGCAGAATGCTCAGCGTGAAATGCTTGTAATGGAAATCATTGGTCAGCCCCATGGTATAGGGCGCCACGCTGTTCCCGAGTACCTGGGTGGCGGGGGTCTGCACCGGCGTATGCGTGACCCGGTTGTATACGATCTGGCCCGTTTTGGCATCCCGCGTCATCCGTGTTCCTACGAGTGTACCGAAGGGTCTTCCCACGATCTGATCCAAAAAGGCCCAGTTGCCTACGCTGTTCGCGATCTGGATAGATGGCAACCCCGGCGCCAGCTCGACTACCTTGTTCGCATTGTAAGCTACATTGTACGCGACATTCCAGCCGAAGTTCTTTGTCTTCACAGGCTTGATCGTCAGCAGGGCTTCGATGCCGCTGTTGCGCAACTGCCCGATGTTCAGGATCACATTGCCATAGCCGGATGTTGTGCTCACTGCCGTATTCACGATATCGTTCGTTGTCTGCCGGTTATAATAGGTCAGGTCGAGACCCAGCCGGCTCTGCAGAAACTCGACCTCGAAACCACCCTCATAGGTGGTCGAAGTATAGGGCTTCAGGCCGGGGTTCGAGATCGTATTGGCCCCGCTGTTGGGATCGGGGGTCACGTTCTGCAGCGTGGGACCGGAAGACGCGATATTGCTATAGGTAAGATTGATCTGGTAAGGATCCGGCGCACCGCCACCCACCTGCGCCCATGACCCACGCAGCTTGGCATAATTGATGAACTCCGGCAGCCGGACGGCATCGGAAAGAACAAAGCTCCCACCCACACTCGGATAAAAAATGTGATTGTTCTGCGGGCTCAGGGTCGAGAACCAATCCTCCCGACCGCTCACCGTCACAAAGAAAAGGCTTCTGTAATCCAGGTCCACCGACCCAAAGATGGAATTGGTGCCGATGCGCGGAGCATAAGGTACCGTTGAAGACGAACCGAGATCCGAAAAACTGTAGAAATAAGGTATCGTAAAATTCAGCCCGTTCATGGTAAGCCGGTTCTCCGCATACTTGCGCGTATTGCCGCCGGCCAGCACCGATACCCCAATATCCTTTGTTACCGATGTCTTATAGGAAGCAGTTACCAGCGCGTTCGTCTCCGAAACATCCGTTTTTATCCCCGTATACTGGCCGTTGGGTTCATAAAGTGTCCCGGTGGGAAGGATATTGTCATAATTGTAATTGTAATGATCCTCGCTGATCGTCCCCTTGAACAGCAGATTTTTGATCGGCTCGAACGAGAGGGACGCCTGACCGATAAACCGGTTCTTCGTATCGTTCTCCTGGTATTTATTGATCACGAAATACCCGTTGGAAGCAATCGAAGCATCGTTCCAGATCTGCTCGTTACCGTTGGAATCATAACCCGGCTTGAGCCAGCGTACGTCGGCCGTGTTTGCGATCTCCAGCGGCGTCCAGTTAGGATTCCCAAGGGCATCCCCCGCGCCGGTACGGTCATGACCCGTTTCCTGGTTGTATTGCGCCAGCGCATCTACCGAAAGTTTATCCGTAAGCCTGCCGTTCAGCGCCAGGTTGAACGTCTTCCGGTCATAGGTAGTGTTAGGTAGGATCCCATTGCTTTTCAGATCGGCTGCGGAGAACCGGTAGGTGGCCTTTTCATTGCCACCCGAAAAAGCGATGCTATTGGTGAACGTCGATCCCGTCTGGTAGAAGTTTTGCAGGTTGCGTTTCTTTGCCCTATAGGGATGATTCCGGCCATCGACGGCGACATAATTGGTATTCCCATCGATCGCCGCGCCCCATGATTTACGGCCCGACGCCTGCGCGCTGTTGAGTGTGGTGGCTTCGACACCATCCAAACCCTGCCCGAATGTATATTGGAAATCGGGGATCACGGCCACATTATCGAGCGTCGCAGTGCTGTTGAACTCCAATCCAACGCCCTTCTGCGCCCTTCCTTTTTTGGTGGTGATCAGGATAACGCCGTTGCTGGCGCGGCTGCCATAGAGCGCCGCCGCCGTACCGCCCTTGAGGACACTTATGGATTCGATATCGTCCGGATTGATACCGGCGATCCCATCGCCACGATCCACGTTATTCGTGATGCCATTCGCGGTAGGCGCCCCGCCCGGAACCGAATTGTCGATAGGCATCCCGTTGACGACATAGAGCGGCTGGTTATCGCTGCCCAGTGTCCCGTTCCCGCGAATGGTCACCCGGCTCGAACCGCCCGGCCCCGTGCTCAAGCCGGCGGCATTGACACCCGCCACCTTACCCGTGAGGGCGTTGGCAATATTGTTCTCCCTTGCCTGCGTGAATTCATCCCCCTTAACGGTAGTCACCGCATAACCCAGCGACTTTTTCTCGCGGTTGATACCCAGGGCCGTCACGACCACTTCGTCCATCGCCGTGTTACCCGTCTCCAGCATAATGGTAAGCTGTGTCTGATACGGCTCCACGACGATCTCGCGGGTCTGATAGCCTATAGAAGAGATCAACAGCCGGATGGGCCCTTCCACCCTGCCGGCAGGGATGCGGAGCGAAAAATTTCCGGCAGCATCGGTACTGGTAGCCATCTCCCGATGTGCCGCCAACGCAACAGTAGCGCCTGCGACTACACTGTTCCCGGGAGTACTTTTGACCGTCCCGTGAATGGAGGCTGCAGGCTCCTGGCCATGTCCGGTGAAAAAAAAGAGGAGACAGCACGCTAACAGGCTGCCCCCCCGGGCGAATGATAGTTTGAACATAAGCAGTTTTTTGAGTTTGGGTTCTGGCAGAACGCCGTTTGCAAATTCCTCGTCGAACTTATTCAAAAAAAAGCAATATGCAAAAAATTTGCAGCTTAAATTTGCAAATAGTGCGTATAATGGTGGTAATCCATGACCAACTTCGCAAAAAATGCAAAAAATGCAAATTACTACCGGCTCGTCCATTACAATGGCCTATCTTTAGTCACTATAGTCAATTAAAGTCAACGCCCAATGCCCGTCGCCTTACAAAAAAAAGAGCGAAAAACCCTGATCCTTAAACAGGTGAACATCCATACCCGCTTGATGTACAACGATCTGGTCACCTTGATCGACGTATCCGAGGATACCATCCGGCGGGATGTGAACGAATTGGCAGAAGAAGGACAGCTCATCAGGATCAAAGGCGGCGCGATGTCGGCCGCCTACCATTATGGGGATGAAGCCAAAACGTATTCGCAATCCAACAAACTGGTGATTGCGGAAAAAACGCTGTCGCTATTGCAAGACGACATCGTGGTGCTCCTCGGTGGCGGGACCACGGTGCGGGAGTTTATAAAAAAGATTCCGGCTACGCTCCGCGCGACCTTCCTGACTGTAAATGTGCTCACGGCGGTGGAGTTGCTTGACAAGCCCATGATCCGGACGATCATGATCGGCGGACAGGTATCGACGTATAGCCAGATGACGGTGAGCGGCGAAGTCTTCGAATATCTCGCCGGCATTCGCCCGGATCTTTGTATCATGGGCACCAACGCCATCGACAGCAATAGCGGGCTTACGGACTCGGACTGGGAAACCATCCAGGTCAAAAAAGCCATGATCAAAGCCGCGGACAAAATAGCCATCATTGCTATTTCTGAAAAGCTCAACTCCTCCATGCAGATGAAGATCGCCGATATCAGCGAGATCGACTTCCTGATCACGGAACTTCCGCCCGACAGTCCGGAGCTTCAACCCTACAGGGGAAAGAACCTGACGATCCTATGAACCGGCTTGTAATCGCCCTGCTCCTGAGCCTCGGTCTCCTTAGCCGTGCCTTTCCGGTGTTAGCACAGCCGGGCGAACCGCCGCACGACTCGGTGTCGCATCTGATCCGGTTCTACGAGGACGACGATTTTATCAATATCTGGTTCCACGGAACCGATGACGCCTATACCAACGGCACCCGCATCGACTATTTTTACAAACCCGGCCACCCATCCCGTTTTTTTCTGGACAAGTGGATGCCCGCGGCCGGCGACAGCACCATCGATATCTATGGCTGGGGGGCGATGCAGATCATGTATACGCCTTATAATATCATCGATCCCGACTTCCAACCCAACGACTATCCCTGGTCCGGTGCGCTCGTAGGTACCCATACCCGTTATTCGTACGATCCTGAAAGGAAGCTGGACCTGCAAACCGAGCTGATGCTGGGTATCATCGGTCCCGCAGCGCTCGGTCGCCAGACACAATCGCTGGTTCACAACATCATCCGGTACTATCATCCCGATGGCTGGAGCCATCAATTTGCGAACGATCTCCTGGTCAATGTAAATGTGACGGCCGAGAAACAGCTCGCCGCGCCCGGCTCCTTTGTAAACATCCTTGGCGGCGCCCAGGTATACGCCGGCACCATGCAGAACGGCGCCGCGCTCTATCCCCTGATCCTCTTCGGCCGGATGAACCCTTATTTTCACGGGTTCTTCGATCAGTATACCAGCTCCGGAGGTAAGACTCCCGGTCAGCGAAACTGGCAGCTTTATTTCTTTGTAAAGCCGGAACTGCAATGGTTTCTTTCCAATGCGCTGTTGCAAGGCGGCCCCTTCATCCATAACCCCGCGTATCATCCCTTGCAACACTGGGTGCCCACCTTTACGTATGGCATGAACATCAGCTATGGCCATTGGGGGTTTTCCGGTTCGCAGATTATCTCTGCCGCCACCCTCCGCGGACTCTATTGTCATAATTATGGTAATGTCTCATTCTTCTACGCCTGGTAGAAAAATTCCTTTCCGCCAGCGAACCGCCGAAGCCCTGCTTTGTTAGTTTATGTAACAGACGAATTTAGAATCAGACGAACATAAGCTAAACAGACAGGCTATGAGACCACTTTTACCCATGGCCATGCTATGCGCATGGTTCTGTGGGAACTTTTTGACCGGATTTGCTCAATCCCCTTCCAATGCGCACGATGACACGCTCACGCACCTGCTGCGCATCTACGAGGACAATGACTTCATCAACATTTGGGGCGAGGGAACGGACGATGCCTATACCAATGGTACGCGCATCGATTATTTTTACCAACACCGTAGACGGTCGTATGGAATTGACCGCTGGATGCCTGCAGCAGGCGACAGCGCTGTAGATATCTACGGCTGGGGTGTCATGCAGATCATGTATACACCCGACGACATCACCGACCCCGATTATCAACCCAATGATTATCCCTGGTCGGGGGAGCTCATCGTCCTGCATTCCCGCTATTCCTACAATCCCGAGAAACGCTATGACCTGCAAACCGAATTGGTGCTGGGAGTGATCGGCCCCGCGGCGACCAACAGGCAAACCCAGTCCATGGTTCACCATCTCATCCGGTATGATCAACCCGCGGGCTGGGACCACCAATACCGCAATGACCTGCTGGCCAACGTGAACCTTACCGCCGAAAAAGAGCTGGTCTCCCTGGGATCCGTGGTAACCGTGATCGGCGGCGCGCAGGTCTACGCAGGAACCATGCAGAACGGCGCGGCGCTCTATCCGCTGATCCTCATCGGGAAAAAACAGGCCTATTTCAAGGGGTTCCTCAGTCAGTATACGAGTCCGGCACACAAAGGCAAAAAGCCATGGCAGGCTTATCTGTTGGTCCGGCCCGAGATGCAGTATTTTTTTACCAATGCGGTGCTGCAGGGTGGATCGTTCACCACGAATCCCAATCTGCAGCCTACCAGGCAACCCGATGGTAAACCGGTCACACCTCAACCCTATCACCCGCTGCAACCCTGGGTAGGCTCCTTTGCCTTCGGCGCCGTCCTCACGCATGGCCGTACCGGCATCTCCTTTACCCAGACGGCTACCGCAGCAACGTTAAAAGGACTCTATTGCCACACCGTAGGGAATATCTCCCTGTATTTCGGCTGGTAATCCATTAAATAAGAATTATTCGTAAACAATAAAACAAAGAAAAATGAAAACGACACGTAAGATCGGCGTAGTAACAGCCCTATTGACAGCTTTATCGCTTGGCACTGTAATGACCTCGAACGCGCAGGATGCCACACCTGCCAAAGCTTCCTCTTCCAGTTCTTCCAGCGACAACAAGGAGTTTCGGTTAAGCGTAGGTCCGGATTTCGGCCTGCCCGTCAGCGACCTCTCGCAAGGTTATAATTGGAGCGCCGGTGGTTTCGTCCAGGCGGATATTCCGGTGATCCAGAACCTGTATGTGACCGTCGATGCCGGCTACCGCGGGATCTTTAGCAAGAAAGGCAGCGAACTCTCCGGTTCCAAAGGTGTGGATCTCCAAACGATCCCGTTAAAGGCAGGCCTCAAGTATTTCTTCGTCGACAACCTCCTTTATGTACAGGGACAAGCCGGCGCCACCATCCTTGCCAACAAAAGCAATGCGCTGGCCGATAAAAGCGCGGGTTTTACCTATTCGCCGCAAGTAGGTGTGCTGATAAAGCTGGCGCATAAAAATTATCTCGACGCCGGCTTTTACTGGGAATCGACACAAAGCTTCTGGAATAACGGCCCCGGCACCTTGAATATGCTGGGCCTGCGCCTGGCCTATACCTTAGGCATATAAGCTAATGTCCGGGCTGAACACACACGGGCCGCCCCTGCAAAACCGCGGGGCGGCCCTTTTTTTGCGTTGAGACCACCAATGTCTGTCCTTTGGATGAACCGCGTCCCGCGGTTTTACAAAGTCTTAATCTAGGTTAATGGCGGGCGGGGGAATTCAACCCTACCTTTGTGAAAGAAAAATAATTGTCTTAATTTCATTGTTCAAACATCAAAATTGCATATCATGGCTACGACAAAATGGGTTCTCGATCCCACGCACTCCGAAGTGGAATTCAAGGTGAAACACATGATGATCTCCAACGTCAGCGGAAAGTTCACCAAATTCGACTCTTCGCTGGAAACCGAAGGAGAAGATTTTATGACCGCCAAAGTGACCTTTACGGCCGATGTCGACTCGATCTCCACGGGCGCTGAACAACGCGACGGGCACCTCAAGTCTCCCGAATTCTTCGATGCCGCAAAATTCCCCCAGCTGAAATTTACGGCTACCAAATACGAGAATGTGGATAACGACGGGTCCTACGAAGTATATGGCGACCTCACTATCCATGGCATAACAAAGAATGTAAAGTTGGATGCCGAGTTCGGCGGAGTCATCAAAGATCCCTGGGGCAATACCCGCGCCGGCATCACCGCCAGCGGCAAGATCAACCGGAAGGAGTTCGGTCTTACCTGGCACGGTGTCACCGAAACCGGCAGCCTCATCGTCAGCGACGAGGTACGCATCCATGTGGGCCTGGAATTCGTAAAAGCATAATATCTGCAAAGGAGGGGGATTACCCCCCCTCCTTCGTATATTTGCCGAATGCACTATGTCAGCGTCGAAGGGTTAAGCAAGTCATACGGCGTCAAGCCGCTTTTCAACAATATCACATTCCACATCGAAGAAGGCGACAAGGTCGCCCTCGTCGCCCGCAACGGGAGCGGCAAATCCACTCTCCTCCGTATCCTGTCCGGACGCGATACTACCGATAAGGGTACCGTATGGATCCACAAAGACGTCACCGTGGCCCTGTTCGAGCAGGAACCGGTATTCATGGAGCACCGTTCGATCCTGGACAATATCTTCCATCACGATCATCCCATGATCAATGCCATTAAGGCCTATGAGGCAGCCAGCGACAGTGGCGACGTCGATGTTCTGACAGAAGCCATCGTAAAGGTAGACGAACTCAACGCCTGGGATTTCGACACCAAGGTCAAACAGATCCTCGGAAAGCTGAATATCCATCAGCTCGACCAACCCGCCGGCACCCTCTCCGGCGGTCAGCGGAAACGCGTTGCGCTGGCCCGCACCCTCATCGACATCGGATTCGAACACAAACATGTTCTCCTGATCATGGACGAACCTACCAACCATCTCGACGTGGAAATGGTCGAATGGCTGGAACATTACCTGAACCATGAAAAAGTCACGCTCCTGCTCGTGACCCACGATCGCTATTTTCTCGACAACGTCACCGAAGAGATCTGGGAGATGGACGGCAGCACTCTGTACGTCTACAAAGGCGACTACGAGAACTATCTCGAGAAAAAAGCCGCCCGACTGGAGAACGAAACCGCCTCCATCGAAAAGGCCCGGAATACTTACCGGAAAGAGCTGGAATGGATGCGCAAGCAGCCCAAGGCCCGGACGACAAAGAGCAAGAGCCGGCAGGACAATTTCTATGTCGTGGAGACGCGCGCCAAACAAAAGATAGAAGACCAGCAGATCGAATTGCAGATGAAGATGAACCGCCTCGGCGGAAAGGTCGTCGAGCTCAAAAAGGTCTACAAAAGTTTTGACGACAGGGTGATCCTCAAAGGCTTCGATTATACCTTTAAACGCGGCGAACGCGTTGGCGTCATCGGCCGCAACGGCGTCGGCAAATCCACTTTCATCAATATCCTGCAGGGGCTCGAACCCGCGGACAGCGGCAAGATCAACATCGGCGAGACCGTGATCTTTGGCAACTATTCGCAGACGGGGCTCGTGATCAAAGAAGACATGCGCGTCATCGAATTCGTCAAGAACATCGCCGAACATTTCCCCCTCGCGGCGGGCGGCTCGCTGAGCGCGGCCCAGTTCCTCAATCTCTTTCTGTTCCCACCCGAACAACAGTATACGTATATCTCCAAGCTCTCCGGCGGAGAAAAACGGCGGCTACACCTGCTGTCCATCCTGTTCCGGAACCCCAATTTCCTCATCCTCGACGAGCCCACCAACGATCTCGACCTCCCTACCCTGGCTATCCTGGAGAATTTCCTGAGCGAATACCAGGGCTGTTTGCTCATCGTCTCGCACGACCGGTATTTTATGGACCGGCTGGTCGATCATCTGCTGGTACTCGAAGGGCAGGGCCTCGTCCGCGATTTCCCGGGTAACTACTCCCAATACCGGGATTTCCAAAAGAACAACGAAGAAGATGCCCCGTTTCCCAACGAGGAGATGGCCGCCAAAACCGCCTCCCCCGCCTCCACGGCGCAGCAGGCTCAAGTCCCGGCGAAACGGCAACTGACCTATAAAGAAAAAAGAGAATTCGAGACCCTCGAAAAAGAGATCGCGGCTCTTACTACGGAAAAACAAAGGATCACCGAAAAGCTCAACAGCGGCGCCGCCCCCTTCGATGAGCTGCAACAGCTGTCGATCCGCATCGGGGAGCTGAGCCAATTGCTCGACGACAAGGAATTGCGCTGGCTCGAGCTCAGCGAAATGGGGAATTGATCGCGCTGCCTATTTTACAAGCTTGAAACAATAGCGGAAAAGTTTCCCCTGAAAGTCGAAGGGCGTGGTAGCGTTGGTGATATCTTTCACCGATGTGGCCGTGAGCTTCTCCGTTTCGAGCTGAAACTTACGATAGTTCGTGCTGAAATACAGGATACCGCCGGGCTGCATCGCCCGCAGGGTCTTGTTGATGAGCTCCGCATGATCCCGCTGGATGTCCAGAAAATCCTTCATGCGTTTACTGTTGCTAAAGGTCGGCGGGTCCATGACCACCAGGTCATAGGTATTGGGCGGGACTTCGTCCAGCCATTGTTTGACGTCGGCATGGATGAACCGCTGTTTCGCGGGATCGGCCGCGACGTTCAGCGCCAGGTTCGCTTCGGCCCAATTCAAATAGGTTTTCGACAAGTCGACCGAATCCACCTGCATGGCGCCACCCGCCGCCGCATAGACAGAAAAGGACCCGGTATAGCAGAACAGGTTCAGCATTTTCTTGCCGGCCGCCTCTTCCCGAACCATACCCCGCGTGATGCGGTGATCCAGGAATAACCCGGTATCCAAATAATCCGTAAGATTGATCTTAAAAGAAAGCCCCGCCTCCCGCGCGATAAAGAACTCTTCTTCGCTGGACAGCTTCTCATACTGCCCCTGCCGGCCGGCCTTGCGGCGGCGTTCGCGATAATAGATGCGGTCGTCCGGGGTCTCCAGCAGTTCGCTTATCGTGGGGATACAGCCCTCCAGCCATTGGTCGTGCTCCTCCTCCGTCATCCCATGACGGCGCTGGTATTCGGCCAGATAAAGTTTGTCCTCATACCGTTCGATACAAAAAGGGAATTCCGGCAGGTCGTGGTCATAGATCCGATAACAGGTCACCCCCTGCCGTCGCGCCGTCTTGGCCACATGCCGGTAGACCTTGGCTAGCCGGTTCCGGAACATCTGCAATTTTTCTTCACTCATCGCTTATCGTTTATTTGCGGGAGATCCGCCTACCAGAAATTAGCGTATCTCCCGCAAATCGCTAATGTCTGTCCTGCCGGACAAGCCGCCTGAATCCAAATCCCGCTGCGAGACAAATGCCACCCACCAGCCACCACAAAACGCGGAAACCGGCACGCTGCGCGATCTCGGCGCCACCCGCCGGTCCGATCACCTGTGCGGTCGACCAGGCGATCGTATACAACCCGGCATACTGGCCGCGATTGGCAGGATGAGTACGGGCGATCCAGAACGACGCCAGGAACGACATGGTCATCATCTCGCCCACCGTCGTCAGCAACATGCAAAAATAGGCCGTATAGACACTCAAGGGAAGAATATCGAGCAATAAATACGATGAAGCAACCAGACAAGTCCCCCAGAAGACATAGACCAGGTTTTCCCGCCGTCCTTCCAGCCGGAAGACAAGGACCATCTCGACGATGGTGATCAACAACCCATTCATGGTCATCAACAACCCGATCATGTATTCGGGCATATGAAGCGCCGTTTTATAGAACACCGGCAGAACGGAGAACAATTGAAAAAAACAGGCGGCGAAAACGATCGTACAAGCGAGAAAACCCAAATAGATCTTGTCGCGATAAGGCGAGCCCACCGGCTCACCGGCGACGTCCTCCGTTTTGGCTACGCCTGGTTCAGCAGAGTGGCCCAGGAAAAAACGCAACAGCAGCATCGCAGCGAGATTCGTGCTGCCATCCACCCAGAACAACAAGTGAAAATTGATGGAAGCGAGGACACCGCCGATGGCGCCGCCCACGGCCCAACCGAGATTGGTGGCCAGCCTGTTGAGCGAATAGGAGCGGGTGCGGTTATCTTCTTTGCTATACACCGCGATGGCCGTCGAATTGGCCGGACGAAAGGCTTCATTGACGACACTCAGTACGAAGGTGCAAACACAGATCAATGGATAGCTCGTGACCTGTCCCAGCACCATGAAGAGGATGCCACCTCCCGCGAGCGCCATGTATTGTACCCGGTGAAACCCGATACGGTCTGTAAGCCGGCCGCCCAGCCAGCCACCGCACACGGCCCCGAGGCCAAAAACGCCGACCACCGCTCCCGCCTGACCGATGCTATAGCCCATCGCCGGCCGCGTGAGATAGATCGTCATGAAGGGGATCACCATCGTCCCGCTTCGGTTGATCAGCATTACGATGGACAATAGCCAGGTATTCCTGGAAAGACCGCTATAGGCGTTTTGGTAGAGCGAGAGCGTGCGGGCAAACATAGGAGTTTACAGTCCGCCGAATACTTTTTTCAACAAGGCATCAGCCTGTCCCGCGGGATTCGCACGGATATTCTTTTCCTCCACGGCGACATAAAAGAACACCCCGTAAAGCGCTTTGTCCGTCGTATAGGCGGGCAGATCGGGGTTGATCCTTTTCTGGAATGGGATCTTGTTATAGAGCGATACCACCGTATTCCAGGAAGAAGAGGCACCCACCTTGTCGAGCGAGTTCTTGATCACGGGAAGGAACGCGGCGTAGAGCTGGGCCGTGGTAGATCTGCGCAGATAAGCGGTAGCAGAAGTGTCCGATCCGCGAAGGATATTGAGGCCATCGGTGACGCTCATATTTTTAATGGCGTTGATAAAGATAGGGGCGGCGGATTTGGCGGCATCTTCGGCTGCGCGGTTGATGTCCAGGATAGCCTTATCTACCTGCGGACCAAAACCGGCTCTACGCAAGGCCGATTCCATCTTGGCAGCCTCGGGGGGAAACAATACCTTGACTGCGGCGTCTTTGAAAAAGCCATCTACGGCACTCAGCTTTTCGGTACTTTTTTGTGTGCCTTTGTTTAGGGCGTCCTTAAGACCGGCAACGATATCATCGGAACTGAGGCCTTTGCCTAACAGCCCCTGGGCTTGGGTGGATAGCACGAAAAATAGGGCAAGAGCCGCGACAGTGGTGAGTTTTTTGATCATTGGATATTTGTATTTAACAGCTTTAAAAGTAAGCAATAAACCCTATTTTTGCGACTTATTCATGAATTAAATATATATGAAGATCCTTCTTGCCACTACTCTCTCCGCGGCCATTGCGCTGCCCTCGTTTGCGCAGACAACGCATACCGCCGCCGCTCATACTACCGTTCATAAACCAGCCGCGGCCGTGCCTGTCGTGCTCAAAACTACGCAGGATTCGCTAAGCTATGCGATAGGTCTTAGCCTGGCGAATTTCTACAAACAGCAAAACATCACCGGTGTCAATACGGCATTGGTCATGCGCGCAATTACCGACGTCAACAAGGGCAGCAAACTTCCGATGGACGAACAGCAGGCGAATGCTTGTATCGTTAATTATATGCAAAAAGAAAAGGCAGCGAAGGCTTCCGTCGCGAAAAAACAAGGCGAGGATTTTCTCGCCGCCAATAAGACCAAGCCGGGAGTCGTCACCACGCCCAGCGGCTTACAATACCTCGTGCTGAAAGCAGGTACCGGTGAAAAGCCCAAACTCACCGATATGGTCCGCGTCCATTACCATGGTACGCTCATCGACGGCCGGGTCTTCGACAGCAGTGTAGAAAGAAAACAACCCATCGAGCTCGCCGTCAATGGCGTCATCCCCGGCTGGACCGAAGCCCTGCAGATGATGCCCGTAGGCAGCAAGTGGAGGCTCTTCATTCCCTCCAACCTGGCCTATGGTGATCAACAGGCCGGTCCGTTGATCGCGCCGGGTTCTACGCTGATCTTCGAGGTCGAGCTGCTCGACATCGTCAAGCCGAAGACCGCCGACACGCCGGCCTCCGCCGACACCACGAAAAAGCCGCAATAAATGTCTCAGCAAAGCCCGGGCAGCCCCCGGTCCCGACAAAGACCCTTCTTTGCCGGACATTATGGAAAAAGCAGCCGCTTACTTTTCGACCTGAAGCGGCTGCTTTTTTTATTTCACGATCTTCTGCGCCCGGAACAGATTATCCGTCGCCTGGAGGATCTTTGCTTTTAGCTTGGGGTTATAATCCGGATGCCGTTCGAGAAAATCCGTCACGATCTTCGCGGCACCCGCGGTTTGATAGTAGCCAAAACTAGCCGCCAGCCAGCTCTGTGGGAAAAACACATCCCCCGTATGCTGAATGTCCTGCAGCCAGTCCAGCGAAGCCGCCAGGTATTTCTCCGAATGGGCCGTACGCAACGGATGATGCAGATACGACAAGGCCGTGAGCACCCAGGCTTCCTTTCTACGGGCCACCGGGTCCTGCAAGGAAGCGAAAAAACGATCCCGCACAGCCGTGTCGGCGCTCAGGGCGGCCTGCAGATATTGCCACCGCCCCTTACGGTCGCTGTTTTGGATGCGTTCACCCTGCTCCCGCAGGATATCCCTATACCCCGTACGTTCGCGCAATGCCAGCGCGGCAGCCAGCCCCGTATAATCGTCTTCCGATAATTTTACCCCTTCCGGCGGGTGTTGATCCTTCCAAATGGCATACAACCGGTCCTCCCCTTCTTTGCTAAGCACGATATTGCCGTAGGTACGAAACAGTAATTTCTTTTCATTCCCCGCCGGCACGCGAAGCATCGTTTGCCACAGGTCGGTCTCCAGACCCGGGCCGACAGCCTTCCGCTCCGCCGGCGTGAGAAAACGCCAATAGATCGAGCCCAGCTGATCCAGCAGAAGATTAAGATCGAGCTCTTCCGGTTCGCGGGTCAAAGCCTGCCGGTCAAAGGCCAGCAACTGTACCGGCGTAACGGCCTTCCCGTCCAGCATGTTCTCGTAAAGATTGATATACGCTGCGGCGCGCGTCACGGGTCCTAATCGGCCCATGCCATCTTCCAGCAACCAATGCGTAAAATGGGGGTCTAAGGAAAAAAGCCCATATCCATAGCCGTTGAAATCCGGCAGTCCCAGTTCCGGTAGCGGCTTGCCGCCAGCCCGGGCAAGATACATGACACGGGCATCCGTGCTGACGGAAAGCGTATCGATATGATCGCGATAGATCATCGCGGTGGTAAACACTTGTGGCCAGAGTCTGTCGGAGCCGTCCTCGCCCTGTTGTACGATCCGATAATCGATACCGTCCTTATCCCCCTCC
>JAICXX010000116.1 GCA_025934485.1 Chitinophagaceae bacterium
CTTTTTTATCACCCCATATGCGGAAACAGCCGTTTAAAATCCGCGGAATGTAACATCTTGCCACCCGAAATATAATCCGCGATCTCGAATGCCGCCGCACTGAGCTCGGCCGGCTGCTTCTGAAGCTCTTCCGATTGATACAGGTACTTTAGAGCCAGGTAAAGCGGTTTCCATTGGTCCCGAAGATAGATGGTCCTCCCATCAATTACCGTCTGAGTCTCCTCGAAAACCCGGCAAACAGCATTATAAAGACCTGCTGCAATTAATGTTTTGGCAAGAGTGGAAAACGTATGCAATGCGGCAAAAACCTCATTGATGCCACATTCCCTTCGCGCATCAACGAGCAAATACATTTCCCCAAAGTTTCTAAAAAGGCCTAACACTTCTGTATTTTGCCAATGGACACCTGGCTCAATATATGCCAGACTATTCACTACAAACAAAAACGACATGAGCCAATAGATTCTCATTTCCTCGATCTCCTGCAATGATTTTCTGAAGCCCTCACGAAGAGCTAGCCAGCTTTCCTCCGACAAAAAATCCAATAAAAAAGCAAGCTGCTCACCGGACAAATTTTTTATCTTACTAAGGCACTTGAAACTTTCAAAAAAGTTCTTCCGGCCATATTCCTCCTTCGCGCAAATAAACCACTCTTCATCGGTGAGGCTGATCTCTTCCTTCGTCTCTTTTTCGACGGATTTCAATTTCAACTTATCACCCGGCGACAAATTTTTCAATGACGCGTATACCTTCGAAAAAAACTGCAATTGGTCATCGACAACAGCCGTTTTCCTAATCTTTTCAACAAAGGAGTCGATCCGCCTCTTCAATTCATCGCCACTCAGCCAGCTCTCCAAAAATTTAACGAGCCAAATGATCTTCTCCTTATCATCCCGCCGCCCATACCGCATCAGGTACCAGATATTCCAAAACCGCTCCCTGATCATGTAAGTCTTATTCTTCGTAGCGGTATCCTGTTTGACCACGACCTGCTCCTTCTCCAATTGATTGAGCTGCGCCGAAAGTGTCTTGCTTGCCACCCGGGTCCGGGCGGCAAGGTCTTTTACCGTTATCGGCTCCCAGTTCCGGGCGACCGCATCCACTATTTTCTGCTGCTGCACGGGCAGATCATCCATCCTGTGCTTGTACAAAGGAGTCACCAAATCCAGGATCTTATGCAGATCCCTCAGGGCGCTTTCATGTTCATAATCCAGGAAGATACCAAACATGATCGCGATGGTTCGCGGCACGCCTCCCGTGAGGATCCTTAGCGTCTCGATCCTGCCCGGCGCTTCCTTTACAATTCGCTCGATCTTTGCTTTTTCACCATGCATTTCACCCAGCCGCAGGATTAGTCTGATCGTGGCATTCTTGTCGAGCCCCTCCAGCTGCATGATCTTGAAGAACTCATAAAAAGGCTGTTGATAATCCAACACTTCAGCGAGGTAATGCGCCGATCCACCGATCACCCTGATCCGGCTATTGGTCTGGAGGATCTCCCGAAGCCGCCGGATCTCGAGCATTTCCAACTTATGAAAAAGATCACCGATATTGTCGATCAACAGTACGATATTCTTTTTTTTCTTCTTTAATGCTGCATCCAGGATTTCATACGCTTTTTCCTCAAAACATTTGTCCTGGACATGTTTGCCCATCGCCTCGTAGATCCCGTCAAATCCATAATGGTCCTCCAGGTATTCGGCTACATATTCCCATAGATTAACCAGTTCGCTGATCTGGTACTGCTCCTCGGTAAAAGCTACGGGCAAGAGCCATTGGGCCAAGACGGCGGAAGATTCGATACCATATTTTAACCGTAAAAGCAGCGTCGTCTTGCCCATACCCCGCTGACCCACCAGCAGGTAATGCTGCTCGGGATGCTGCATCTTCGAGCCCTCCAGGTCCTGCATAATCTCCTCATAGATCTCCTGCCGCACCACGAATTCCGAGATCAGCGCGTCTTTGCTCTTTTGATTTGGGTTATATAGACTATTCATGCTTTCTAATAAGCGTATTTATTCCACCACAAACGAACCACAGGCGAATTGAACCGGTAAATATCTCTCTGGCCGACATTATTGATATATCCATCATACACCAGGATCTCTATAATCTTTTTGTATTGATCGACCACATCGAATACATAGGCCTGATCTAGCAGCTGTGCCCGGGAGATCACCCCGTCTTTCGCCACAAGGCGCAGCATCTCCAAGGCATATTTCAGTTCCTGCCCCTTGAACTGGCTCTTCAGCCGGCTGTGGTAATGGGCAAAATGGTTGTCATTACGGGCGGAAATGATCTCCTCGAAGGCTTTGTCAACATGTTGTTCGTGTATACCGTCAATGGGTAGGTCCAGCCGAAGCAGCTCCTGTACCAGCAGCTGAATATGGAAAGGGATCAGCCATTCCAGTTTATCCAAAAGATAATTTCGTGCCGAGGGCCGCATGACAACACCCCTGACGGCTAAGAGGCTATCCAGCAGCTCGCCCGCCTCAATAGCCGTCAAAGGCTCGATCTCCAGCGTATTAAGATCATTGATGAAAGCGGTGGAGTCGATGGCCGCGACCGTATGATTCAATCCGATAGACCCGGTATAGATAAAGCGAACTTTGTTGAGGATATCAGGATTTAACCGCAAAGTCCGGTTCGATTGTAAAAACCGGGTGGCCGCTTCGGTTCCCTGCCGATTGAGAATATTTAGGATGGTTTGGGGGAATTCATCGATCAGCAGGATCAGTTTTTCGCCATTGTCCAGCTGGATGCCGCAAAGAAAATGGACCAGGTCATCAAAATATGACACCGCTTCGTTTTCCTCCTGCATGTCGACTTCAACCTCCATTACCTTGAGACTCTTGATCTTGCGCGCCAGCACGCTTGCGGCATTCAGAAATTTCGCGGCAACGCCCTGGATGCCGGGAACCTTTATGATCTCCTTTAACAGCCTTTTGTAGAATTCCTCCTCAGAATCAATGCTTTCGGTATCAACGTAAACATACTTATGCCCTTCCACCGCGACATCCAGCATATGGAACAGTATCGAGGTCTTCCCAACTCTTCGCGGGGCCGCAATCTGTATATTATTCTCATTTTCAATGCTTACAAGGATCTTACCCACCTCCCGGTCCCTTTTGAAAAAATTGTCCCCCCTTGCCGGATTACCTACGATATTCCTCATGACAATAAATTTAAAGTCAAAATTACTGACAATATTTTTAAAGTCAAAATCTTTGACTATGAAAACATAGTCAAATACCGTTGCCCCTCAAAACCGTGTTTTTCCCGGTGCCGCAATAAAATAACTCCCGTAATTTCAATGCAAAGTAGCGCCCATGCCAGCGACCATTTCCGATCCCGCGCTCCAGGCCGCCTTCGCCGCCATCCGCGAGGACGGCGCCTTCCCTTCGCCTACGGACTGGCGCGATGTCTGGATCTATCTGGTGATGACCGACCGCTTCAACAATCCCGCCGCGCCACCGGCATCTACCACGGCAGACCCGCCATCCGCCTGGAACCAACGCTATGGCTATCGCCAGGGTGGCACCTTCAAAGGTATCGAAGCACAACTCGATTACCTGGCGGCTCTTGGCGCCGGCGCCATCTGGATTACCCCCGTCCTGAAAAACTCCATGGCACCCGGCTGGGAATATAACTATCATGGCTATGGTATCCAAGACTTCCTCACCATCGATGGCCGTTTTGCAAGCGACGGCACGGAAGCCACCGCGGAACAGGAACTCGCCGAGCTCGTCGCGGCCGCTCACGCCCGCGGCATCTATGTCATCTTCGATATCGTGATCAATCATTCCGCCCAGGTCTTCGACTATAACCTCAATGGCGTCATCACCGCCGACTTCACCAACCCCGCCATCATGAATGCGCCCCCCGGCAGCGAGCCGCCCATCGAATGGATCGACCACACCGGCACCCCGCAACCTGCCTGGACGGATACCCTTCCCACGAGCCCCGGCACGCCTCCCGCCGGCATAGGTCCCGACGACGCCGTATGGCCCTCCGACCTGCAACGCGCCGACTTCTTCCGCCGCCGCGGCAACCGGCTCTCCGACGCGAGCCCCGCCCCCGGACAATTTATAAAAGGCGATTTCGACACCCTGCGCCAAATGGTGATGGAATACGCAGCCACCGCGGCAAACCAGCAAAGCCTGAGAACGCAATACGGCAAATTTCCCGTTTTGACCATCCTCATTCTCGCTTATTGGTATCTCATCGCCCGTTTCGACATCGATGCCTTTCGGATCGACACCGTCAAATATGTGGACCCCGATGTGGTGGAAACCTTCGGTAACGCGATCCGCGAATTCGCACTCAGCATCGGCAAAAAGAATTTCTTCATGTTCGGCGAGATCTATGATGACGAGCAAACCATCGGAGACTTTATCGGCCGTAATAGCACCGATGGCTTCGGCATCGACGCCGCCCTCGACTATCCTTTATTTTACGTTCTCCCTGTGTTCGCCAGGGGCGCCGCACCGGTCGAAGCCGTGCGGAACATTTTCCTCAACAGGAAGGCCGCCGAAGCCAGCAGGCTCAGCTCCCACGGCGAAGCCGGCAAATATTTCGTGAGCTTCCTCGATAATCACGATCAGTGGCAGCGATTCAACAGCCCCGGCACACCACCACCACAGATCCTCCTCGGCCTTGCTGTCTTATTCAGCCTCCAGGGCATTCCCTGTATTTACTATGGCACGGAACAAGGGCTGCAGGGCACCGTCGATACGAACGGCAACCCCGACCTCGCCGCCCCCGAATCCGTCCGCGAAGCCATCTGGGACAATCCCCCCATAGCCTTCGACTCCACAAATACCTTCTACACCCACCTGCAAACGATCGGCAACCTACGCAACGGCGACACCGCGCTCCAATATGGCCGCATCTATTTCCGCGAGCTCTCGGGCAACGGTCTCGACTTCGGTATGTCCAGCGGCACCGGCGGCGTCCTCGCCTTTTCCCGCATCCTCGCTGCCCGTGAAGTGCTCATCGTCGCCAATTCAAGCACCACAACAACATTTCAAGGATTCGTCCTCGCCGACCCCGACACGAACCGCGCCCTGCCCGTCTTCGACGTCGCCTACAGCAATCTCGGCACCACCGGCAGCGGCCAGATGCAATACTTTCCTTCCGTCAACTTCTTTTCCGGCACCCGGTTCACCGGCACCGGCGAAGCCGTCGCTCTCTATCTTGTCCTGGCACCCATGGAGGTGCAGATCCTGGTACCGGCATAACCCCTCATCGCAACGGCGCATTCTCAATCCGGATCGATTTCATGACGTCCCGGCACACGGAATCCAGCTGCTGGTTGGAAAAACCCTTCATCTTGATGATCTCCTTCGGCGATAAAACGATCCGCTGATTTAAACAATCCTCAAAGACCCCGATAGTCGCCTCGAGCTTCTCCCGGCTATCCCGGTTTACAGGCTTCTCGAACAGCCGGTCGTTTACCCACCGGTAGATCACCAGGTACTTGTACGCCAGCAGATAATTATGATTCGCCTGATATTCCCGCGCCATCTGGATACCTGTGTAGTCCGGTCCCTGCCCCCGGGCCCCTACCGCCTCAAAAAGCAGTAGAAGCATTATTTTAAAAATAAGTCTCATTGTATAGGAAATGAATCTTTGGAGATTTTGATCGAATCCATATTGGGCCGGTCCGCCTCTACAGGCGTTCTTCCAGGGCTGCCCATCTCCTCATGAACTTCAAATCCCTTAAAAAGCGTTACGGCGATGATCAGAGTCCCGAAAGCGAAAAGAACCAGGCCCGGCGTTGCCCTGGTAAGCACCACAGAAAAGTCTTTCCATGACAACTTTAATTCACCCGTACGGCCGGCAAGCCCTTTTCCAGCAAGCCGGATGCCCAGCAGGATCAAAACAAGCCCCGCGAGAACACAACTTAATTTATAAACGGTAAAATATAGCATAGCCATGTTAATTAGCGGAGATCTGCAATTGGATGATCCAATCACTGCTGCCTAATTCCTTCGGCTTCGAGTAAAGGCTCATCAGCGGTAGCGTGAAATAAGTTACACTCGTCCCGCCATAGATATTCGTACAATTGACAACGGTCTGCCGGTCTGCGTCTTTGCTGATCATTTCCCGCACGTGCATTACACGCTCGTAAGCCGCGTCTTTGTCCAGTCCGCTGTAAAGGGTAAGTATACACACCGTCGACATCATCGATTTACGTACGATCACCGGACAATTTTTCATCGTAAAACACGTACTGTAAGCATTAGACCAGGTTCCGCTTTCGATCTTTCGCCCCATGATCTCCTTAAAATCATTTTTAGCGCTTTGTAGGATACCCTTGGCGATCTCACCAAAGTTCTCATCTGTTAACATCGTATAGCGGGAAAGCATATCGAACAGGAAATTGGCGGATGACTTGCTGTCCCCCTCCATTCCCTTCCTCCAACCTATCTCCACATGCGCTAACCTGTCAACCCTGCCCGGATGCAAATCCTTGAATTCATCATCGTAATTTATGCTCCGGACCGCCATTTGCGCCTGCTCCAGCGTAGCGTGCATCTTGGCAAGGATCCATCCCGAAAATTCATCGGCCTCGAGCTCCTCCCGCAAAGAAGTCGGCGAGGGAGCCAGCGAATGACCATTAAGATGATGACCTATTTCGTGCGCCAGAATACTCACCGACGCCCAATAGGTCCCGGAACTGTCGATAATGTGCCGTATAAAATCCTCATTGTATACGATCATCCTGTCCCCGTCTTTCACCACCGCCGTGGCGTTGCCGACCTCGTCCGATCTCTTCAGGTCAAAGTTAGGATGGATGCCTACCAGCGTGCAGATCTGGTTGACGATCTCTTTGGCTTCCTCATCGGGCTCCCAAACGGTTAAATTCGTTATCCCCTGACTGCGGCCGGCGAAGGTGCAGACCTTGTGCGGATTTATCCGGATCGTCCTCTGCGCATTCAGACAAGATAAAGGCAGGAGACAATATAGGCAGACTCCCAGCCTTTTAATCATTTTACTCACGTTTCCCATAAAAATAATGTTAGAAATTAGTAGATTCGAAATACCCTCGTGATCACGAATCCAAAGATGGTACAATAACTTTTTTTAGCCTTCCGGTTTGGGCGGATGGTTAAATCTCCGGGCGGACCGTATCTGAATTTGGGCGGTCCAATGCTAATCCTGCCCGTCGATCCAAAATGGAACACAATTTTTTCAAAGCCGTGGAACCGGGCGAATATGGAAGGGTTCTGGAAAATTTCGAGGCGGCGTTAAAAGAATACGAAGGCGCCGCCAAAACAGGTAGCGTTTATCTCGAACTGTGGCAAAAAAACCTGCCGGCATTCCAATCACTGGCCGCGGCAAAAAAAACCGCCCGCTGGACCCAAGCCTACACCGCGCTCTGGAGACAGGTAAAAGATCTCTACATCCTGTCACCCAGCCGCTACCATTCGGGCAAAGCCGCCATCTTCGACGAAGAAGAGATTAAATATATCAATTACTTCCGCATCACTAACAAGCGGGTATTGGCCGAGCTCGAAAGCTCCCCGGTTGCGGACGAACAAAGCTATTTCCGGAAATTCCTTTCTGTCTCCACCCTATTCTGCAAAGCATTTGGTTATACCCTAAGCGTGCAACCGGCTACAAAGGAGATTACCGTAACAAAAACCGATGCCGGAAAAGACGGTCACAATACCACTTATTATCTCTTCTACAATAGATCCGCCGAAAAGAAAATGGGCATCGGCATTGGTAAAGTATTGATCAATGGCCGCACCGCCTCCATCGACTATTATTATAAAAGCAAAGACGGAAAGAAACCCTATGAATTTCTCACCACCGCAGGCGAAATAACCCACTATCAAAAGGCCGCCATCATGGTCTTACGGCATGTCCGGGACACCGAGGATAATGAATATGGAAAACAAGACGGCCCCGTAGAGAGTTTCTACGTCCTGAAACGCTCCAAAGATTACCACGAGAAACTAATGGTAGGCATTTTGACCACCTGGAACCGGGACAAGAACTATCCCGTATCCTCCGCAGTCATCCTGATCGAAAAGAACCACTATGATGACCAATTCGCCCCCGGAAAGCCATCTGGCTTCAACATCGAAAAAATGGTCAACTCCCGCGAGATCCTTCCGCGAATAACTTATTTCCTGCGCCATCAGACGGTAAGTCTCGAATCCGTGATCGACCTTCAAACGGACCCCTCGATTAATCGATACCAGCCGTTTACCCATTTGGGACAGGTCCCTTTTTACCGCACCCAGGCAAGCGCGCTGCCCTTGGTCACCGGCCAGTATCAAGGCCTGAGCATCCTGCCCAGCCGGGATGGCCATCTGCTCGTACTCTCGGAGTTGATCATCCATAAATCCGGGCGCGTCGAGCTGAACACCACAAACGCCGGGGCGCAGCAGCAACCTTACAGCGTCGATAACACCGGATTCATAAAGCTCATTGAGACCAGGCAGGATCTCCAGGGCAGCTTGATGATCAGTTTTAAATACGACTTCAGGAAAAGACACAATGCACTAAATCACGTCCTCGAATTCAGGATCAAAGGCCCTAACCAACCTACAGATTTCCTTAAAGGTGCCTTTGCCGGCGAGAGCCTGTTGACAAGGGAACCGGTAGCCGCCACGGTCATTTTCGAAAAAGTACACAACCCAGGAACGGTCACCATCGAAAATTTCGCCATCGATGAGCAGGATCACCATAGCCTGGCCCGGCTCACAGAACTATACAATGCCCACAAATCCCTATTTCAGTTCTTTCACAAGGATACCGATCGTTATACGAATCACTTAGGGGTCGATTTTCTCCGCAAAGCGCTCCCGCTCGGCCAAAAACTCGGCATAAAAGCCACGCTAAAAAGACAATTTGACTTTTTCATCTCGATCCCGCTCAGCAGCCCAAAAAACGAAACCGAATACCGCCGGAATGCAAAACTGGCCCTCCAGCTTCGATCGGAATTGGCGGCGACATTTCAGATCAACCCCGACAATATTTACTGTTCCTGTCTGGAAGGCGCCAGGACCATCGATTATCAAACCTATACAGACAATTCAAATAGCGAAGCCGCCGAAATATTATTACAGATCCTGGAATTGGCTAAAGTGCTCATCCTCGTTTATCCCAAAAGGATGAACCGCCGGCAAACCGCGATCAGCTCGTCATTGATCGAAGTGGGATTTGCCATCGGCACGAAAAAGAAGATTCTCGTTTTCTACGACGATTCCGAACGCAATAACCTGCCCAAAAGCCTCATGCACCTCTCGGCAAAACATTCATTCAAATTCAAAACCAACAACGTCAACCCTTTTCATAAAATGTTCCATAACGACAACGAAAATAAACGAATGACCGATCTGCTGCTCTAACGCGCAGCGGTACCGGATTTACGGGAGGCGGGGATCGCCACCACCTGTTTACTCTTCGTCGCCCCCGGCTGCTCGCTTGCCGCCATATGCTCGGCAATCAGCTCCGCCGTAAACCTGCTGATCGTATCCGGATCGGTGATGATGCTTTGCGTATTGTTTTGGGCTTTGTACCCCGCACCGCCCGGCTGTCCGGAAATAATGAAGATACCCTCCCCGGAGGTCGACCAGTTCGTGGAGCCCTCACCCGCCACCTTGCCATCCGCGACAAACCCCTTGGTATGGCTGATCTGTTTCGTAGCCGAATCGCCGACGACAAAATGCGTGTTATACGCCGTAGGATTCTTCGCGATATCCGAATCGAGCAGCGTTTTTTCAGTTTTGCTTCCCGTCTGGCTCTTGTCCAGGGTGATCAGCACCGTGATACTGGGGTCCATCGCCTTGGCAAACACGATGTCGTTGAGTTCCGCATCGTCGTATCCGTACATGTTCATGTACAGCGACACCGTCACCCGCGAAAGCACATATTTCAGGATATCATGCACATCATCCCGCCCCACATAAAAGAGATGGAAATCCAGGCTCGCCGTGCCCGAATAAGCCTTCTCCTTGGTAAACTGCGCCAACTCCAGCAGATTGAACGTCTGCAGGCTGGCGCCGGGAACGCCGAGTGCATTGCTCAGGCTCCGTTTGATTGCATTTGCTTTTGCCATAAGATATAAGTCAATGTTTGGTTAACAATCCCAATAAATTCTGGATCAACCCGATTAGAAAGGGGCTCGCGGCGATCAATCCGCCTCTAAGCCAACCAAACGGCTGTTCGAGAAAACCATACCATTTGTCGTCTTCATCGTCGGGAACCCGGCCGTCATCGGGTAACCGCAGCTGCACATCCCCGAACTGCATCTTGGTGGGCAGATACACCAGCAGCAGGATAGCAGTAAACAGCCCGCCAAAAAGATACACGGTATCCCCGCTCGTAGGGCTATATCCCCAATTGATCCGGAGCAGACTGACGAAACTCAGCGAATTGGTGGTATTGTACAGCTCCCCCGTGCACAACACTACCAGCGACAGCAGGACAGCCGAAAGGATAAAATAGCGGTGAAAAAAACCCAGCAGCTTCCGGAACTGGCCGGCATAAAGCTTATGCTTCTCCTCCTCTTCATCCGAACCTTCGATGGCCTTCACCTCCACCGGCGTCGTCGCGGCGCCAGGCGCCACCAGCGCTTTCTTCATGACTTCACGTTGTATCCGCACCTTTGTCGTTTGGGTGTTTACCTTATCGGCAAAATAACCCAGCATCGAGGCGCTATGGATAAATCCCGCCAGACAAAAGGCGCCCGAAACACACCCGAGCACATCCGCAAACAACAAAAAGTTGCTCAGCGTCCGCATAAAATAAAGATCTTTTACCGGCGGCTCGTCGGCGAATGTAAAGAACAGTACGATCAGAAAAAGCAGGAGCGACCCCGCCACAATAGGCGTAGCTATCCAATAACCCTTTTGGGCGGGCCGTTCTTCCTGCCGGAAGATGGTCTGCACCTGTTCCATGATATAGATGCAAGCCGGTATCGCAATAAAACAAAATCCGCAAAGGATCACCACCATGAATACCCAGGCCGCGGCTTGCGGGTATTTGGCCATAAACTCGATATTGCTTTTGTAGGTGATGATCTTAAACTGCGCCTCGCCCTTGTAGAAAAAATGCCGGTTGCCCACAAGGAAGCGGGCAAAGTAGGGCAGGCTGTCCCTCCAACCGTCGCCCTGTGCCCGGTATGCGCTATCCCATTTCGCCACCTGGCTGGGTTGTATCCCGAAATGAACGAACGTACTAACCAGCCTCAGCGCATTGGTATCCGTCAGGGTCGAATCGTCGGAATAGATCCGGTAGCCGTTAAGCACCGCAACAGCGGCCGAATCGACGCTATCCTTACCCAACGAATCCGTAAGATGCCGGATGGCATGGTTCACGATCTCCCTGGGGACATAGCCCACCTCATGAAACACACTGCCGGTTGTGGGCTTTTTGGGCAAAGCCAGCAAGATCAACGCGACAATAATCCCCGCCAATCCGCAGCCGGAGATAATGGTGATCTGATAATTTGGTTTAAAACGTGACATGGAATATTGGTAAATTTATCACATTTTCCCCGGCCTTTTTTCCTATTTTGTACCATCCTATGCGCCTATTATTAGCCACCCTTTTAGCCCTTGCCACCCTCCATGGCCTGGCCGCGACGATCGTCGTGACCAGCAACGCCGATAGCGGGCCGGGTTCGTTGCGCGATGCCATCACCCAGGCCATCGCAAACGGCGGCAATAATACCATCACCTTCAATATCGCCGACCAGTCCCGCGCGGGCCGTACCATCACCCTCGCCTCCGCCTTGCCGCAATTACCCTCCAACCTCACCATCGACGGGACCACGCAACCCGGCGCACGTTTTGGCATCAGCTATGCCCGCATCATCATCACCAACCCCCGCTCCGGGCCCTATCTCAACTACTTCGTGATGATCGGCGTCAGCAATGTTCAAATTTATGGCCTCTTTCTCCAGAGCATCTCCGGCGGATATGGCTTCTATTTCCGCGAGTGCAGCAACCTCACCTTTGGCGCGGCCTTCAAAGGCAATATTGTCCAGGGCTTCGGCTATGCCATCTATTGCGATTTTATCTCTTCCACCGAACCCGGCAGCAGCAATGTCACCATCCAGGGCAATATCATGGGCACCGACGAAACGGGAACATCCGCCGGTTACCAGGAGTTCAATCAAAATGGCCTATATTTTCGGAACGTCTCCAATCTGCAGATCGGCGGCCTCAACCCCGGGGAGGGCAATCTGATGAATGTGATATCCATCCCGATGGATTACACCGATACGCGCAACATCGACTTCGGCTATCTCAACTTCCAGGGCAACAAGGTCGGCACGGACATCACCGGCAATACCCGCCTTTCCCCCAACTATGAAGCCGTCCAGATCAACGGCTATAACAACGGCGACGGCTCTAACATCTCCGGCACTACCACCCTTGCCGTCAACATCACCAATAACATCAGCGCCTGTGGCTATGATCTGTTCGAGATCGCCAGCTATTTCTACATCCAGGGCAATCACATCGGCGTGGGCCCGGACAATACCAGCAATATCATCAACGACGGCTACAATGGCGAACAGGCCGCCGTCTGGTTGACCCTCTGTGGCCACGGCCTCATCGGCGGCCCCGCCCCCGGCGAAAAGAACTATATCGCCAACTTTATCCAGTGGGGCGTCTTCGAGGCCTATTCCGGCAACATCACCGTCTCCCAGAACAGCATCTTCTGCAATGGCCTCGGCATCTTGCCGAGCACGTCCAAGCCCTACGTGAACATCACCCTGCTGAACACCGGTACGGTTGGCGGCACCGCCTCGCCCAATTCCATCGTCGAGCTTTTCTACGACGACGAATGTCCCGGCTGCGAAGGCAAGACCTATATCGGCACCACCACGGCCGATGCCAGCGGCAACTGGAGTTATAACCTCACGGCCACCGGCGCCATCGTCGCCACGGCTACCGACGTCAACGGCGCCACTTCCGCCTTCTCCACCGCCACCATCAACACCACCAATGTCGTCGTGACAAACGCCACCTGCGAACGAACGGACGGGTCTATAAAAAACATCCAGGTCACCAGCGGTACCGAGTGGCAATGGCTGGACGCCAACGGCAATATCGTCGGCACCAACACCGATCTTACGAACGTGGGCCCGGGAACATATACCTTCGTTACCTCTATCGGCGGCGCATCCTGCAACACCAGCAGCACGCCCTATACCATCACGAGCGTCGATCTCCCGGGTCTCGATCCCACCGCCATCACGGCCACGCAGCCCACCTGCGGCCAGAACAACGGCGCCCTCGCCTATGCCGGCACATTCGATCCCTCCACGACCTATAGCTGGCTCGATGGCGCCGGGACTACGGTATGCCCCGACTACAGCGCCCTCGATCCGCTTACTAAGCTTGCGGCGGGCACCTATACCCTACAGTTAGCGCTCAAACAGGACCCCACCTGCTTTACCAAATATGGCCCTTTTACCCTAAGGAACCAGTCGGGTCCTTCGATGACGACCACGGATGCGACCATCACCGACGCCACCTGCGGATCGCCAAACGGGTCTATTACAGGCATCACCTATCAAAACGCCACCGCCCCCCTCACCCTCCTATGGCAGGATGCCAGCGACGTCGGCCATGGCTATGGCGCCGATCTGACCCACGCCTACGGCGGCACCTATCGTCTCGCGCTCAAAGACGGCGGCACCTGCGACACCATCTTCTCCCCCTGGTATACCATCTACGACAACGGTGTGATCACCTATGATACGACGAAGCTTGTCTACACTCCGGCCACCTGTGACCTCTCCAATGGCGCCCTCACGGGCATCACCGTCACGGGTGCCACCACCTTTACCTGGATGAACGGCAACGGCGATGTCGCCGGCACGACCCTGGACATCAGCGGTCTCGGTCCCGGCCCTTATGAGCTTTCGCTGAGCGATGTCTATGGCTGTCAGCTAAGCATAATACCCCCCTTCACCATCCGGCAGCTTCCGATGCCGGCCTTCGACTACTCCCGCCAACAAATTTATAGCGACACCTGTAACTCCGGCGTGGGCGCCATCAAAGACCTGGTCATGGTCGATACAACCCTCACCTACTCGTGGGACTGGTATAGCCCCACAAATCCAAATGATCTCGTCGGCAATGGCGCCGGTTTCGTCGACAAATTACACGCCGGCTCCTATGTCGCGAGCGTCACCGACAAATATAACTGCAATGTCAAGAGTAATTCGCTCAAGGTCCCGAACGTCGATCTGTCGCCGCCCCTACCACAGATCACAGGCGCCATTACAGCGCGAAACACTCCCGCTACCCTGACCATTACCAATCCGCAAACGGGTGAATACCTCTTACTCGACGGTCCCTCTTACGGTGCGACGATCCTGGATTCTTCGGCCACGGACAACCTGCAAACGCCCGATATTCCACAGGACGAGACACTCTACGTAGGATTCATGCGGGGCGATTGCAGCAGCCCCATAGTGCCGGTGAACATCAAAGTCTTCGACTCGGTACGCGTCTTCGTTCCCAATGCCTTCACACCCAATGGGGATGGCAATAACGACACCTGGCACATCACCATCCAGGGCCTCACACACAAGATCCGGATCAGCGTATACGACCGCTGGGGCGCCATGGTCTTCAGCAGCAACGATCCTGGCATGGCTTGGGACGGCACTGCGGGCGGCCATCCGCTCTCGGGGACCTTCGTCTACATGATCGGCGGCGTGGACTATTTCAACAAACCCTTTTTGCTGAAGGGGACCCTGATGATCATCCGGTGAGACCCGCCCTCCCGCGGACGCGCCAATCCCCGCCGATTTTTCGTAACTTGTAGGACTCCATGCGACGACTGCTTTTTGCCATTTTGCTAACCATGGGCGTCCTCCCTGTGCTCGCCACTACTTTTACCGTAACCAACAACGGCGACAGTGGCCCGGGTACGCTCCGTGACGCCATCCAAAAGGCGGCCGCGAATGGCCTCGGTTCTACCAACGTCATTGTTTTCAACATAGCGGATCAATCGCAAGCCGGCCGCACCATCACCCTCGCGTCCATCCTGCCCTTGCTTAGCAGCAATCTTACCATCGACGGCACGACCCAGTCCGGCAACCCCTTTGGTGCCAGCAATGCCAAAGTGATCATAACAAGCAGTGCCCCCACTGGCTTTGACTTCTTCCGGATGAACAGCATCAGCAATATCCGGATCTATGGCCTCTGGCTAAAGAGCGTTGGAACCAACAACTGTTTTCATTTCAACTATGGCGGTAATCTCCAGTTTGGCGCGCCTGGCAAAGGCAATCTCATCCAGGGTTTTGCCAATGTCTTCTACAGCGATCTCAACGACGGGCCCTTCGGCACCTATGGGGTCACCATCCAGGGGAATATTATGGGCACCGATCCCACCGGCACCACCGCGGGGCCCACCACGTTGAATACCGTCGACTTTTGGTTGCGTAATGTTGCCAACCTGCAGATCGGCGGACTCAACACCGGCGAAGGCAATCTCATGGTAGAGGAGAGCACGCCCATGGACTATAGCAACAGCTTCAACAACAACTTCGGTTCCATCAACATCGAAGGCAATAAACAGGGGACCGACATCACCGGCAGCTTCCGGCTTTCCCCCACACATTTTTACTTTTCCATCGATGGGTGGGCTAATGGGATCAATGCTCCTGCCCCCAATGCGCCCGCCCAGGTCAATATCATCGACAATGTTTCGGTGGGTGGTTTCGGTCTCTTTCAGATCGGCGGCGCCGTTGTCGTGCAGGGAAACCATCTCGGCGTCGGCGTGGATAATAGTACCAATCTCATCAGCGGGGCGACCAATGGCACTGCCGGTCTGCTTAGTTTCACCTCGTGTTCGCATGCGCTCGTGGGTGGGCCCGACCCCGCCGACGAAAATTATATTGCCTATGGGACTTATGGCGTCGTTGAATACTATTCCGGCGATGTCACGATCTCCCGCAACAGCTTTTTCTGTAACGCCACGGGCATCTTTATCGACTGGGTCCTGCCCCAACCCATGCCCTTTATCAATATCAACCAGCTCGCGGCTGGCTCGGTAAGCGGCACGGCCCCGCCCGGCGCCACCGTCGAGCTCTTCTATGACGACGAATGTCCCGGCTGCGAAGGCAAATCGTATATCGGCTCGACTGTCGCGGATAACAGCGGCAACTGGAGCTATACCCTTACGGCCACCGGCGCCATCGTCGCCACCGCCACCGATACCTATGGCGCTACGTCCCCCTTCTCCACCGCAACCCTCAATGCAAAGAAGATCGTGGTCTCAAATGCCACCTGTGGCCGCAAAAACGGCTCCATAAAAAATATTTCGGTCACCAGCGGCACTCAGTGGTATTGGCAGGATGCGAGCGGCAACATCGTCGGCACCAATACCGATCTCACGGATGTCGGTCCCGGAACCTATACGTTCAACGCATCCATTGGCGGGGCCACCTGCGGCGCGTCGAGCACGGCCTATACGATCGTCAATGTGAACCTGCCGGCCTTCGACCCGGGCCAGCTCGCGGTGACGCAGCCGTCTTGCGGCCAGAACAATGGCGGCTTCCAATACTCCGGCGTCTTCGACACCGCGACGGACTATAGCTGGTCGGGCGGCGGCGCCACCGTGTGCCCCGACTTCAGCAAGACCAACCCGCTCGACACGCTCGCCCCCGGCACCTATACCTTGCAGTTGGTGCTCAGGCAGGACCCCACCTGTGCCACGCAATACGGCCCCTATACCCTCGCCAATGCAATGGGTCCTTCGCTGCTGACGGCGAATACGAATGTCATCGCCACCACCTGCGGCAATGCGAATGGCTCGGTCACGGGGATGACGTTTCAGAATGCCGTTGCGCCTGTGTATTATGCCTGGCGAAATAGTCAGGGCGCTACGATCTCGACGACGCTCGACCTCATCCATGTCACCGCCGGCAAATATCGTTTCGTGTTCAAGGACGGCGGCAGCTGCGACACGATCTTCACGTCGTATTATACGATCCCCGACAATGGCGGCATCACGTACGATACCAGCAAGATGGTGATCACGCCCGCGACCTGTGATCAGCCAAATGGTTCCATTACTGGTATCCTATCGAATGACGCCGAGACCTATGCGTGGATCAGGCTCGGCTCCGGCGGTTCCGGCGGCTCGGGTGGCGGCGGCTCGGGTGGCGGGTCCGGTGGCGGCGGTTCCGGCGGCACGGGCAGCGGCCCCGGCGTTGGCAAGCTCGAAGACCTCACTAGCATCGACAGCGGCGTTTACGTGCTGAGCATGAGCAATGCCCAGGGATGCCAGGCCCAAACCCCGGGTTTCGTGGTTCAGCAATTAGGGTTTCCTTCCGCCCCGCAAGCCCCGGCGCAATATATCCCGCGGAATACCTCGGCAACGATCGTGGTCACCAAGCCGCAAAAAGGCGTCTATGAATTGCTGGCCGGGCCCAGTGTCACCGCCAGCGTCCTCGACACCTCGTCGACGGGTGTCTTGCACAGCCCCAATGTCCCTCAGGATGAAACTTTATACATAGTCTATTCGAACGGCGACTGTACCAGCCCCGTTGCACCCGTCGATATCAAGGTCTTCGATTCGCTCAAGATCTATATCCCCAACGCCTTCACGCCTAACAGCGGCGTCAACAGTCGCTGGCATATCCTGCTCCAGGCGCCCGTGAAGAAGCTGGTGGTGAGTATCTACGACCGCTGGGGCGCATTGGTCTTCCAAAGCAACGACCCCAACCTGGCCTGGGACGGCGCTGTCGCCGGCCATCCCCTCTCCGGCACCTTCGTCTATGTGGTCGCCGGCACGGATTATTTCAACCGGCCTTTCCTGTTCAAGGGCACCCTGATGGTCATCCGGTAAATTCCCCCGGATGACACACCGGTCCATCTCGGCGACCTGTACCACATCCCGGAAAAGGACATCGTGGATTGGCTGTATGGCCGAGACTCCGCCATGCACGGCGGATATACCCTCCGGTTGATCTATAGCTACCTCTCCCCCTCAGACCGATTCATCGACGGGTAAAATGGAAAAGGTTCGCTTATGTAATCTGCCCTATTTCTATTATCTTTCAGTCCATGTCCTGAAACGGTAAAGCGCTGATGAAAACCACCCTCCGCTATCTTGTCCTGGTGATTGCCTTGTCCATCCTCACCGTGCGCTCATCCGCGCAGGTTGCGCCTATTGCACAGACTCCGCATGTGACACAGACTCCGCTTACGACACGAGCTCTGCATATAACTCAGCCACGCCCCCAGGTCCCCGCGGCCTTCAGCAAAAACCCATTACTGGCAAAAAAATTCCTCGAACAAAACGGCCACACCTGGCATAGCCGGCCGGTCATCGACGCAACAGCAAGCGGAACAGGAACGGCAGCAGCAAGCGCAGCAACAACCGCAAAAGCCGCTGCAAGAGTCATCGCAAAAGCCATCGCAAAAACCGCCACAAAAGCGACCAACCTCGGCGGCGCAACCTGCACCGACACCACCGGCCACATCCTCACCACAGACGCGACAACCTGGCTCGCTCCCGGCCCCATCAACCTCACCCACGACAACAATATCCTCGTCCCCGGCTTCCGCGAGTCCCCAACGTCCCCCTTCTATGTGTTCCCCTACCTGATCAAGCAAACGCCTCAAGGCAGCATCGTCTGGTCAAAAGCGTTCGACGGCCTCGGCGTATATCCACTCAACTACGCCGACGCCAACCAATGCTTCGAACTCGCCGACGGCACGCTGCTGATGACCGGCGATCTCCAGGTCCCCGAACCTTACAACGGTGCACAGGATATGGTCGTCTGGCACCTCGACGCCACCGGTAACCTGCTCTGGGTGAAAACAGACAGCAGCACACTCTGGCAGCAATGGAACGGCTACATGTTCGTGACCTCGATGATCCAGGACC
>JAICXX010000264.1 GCA_025934485.1 Chitinophagaceae bacterium
GGGCGAGGTCAACGTGGTGAATCAGATGAAGGCGGTGAATGCGGTCATCGGCGGGGAGGGCAATGGAGGCATTATCGTACCCGACCTGCATTATGGGAGAGATGCCCTTATCGGCATCGGGCTTTTCCTCAGCGCGTTGTCGCATCACAAGAATGGCCTCAAGTCTTTCCGGACCAGATATCCCGATTATTTTATCTCCAAGAATAAGATCGAGCTGGGGCAGGGCATCGATGTGCCGGCCGTGCTGGAGAAGATCAAGAGGAAATACAAGAACCACCCCGTGAATACCGATGATGGGTTGAAGATCGAGTTCGACAACGATTGGGTGCATCTCCGGAGTTCCAACACCGAGCCGATCATTCGCATCTATGCGGAAAGCAATTTCGAAACGACGGCGAATAATATCGCGCTGCGGCTGATGCAGGATATAAAAGAGGCTATCGCACCGTGATCTATGCGTCGCGAACAGCCAGGAGAAAAGATATGGAAAGAATCTATTTCGATAATGCCGCAACTACCTCGCTGGACCCGCAGGTCTTGGAGGCGATGATGCCCTATCTCACCGAAAGGTTTGGTAATCCATCTTCCATTTATTCTTATGGCCGGGAGTCGCGGCTGGCGATCGAGAACAGCAGGAAATCCGTGGCGAAGATCTTAAATGCGCATCCGGCGGAGATCTTCTTTACTTCCGGCGGGACGGAGAGTTCGAATACGGCGATCACCGCGGCGGTGCGGGATCTGGGTTGTACGCATATCATTACTTCCCCGCTGGAGCATCATGCCACGCTGCATACGGTGGAGCATCTTCATAAACGTGGCGAGGCTTCGCTGGAGTATGTGAGTGTTCTCCCGAACGGGCATATCGATCTGGAGGATCTGGAGCACAAGCTGGCGAACAGCGTGGATAAGACGTTTGTGACGCTGATGCATGCCAACAACGAGATCGGGAATATGCTGGACATCCATGCAGTAGGGGATCTATGCAAAATGTATGGTGCGATCTTCCATTCGGACACGGTGCAGACGGTGGGGCATTTCCCTTTTGATCTGCGGAATACGCCGGTGCATTTCATCACGGGTGCGGGGCATAAGTTCCATGGGCCAAAAGGTGTCGGGTTGTTGTACATCAACGAGAATGTGCGGATCAATCCTTTTATCCAGGGCGGATCACAGGAGCGGAATATGCGGGCCGGTACGGAGAATGTCTATGGCGTGGTAGGGTTTGCACGGGCGCTGGAGCTGGCGACTGCTGCGCATGATGCCGACAGTGCTTATATCAAGGGGATCAAGGTCTATATGATGGAGCAGCTGAAGAAGCAGCTCAAAGGCATTTCTTTCAACGGCGATCCGCTGGGGCGGAGCCTGTATACGGTGTTGAGCGTTTCTTTCCCCAAGACGGAGAAATCGGAGATGCTGTTGTTCAACCTCGACATCAATCATATATGCGCCTCCGGCGGGAGCGCCTGCACCAGCGGGGCCGAGCAGGGGTCGCATGTCATTCGCGCCATCAATAATAATCCCAACCAGGTGACGGTGAGGTTTTCTTTTAGCAAACATAACAAACGCGAGGAGATCGACGTGGTTGTTGGCAAGCTGAAGGAGCTGATCTGATCCCCAGTAACTATCCTCCATGCGTTACGTGATCGGTATCGATATCGGGACGACCAATACCAAGGCCGTGGCTTTTACGGAGACGGGGCAGGTATTGGGCAGTGTAGAGACGTCTTATCCGGTGTACACCGATGTGATGGGCGCCCATGAGCTGGAGCCCCATGCGCTTTTTGACGCGGCGCTTACGGTATTGTTGCAGCTCACGGAAAAGCTCGATCCGGCAGAGGCGGCGGCGGTGAGCTTCAGCTGCGCGATGCACAGTCTGATCCTCGTAGGTGAGGATGGCAAGCCGTTGACACGGGCCATGACCTGGGCCGACCGAAGAAGTGAAGCGTACGCCGCGGAGTTGAAGGCTAGTGAACTCGGGCGGCGATTGTACAGGCAAACGGGCACACCGGTCCATGCGATGTCGCCCTTATGTAAGCTTCTGTGGTTAAAAGACCGGCAGCCGGAGCTTTTCCGCAAGGCGGCAAAATTCATCTCCATCAAGGAATATATCTGGTGGCGGTTTTTGGGTCAATACCAGGTCGATCATTCGTTGGCTTCGGCTACGGGGTTGTTCGATATCCGGGCCCTTGAATGGTCTGCCGAGGCGCTGGAGCATGTAGGTATCCGGGCGGATCGGTTATCCATGCCCGTGCCGACCATGCACCGGGAAACGGAGCTGCTCTCTACGTGGCGGACGATGGGGTTGCTGCGGGGGACACCCTTCGTGATCGGTGCCAGTGACGGCTGTTTGGCCAACCTCGGGACGGGTGCGGTACGGCCGGGGGCTACTGCTCTGACGATCGGCACCAGCGGTGCGGTACGCATGGCGGCGCTGGCTCCGGCGGACGATCCCGGCATGCGTGTCTTCAACTATATCTTAACCGAAGGGAGGTATATCGTGGGCGGCGCCACCAACAACGGCGGCAATGCCGTGCAGTGGTATGCAGACTTTGTTTCGGGCAGTCACGATGCTGCTACCTTGGATACGCTGGCTGCTGGGGCCGGGAGGGTACCCGCCGGAGCCGACGGATTGATCTTTTTACCTTATCTGCTGGGCGAGCGGGCTCCGGTGTGGGATGCCGAAGCGAGAGGGATGTTCTTTGGCGTGAGGGCGTTGCACCGGCGGGAACATTTTACGCGGGCCACGCTGGAAGGTATCAGCTATGGGTTGCGGCAGATCGGGGCTTCGCTGGAAGAGACGGTGGGACCGGTGGAGCAGATCTATGCCAGTGGTGGATTTACGCGGAACCGGGACTGGCTTCAGCTGATCGCGGATATCTTTCAAAAGAAGGTATGTGTCACTGCCCTGGCGGATGCCTCGGCGATCGGTGCGGCCATGCTGGCATGGGTAGCGCTGGGCGTATTGTCTTTAGAGGAGACGGCGGGACTCGCCGCCGTCTCGAATATCTATGAGCCAGTGTCGGATCTGGCTAACGTATATCAGCACAATTACCACATCTTTTCCCAACTATACGGCCGGCTGAAAGACCTGATGTAAGGTTTAGCGGCCTTTGACGAGGTCACGCGGCAGGATACCAAATTCCTTGCGGAAGGCTTTGGCGAAATGGCTGAGATTGGAAAATCCAATTTCGCTGCCGGCCTGTTTAATGCTGCACTGCCCGGTGATCAGGAGGTCTTTGGCGCGTTGTAAGCGGCTTTTATTGTAATAGTCGTACAGCGTATGGCCGTATACCTGCTTGAACAGGTTCTTGAGTTTGCTGGTGCTCATGAATACTTCCTGTGCCAATGACTCGAGCGAAGGGAATCCTTCGAGCTTGCCGCTGAGGATCTGCTCTACGTGTTGCATGCTTTCGAGGTCGTTCTTTTTCACCGTGCGGGGAAGTGCGGCCTGTTCCTGGCGGACGAATGTATAGAGGAATTTCTCTATGAGGTGCATGATGCCGGAGAGCATGCGGACGTTGCGCAGGGGATCGCCCGGCTTCAGCTCGAACAACTCCTTCAACATCGTTCGATGAGAGAGATTGATGAAGAGCTGATTTCCGCCGATGCTGTTCTCGCGCGCAAAGACGGCGATCTTATCGTAGAGTTCGGCAGGCAGGAACTGGCGGGCCAGTTCGTGCGAGCAAAAGATCAGGAGTCTTTTAACATTACTGCCGGCAGAGACGCGAAGGTATGCGGAGTCCTGTGCGTCGCTTAAAAAAATATCGTTTCGGAAGGGTCGTTTGTCGGTCACGAGCTGCTGGCGATGACCTACGAGGAGCTCCTTTTGGACTTCTACGAGATTAAAAGAGATCACGAAACCGGGGAGGCCCGGCTCGCGGTTGAGCTCCAGATCATTATCCAGCTTGAAATTCATCACGGCATAGGAGAGCTGCTGATTGACGTTCCGTGCACAAATGGTTCCGGAACCAAGATGTGAAGGAAGGGTGAGGATACGATCGTTTAGGGTGGTGTTCAGTTGAAGCGCGAGCCCCGAGATCCATTTCTCAAAGTTCTCCAATTGAAAAGAATACATTACCATGTTCACACTTTTTTAGTCACTTTAGGTTAAATGTTAATTAGCACAATCTCTCAATGGCATCAGTCGTGGGTTACAATGGTTGGCCCTTGGCCGGGGGGATTTAGGAGACTAAAAGTCAAAGGGACAAAATTACTATAAATAATGGGTTGTGCAGGCTGTATGCATTCTTTTGATAGCTGTAAAGGCTATTTAACAGAACTTTCAGGAGTATTTAAAGAAGTTACTTACCGATTCTTAAGTATTTCCTTAGGAAGAATGCCAAATTCTTTACGGAAGGCTTTTGCAAAATTGCTAAGATTTGAGAATCCGATGTTTATTCCCACCTGCTTGACGGAGTAATTGCCGCTCTTCAGCATCTCACGGGCCTGTTCGAGCCGGTTGCGGTTGTAGAATTCGTACAACTTCATTCCATAGATCTGTTTAAAGCGGGTCTTGAGTTTCGTAGAACTCATCCTGGCGTTGTGGGAGAGCGTGTCGATGGAGGGAAATTTACTCAGGGCGCTGTCGCTGAGGATCTGTACGATGCCTTTGAGGGCTTCGAGATCTTTTTCTTTCTCTTTGAGCCAGGTCTTCCCGTCCGGTAGGGGGAAATTGGCTTTGGTAAGAAAGGAATGCAAATATTTTTCCGTGAGGAGCTGAATGCGGTTGTGGAGCTGCAGATGCACGAGCGGGGAACCGGTGTCGGCGCCGTGGATATCTTCGAGCACGGAGCGATATTCGAAGGCGACGGGTTCTCTGCTGGTATTGGCCGGCGGGTTTTCGGCGTACTCGCGGAGGCTGTCGAAGATATCCCTGCGGAGATGGCGGCGGAGGAAGGTCACGGGGAAGAAGAGGCCGATGCGTTTCACGCGGGTATTGGCGGCGAACGACAGTTCTTCTACGCTCGCGGTTGAGCTGAGGTGCGGAGTTGGGCTAAAGAAGAGAGAGAGACCCGTGGCTGAGGAAGCTTTCCGGAAGAATACCAGGTCGTCATTGAGGATAAAATCCATGACCACGAAAGAGTAGCCATCCGAGACTTGAACGGCATGAATGAATCCTTCGCCAAGATCGGAAGGAAATTCGAGTTTTCCGCCGATCACCGGAAGGTGGAGCAGATTGCCGAAGTCGCTGAGCCAATGACGAAAATCAGTTAGTTGATAGGAGTATCTGATCATAGAACGATCATCAAAATAGCAAACGAAAAGACGCGGGGCGTTTTCCAGGATGCATAGTGGCGCGTTGGGGACGAAATAGGGTTGGGTAAGGATAAAAAGCGGCTTGCTGGGGCGGAGGCGACAGCGGCGCCGGCCCTTATTGCAAGGCGATTTTGATCTCCTGTAGTTTGAGCAGGGCCTCGACGGGGGTGAGGCGATTGATGTCGGTATCTTCCAGCAGTTTGCGAATGCGGTGGAAGGTTTCGGTGTGGGCGTCGAAGATCGAGAGCTGCATCTTTGGTGGCGGCGCCTGTTTAAGCGATTCGGCGATGGGGGTGCCGACGTGTTGGCGCTCCAGCTCGCGAAGCAGCTCTTCGGCCCGTTGAATTAACGTGACGGGCATGCCGGCCATCTTCGCCACGTGGATGCCGAAGCTATGAGTACTTCCTCCGGGCGCCAGCTTACGCAGGAAGATCACTTTGTTGCCGACCTCCTTGTTCGTGATATGATAATTGCGGATGCGGGGAAATTTATCTTCCAGCTCGTTGAGCTCATGATAGTGTGTGGCAAAAAGCGTCTTTGGCGCGAATGGCGAGTTGTGCAGGTATTCGGCAATGCTCCAGGCGATCGAGATGCCGTCGTAGGTGCTGGTGCCGCGGCCGATCTCGTCGAGGAGGATGAGGCTGCCGGCGGTGATGTTGTTGATGATGCTGGCGGTCTCATTCATTTCCACCATGAAGGTCGATTCGCCGGCGCTGAGGTTATCGGAGGCGCCGACGCGGGTAAAGATCTTATCGGTTAGCGGGATATGGGCCGCATCGCAGGGGACGAAGCTGCCCATATGGGCCATGAGGGTGATGAGTGCGGTTTGCCGCAGCAGTGCGCTTTTACCGCTCATGTTAGGACCGGTGAGGATGATGATCTGGGTCGTAGCCGGGTCCAGGGTGATGTCGTTGGGGATATAGGTCTCGCCGGCGGGCAGACCGCGTTCGATCACGGGGTGGCGGCTGGCTTTGAGCCCGAGCTCGCGGCCTTCTTGGACCTGTGGTTTTTTGTAATTGTACTGGAGCGCGTTTGCGGCAAAGCACAGCAAGCAGTCGAGACCGGCCAGGACGTGACCATTGGTCTGCATCGCGGCGATGGATTCCTGGATTGTGCTGAGCAGTTGTTCGTAGAGTTCAAGTTCGAGCGTCAGTATCTTTTCTTCGGCGCCGGTGATCTGTTCTTCGTATTCTTTTAGTTCCGGCGTGATATAGCGTTCGGCGCCCGTCAGGGTTTGTTTGCGCATCCACTCCGCGGGGACCCGCGATTTGTGCGAATTGGTCACTTCGAGATAATAACCGAAGACGTTGTTGAAACCGATCTTGAGACTTGTGATGCCGGATCTTTCGGCTTCTTTTTGTTGCAGCTCTACGAGGTATTCTTTGCCACCGGTGGCGATCTTGCGTAACCTGTCGAGCTCGGGATGTATACCGGCTCGGATGGTATCGCCTTTGGCGGCGACGGCTGGCGGGTTGTCGGCGATGGTGGCCTTTATGCGTTCGAGGACGACGGGGCAGGGGTCGAGCCGGGCTGCGGCGGACTGGAGCAGGGGCTCATAGAAACTGCCGGATTGTGCTTTGATCTGTGCGATGTGTTCGAGACCGCGTGCGAGCTGTAGCAGTTCCCGGGGCCCGATCTTCCGATTAGGGATCTTGGCTACGAGCCGTTCAATGTCCCCGCATTCGTGGATATGCTGGGCAAGGGAGGTGCGCAGGGCTGGGTCTTTGATAAAGAATTCGACGGCGTCGAGTCGTTGCCGGATGGGGTCGAGCTCTTTGAGCGGCATCAGCAGCCA
>JAICXX010000063.1 GCA_025934485.1 Chitinophagaceae bacterium
GCGGATCGCGTTGACGTAGCCCAAAGCATCGGCGTTGGGGCCGCCGCCGGACGCACGGTTCGAGGCTTCGGCATAGAGGAGATAGACGTCGGCCAAACGGTAGATCGTATAGTTGAGATCGGATTTGGCCGTGCTGGTGACAGCCACGGAGTCGAACCACTTGTAGATGTAATGATGCTTGAAGACGACGGGCGCACCGGTCGTAATGCTGGGATAGGTCGTATAATAGAATTGCTTTTCCGCTACCCGCTTGTCGCCGACGGGGTAAGAGGCGATGAACTGATCCGTAGGAAACACGGAGCCGTATTCATCCGAGTATTTCGAGATGCCCGAATAGTTGGGTATCGTGAGGGCGGTCAGCGGATTGTTGAAGTTGGCCGACGCGGAGAACTGGACCTGGAAGATGAATTCGCCCTTGTTCTTATTGGCGGGCTTGTTCATGTCCGTATAGTTCGGAAAAAGCGAATAGCCGCCATTGTCGATCACAGCCTTGCTGCGCTGCGCCGATAGGGCATAGTAGCTGGAGCCGCCATTGATCGGCTGACCGGCATAGGTCAAATAGACGTCGGCGAGGATGGATTCCACCGCCCCTTTGGACACGAGGCCGGTGTTGTCCTGCCAGGGTAGGGTAGAGGCCTCGGACGCCAGCAGATCCGGAATGATAATGCTATCATAGATGACCTTGGCGTCGGTGCGCTTGAGCTTTAAGTTGAGGTCCGTAGGAACCTTCGTGACCATGGGCACCGCCCCATACATCCGCACCAGATAGAAATAATACAAGGCGCGGAGCGTACGGACTTCGGCCAGCATATTGGTCTTGGCGCTGTCCGTGAGACCTGCAGCGGTGATCGTAGGGATCGTCTGGATCGCCAGATTGCAGTCGCCGATACCGAGGTACAAATGCTGCCACCAGGTATCAAAATAGAACGAGGTGGAGTTGTAGGTCAGGGTTTGATAGTTGACGAAGCCGGTTTGACCCAAATCGCTATTCGATTTGCCGGTCATGAACTCCATCAGATTCCAGGTATTGCCACCATAGGAAGCGGGCTGGCCAGTGAGCAGCCCCTGGAGCTGGGAATAGCCTGCATTGGCTAAAGCCCTGGCCACTTTGCTGGTCCCGAAATCGCTCGTAGGCGTCAGGAAGCTCGTAGGGTTCTCCCGTAAGAACTTCTTGCAGGATATGCCCAGCAGAAGCAGCAAACAGATCGAGATTAATTTATATCGTTGCATCAGTGTAGTTTTTTATGTTACCGAATTAAAAGCCCACCGTAAGACCCAGGTTCCATACCCTCGGGCGGGGATAGGCGAAGAAGTCGAGATTCTGGGAGAACCCGGCATTGTTGCCATAGGTGGCTAAGAACGTATCCACCTCGGGGTCATAGCCCGTATATTTGGTATGGATGAACAGGTTCTGTACGCTGGCAGCGATGCGGACCTTCGTGAGCTTCATGCTATGCACCGTCCGGTCCGGCAAGGTATAGGCCAACGTAAAATTCTGCCCGCGGATGAACGAACCATCCTCCACCCACCAGGTGTCGAAATGCGAGTCCTGGGCAAATTTGTAGCTCCGCACCTCGGAGATCATCGTGTTCTGATGCGTGGGCGTCCAGCCATCCAGCACCGTGGCGAGGCTGTTGGCGATCGTCTGCCGGTCTTCGGTGCTATGCTTGAAGGTCGCGGCAGTGTTCACGCCCTCGACGAACCGGATGTCGAAGCTGAACTCCCAGCTGCGGTAGTCGAGCGTACTGCTGAAGGTCCCCGTCCATTTGGGATAGGCCCGGCCGATGATGCTGTAATACGGGGTGCCATCCTTATTGTAGATGTATTTCCGGTCGCCTACATGCAGGCCATGCGTCGCGGCATCGGCACCTTCGTTCGAACCATAAGTACCTATACGGTGCATGCCGTAGAAGGAGCCGATGGGCTCGCCCACCCGAAGAACATTCGTCTGGCCCAGGAAGTTAGGTCCGGGGAAGATATCGGCATTCCCGTCGTTGAGCTTGATGATCTTGTTCCGGTTGGTCGCAAAGATGAAATTGGTGCTCCAGGTAAAATCCCGGGTCTTGACGTTCACCGTATTGAGGTTCACTTCAAGCCCGGTGTTGCGGACACTGCCTACATTCTCATACACGCTGGCGGTGTTCATGCCGGCCGACCACGGAATCGGCGCCTGAAGAAGCAGGTCTTTTGTCGTGCGCCGGTATAGGTCGATATTGCCCTGCACCCGGGACTGCCAGAGACCGAATTCCAAACCGGCATCCGCCTGCAGGGATTTTTCCCATTTGAGATTGGGGTTGCCGATGTATTGCGGTAACAAGGTCGACTGATTGGCCCCGTTGAGTACGGTGAGGTTGGGCTGGATCTGAGCGATCGACTGGTATTGACCGATCTCCTGGTTGCCCGAAAGTCCATAGCTGCCGCGGATCTTCATATAGCTGATCGTGCGGCTGCTCTTCATGAAGTCCTCATCGGACATCTTCCAGGCCGCGCCTACCGAAGGGAAGAACGCGTATTTGTTGTTCACGCCGAATTTGGACGATCCATCGTAACGGCCGGTGGCAGTGAGCAGGTATTTGCCGTCGAAGTCATAGTTGATACGGGCAAAGTACGAGTTCATGCTCCAGGTATAGTCCGTGGAGGCAGCATTCTGGCGCACCGATCCCGCCGCGAGATAGTCCCACTGAAAGTAATCGGTGATGAAATTCTGCGTTTCCGCGGTGACGGATTCCTGCTTGTATTTCAGCCAGGAGGCACCGAGGAGGGCAGTGAGGTGCTGACGATCATTGATCTGTTTGTTCCAGGTCAGATAGTTCTCCGTTTGCCAGTAGTTGTTCGTCAGGGCGGTGATGCTCGCGTCGCCGCCCTGGTCCTGGGAGATATGGGGCAGATCGGTGGAGGAATAATAGTTGTTCTTTTGCTGATTCAGGAAGGCGCCGAAATCGCTTTTGAAATCGAGCTCTTTCGTGAAATGGATCAAAAAATAGGCGTCGCCCAAGGCCTGAAGCGTGTTGTTGAGCGTGTAGCGGTCGGTGGCGGTATGAACGGGGTTCGGGGCGCCTTCCAGACCGGGGATATCGCTGTTCCCGGCCCAGGTCCCGTCCGCATATTTTACAGGGAGCAGGGGCACTTCTTCGGTCACCGCCCGCGGCACGTTGAGGCTGCCGTTGCCATCGGAGACGAGTCGTTGGGTACTTTGGATGATGGAGAGATTGCCGCCAAACTTCAACCAGTTGTTGATGTCATTTTCGAGCGTGAATTTTCCCGAATAACGTTTGTACCAGGATTGGACCATGATACCGTTCTGGTCCAGATAGCCGAGGCTGGCGCTGTAAAGCGTTTTGTCGTTACCGCCCTGGATATTGATGAAATTATCGTAAGAATAGGCGGGCTTATAGGTCTCCTTTTCCCAGTTAGTATTATACAACGGCTTGTTATTGGCGTCGAACAATTTGGGCAACGACGCGTGGTTCAGCGCCACCGGCGGGGCCCAGGTGCCGCCCAGGGGATCGAAATTGGTGGCGTTGAGGAAGGCCTGGTTGTAAATCTGGATAAATTGGTCGGAGTTGAGCGTCTTCACATGCCGATACAATTCGGCGCGATTGACATTCCCGTCATAGGTTACCCGGGTGTTGCCCCTGACGCCACGTTTGGTGGTAACCATGATGACACCGTTCGCTCCCCGGGCGCCATAGATGGCGGTGGAGCTGGCATCCTTGAGCACCTCGAGCGAGGCGATCTCGTGCGGGTTGATCGTATTGATATCGACCCCGCTGACGCCATCCACGACATAGAGCGGGTCCAGGCTGGAGTTGATGGAACCGATGCCACGCACCCGAACCTTGGCGGCCTGGCCGGGGGCATTGCTGTTGATATTGACATCCACCCCGGCGACCTTGCCTTCGAGCGCCTGCGAGACGTTGGGGACCGGTTTGTCCATCAGTTGGTCCCCTTTGAGGCTGGCTACTGCACCCGTGAGGTCGGATTTCCGGACGGTACCATAACCAATGACGACGACGTCATTGAGCCCTTTGACATTCTCGATCATTACAATAGTGAAGACGGTTTGAGAACCCGTGGTGATGGATTGCGGCTGATAACCCACGGAAGAGAAATCGAGGGTGGCCCCTTCGTCGGGGACGGTGAGCTTGAACCGCCCTTCTGCATCGGTGGTCGTGCCGGTAGACGACCCGTGGATGGTGACGGAGACGCCGGAGAGGCCATCGCCTTTTTCGTTGGTGACGCTACCGCTGATAACCTTGTTTTTGGCCTCGGGGGTTTCCGGCGGGGACACACCCGCTGTTGCTTCTGAGGCTCGCAGCGCCGGCTCGGGACGGGCGGGAGAGATGACGATGGTATTGCCCACCTGCTCGTACCGGAGATCGGTGTTCACCAAAAGGATGGTGAGGATAGCATTGACGGAGCGGTTGCTGCCTGTGAGCGTGAGGTTTTGCACCCGCTTGATCTCGCGTTTGTTATAGGCGAAGGTAAACGGCGTCAACCGCTGGATCTTGTCGAGGGCGGCCAGTAGGCTTTCGTCTTTTAGTTCCAGCGAGATATAGACTTTGTTGATGTCCTGTCCGCTGGCGGCGTGGGCTTGCAGGAGCTGGGCGCCACACATTATAAGGACGAGAGCAATGAAACCGATCCGCATAAAGTATAGCAGTCGTTTTGGGATGTGAAAAAGCAGTTGCCGGCGTCCCGGTTCCAGGCAGGGACGCACAAACGCTGACAATCTTGAAAATGTCATAGTTTTGAGTGTTTTAAATGACGCAATTTGTTTAAAACGGATACCTCCCCTGTGGCCAACAGCAAGGTATCTTCAACTACTGCCCCGGGTTCCAGCCGGGGCAGTTTGTTTTGGGCCCTCCGGGTGTTTGGAATTTACCCTCCGGCCCAAAACGTCCAATGATGGGCCTTCGGCCAAATGGCCCGTGGCCCTTTTTGCGGCGAGGCCTCGCGGCTCGCCGGTTAGTTACAGCCTTCTCCCGTGATCGTGATGCGACCATGGTCGTTGCTAAAGCTCATGTTGTTGATCTTGGCCAGGACTTCGATCATGGCCTCTACGGATTCGCCTGCAGTGAAAGAGGCGGTCACCGGGCAGTTCGCCGCGGCGGGGTTTGTATAGACGACGCTAAGATGATAGCGTTGTGACAGCTCATCGAGGGCTTGGTGCAGGGGTATATCGTTGAACAGCCAATAGCTCTTTTTCCAGGCCAGGGCTGCCACCGCATCTACCGTGGATTTCTGAAGATGGAGATGCGCGGAATCAACCGACAGCTGTTCGTTCCGGCGGAGGATACTGACTTCACCGCGGCCATTCTCCACTTTTACTTTCCCTTTCGTAACGGTGATGACGATCTGCCGTTCGTTGCCGGCGTCGATATTAAAGGCTGTGCCGAGGACGGTAGTGCGGATGGCGCCGGTGAGCACGACAAAGGGGCGGCTGTCACGGTGGATATCGAAAAAGGCTTCGCCATGCAGGGTCACCTCGCGGCGGGAGGCGGTGAGGCCGGCGTGAAAATCGAGCCGGGCGTCTTTATGCAACAGGACCTTGCTGCCATCGGGCAGGGTGATACAGCGATCGGTGGGTGGCGAGTGTTTCGCTGCCGCTATCGCCGGTAAAGCGCTGGCCGGTTGCCGGTGATGGTGATGAAGGGCATGAAAAAGAAAGGAGGAAACCCCGAGGATGGTAATAACGGCGGCGGCCCGGCGACCGAATACCAGGCTACGCGACCGGGGGCGGAGAGGGACAACGGCGGTCTGGGGGTCGGACGGAGATGCAGATTCGCGGTTGGCCTGAGATTCGGACTGGCCGCGGTCGATGATCCGTTGGAGGAGGACGTCGGCGCGAGCCTTGTCCTGCGGATAGGAAGGCAGGTCTTCGTTCCAGGTGTCGGCGATCAGCCGGCGCAGCTGGTCATCGTGCCGGGCATGCAACAAAAGCGAAAAGAACTCGTCTTTTTCCTCCGGGGTACAGGTCTTGTCCATGTACCTGCGGAAAAGGTAAGTCAATCGTTGTGGTGATGCCATACCCTGAAGACTGCAAAACGAGAAGACAGGAGTAGTCTAAAGAAAAAAAAATTTTAAGGTATTGCGGAGCGCCTTTAGCGCCTGGACCAGATGCGTTTTGACGGTATGACGGGAGATCTGCAGCTCTTCGGCGATCTCTTCGTGTTTAAGCCCTTTGTGCCGGCTGAGCGTGAAGATCAGCTTTTGCCGGGGTGGGAGCTGGTCGACCGCCTCGCGCAGCCGCACCTCGACCTCACGACTGAGCAGCTGCTCTTCAACCGGGTTGATGGCGGGTTGGGGATCTTCTCCAGCCTCGCGGCGGAAGGCTTCTTCGCGGGCCATGTCCTTGAGCATGTCGAAGACGTGGTTACGGGCGATGGTAAACAGCCAGTTGTCAAACTTAAGGACTTGGGGAAGCTTATCCCGGTTGAGCCACACCTTTAAAAATGTCTCCTGTACCAACTCGTCCGCCTGGTGCGGGTTGCGGCAAAGATGGAAGGCGTAGGCGTAGATCTTATGGCGGTAGTGATGGAAGATGACCCCAAAGGCTTTTTCATCCCCATGGGCGAGGCGGGCAAGCAGTTCATTCTCATTCGTCAGTGGTAAGGTTTTCATCTATGGATGCACGAATCAAATTTATCTCAATTATCACTTATTGCAAATTTATTTGCCGCCGCATAATAGTAATCACAGAGCAGTGTGACGAAATTTTTCAAAAAACTAATGAATTAGTTGTAAAACTAATCGATTAGTAGTAGCTTCAGGTAAAATTTGGATACTCATGCAGAAACTAGCCAAACGTGAAGAGCAGATCATGCAAGCCTGCTGGCATCTCGGGAAAGCCTTTATAAAGGAGATCATTGCCGAGCTGCCTGACCCCAAACCGCATTACAATTCCGTGGCGACCATGGTGCGGATCCTGGAGGAGAAGGGTTTTCTGGGGCATGAAACGTTTGGGAACACCTTTCAGTATTATCCGGTGATCAGTAAGGAGCAATATCAGAACCATGCTTTCGATGATATCGTGAAGCAATATTTCAACAATTCGTATCCCCGGATGCTGGCCTATTTCGCCAAGGAGCAAAAGATCTCACAGGAAGAACTTAACGAAATTCTGGAGCTTATCAAATCCCAAAAGAAATGATACCTTATATCCTGCACGTGACGGTGATCACCACGGTGTGTTTTCTCTTCTACAAGTTGCTGTTGCAGAAGGAGACCTTTTACCGGCTCAACCGCTGGACCCTTTTGAGCTGTCTGGCGGTGGCTTTTGCTTTGCCGCTTCTGCCCGTACCGCGGGAATGGAGCTGGCGTGAGAAGTGGAAGGTGGCGGAAGTAGCGGTGAAGACACCGGAACAGGCGGGAGCCGGGCCTGCCCGGGAAACGACAGCAGCACCTGCCGGGTCCACGGTGGGAGAGAAGCCGCAGGACCAGGTACCCACTGGTGGCAGACAGCTCATGGCTGCGGCCAGGGTGGAGGGGTCCACGGCTGGTGACCGGCAGTTAGCCGGTACGGCTGTCGCGAAGCGTAAGAGGGCAGATGGCCGGCCGGTGACAGCTGCGGCGGGGAAGCCTATGACGGCGGGCCGGCAGGCGACGCATCCGGCAGTTGTAGCAAGGCGTACGACGGTTGTCGAAAGACCGACGACGGCGGCTGTGTCGGGTATAGCCGATGCCGGTGACAAGAGCAGCAGAACCACCACCGGGACGCCGGCGGAGGGAAATGGCGCGGGGACGCTTGCGCGATTTTTCTCGGGTGCGATGCTGCTTTTGGCGCTGCAATGGCTTTTTTATCTGTATCTCTTCGGCGTCGTGCTCTTTGGCGCCAATTTTCTCTTTCAGCTGGCGGTATTGCTGTACCAGAGCTATTCCCGGCCCGCGATCAAAGATGGGCGTTTTCGCATCGTAGAGATCAGCGGCGACCGTGCGCCGTGCTCTTTCGGGAACACCATTTTCATCAACCCGGAAAAATATGACTGGGAGACGTACAACCAGATCCTTATCCATGAAAAGATCCACGTGAGCGGCCGTCATACGCTGGACATCCTGCTGGCGGAGATCGCCCTCGTGATCCAATGGTTCAATCCTTTCGCGTGGCTGTATCGCCGGGAGGTAGAGAACAACCTGGAGTTTCTCACCGATGCCCATGTTCTGCTGGATGCGACCATCGAACGCAGCGCCTATCAGCTGAGCCTGCTCCGGGTTTCTGCGCCGCACCTGCCGTTCAGTCTCACGAACAATTACAATCAATCACTTCTTAAAAGACGTATCGTTATGATGAATAGTCAATCTTCTTCTTTGCATACGGTTTGGAAATATTTTTTTCTCATCCCGCTGCTCACCGGGTTGATGTGCGCCCTGAATAAACCGGCCATCGCCCTGGGCGCGGCCAGCACTAAATTATCGCTGGCGCATGCGCCCCTGTTCAACTTTATTGCCCCCGTGACCGATACCACCAAAAAACCTGTGAAATCGGCCGAACCCGCGCCGGCTGTTCTTCAGAAACCTGCCAGAGCTTCCTCATCGGATGAGGAAGACGACCAGGGGACTGGTACCGCGGGCTATAGCGAAAGCTATCGGAGCTCGCAGGGCGACGGCTATGGCAAATCCATGACCATTTCGGGGTATAACGCATCGAATCCACAGGCGATCGCGATGACCATCGATGCGCAAAATCAGACTTTGCGCCGTTTCGGGAAAGCCGAGTCCAGTTATATGGTCGCCTTTGCGCCTATGACCGATCCTGTAATGGTCAATGCGAAGATCTTCGCTACCATCGATGCGAAAATGAAGAACAAGATGCTGATCCCCGAGATGCCGCGCTACGGATTTGCGGATGACTCGGTACTCACGGATGGCGCCTGGTATGCCACCAGCTATGGGGACCACCTCAGCTTCGAGCTCAAGGCCGGTGACGAGGACCATAATTGGGATTATACGCTCCATGTCGATAAGAGCGAGATCAATCCGTTTCCCGGTCAGGGCAATGTCTCCTTCAAGCTGGTGCGTGAGGCCGGGACGGTCGAGTTCAAGGGGCAGTTCGACGGAGAGGAAGGTTTCGGTCATTTCCACTTCACCCCCGATGCGGCCTATTTCCCGGCCCTGAAACAGCTGGGGGTAGAAGATATCGAAGACCGGCGGCAGTTCGGGTTCTTCGCCATGAACATAAAAAAAGATTATGTCACTATGCTGGTCCATAACGGTTATCAACATCTCTCGCAGCGCGATCTGCTGAGCCTTGCGGCCATGCATGTCGACGAAGCGTATATTCAGTACTGGCGCGGGGCGAGTCTGAGCGATGGGGACATGATGGACCCGCGGACGCTGATCCGGTTGAAGGCCATGCATATTGACCGGGCTTATGTCGACGAGCTGAAGGCGGCAGGATATGACCATTTGGATCTTCGGGAACTGGAGTCGCTGAAGGCGCAACATATCGACAGGGCGTATATCCAGTCGATGGGTCACGGGTTGAACAACGAGCCGATCCCCGTTCGGGAGCTGGTCTCCTACAAGGCCATGCATATCGATAGCGCTTATTTGCAAGGGCTGCGAAAGATAGGTCTTGATAATCTCTCCATGCGTGATATCACGAGCCTTTATAGCATGCATGTGACGCCGGAATACATCCAGCAGTTGCAGGAGCTGGGATATAAAGACCTTTCCGCGCGGGAGCTGTGCAGCCTCATGGCTATGCATGTCACGCCGGAGTATATCAAAGGCTTCCGCGATATCGGCTATACGGGTCTGAGTCCGCGCGATCTCACCAGTCTCAAGAGCATGTCCGTGACGCCCGAACTGGTAAAGGGCTATCAGGCGGCGGGATTTAAGGAACTCACCACCCGGTCGATGACCAGTCTCAAGGCGATGGGTGTCACCCCCGAATTCATGAAAGGCTTCGCGGGTCTCGGGTATTCGGATCTCACCGCCAATGATATCGCCTCGCTCAAGGCGATGGGCGTCACACCGGATTTTGTCGCGGGTTTCCAAAAGCTGGGTTTCGATCATATCCCTGCGCGGATGCTGACGCAGCTCAAGGCGACGGGTGTGACCCCGGAGTATGTGGGTAAGATGAAGACGCAAGGTTTCGAGTCGAAAGATCTCGGCAAATATATCCGGCTAAAAACAGATTTTAACTAACCTTCTGGGCTGACGGCAAGGACAGTTGGTAAAGGGCGTCGGAAAGCGGCGCCCTTTTGTTATTTTTGCGGCATGGCAATCACGGCTGCGCAGCGACTATCCCCGGCCAGGATCCGGATCATGGTCACTATTTTTTTCTTTGTATCCGGTTTTGGCTTCAGCACCTGGGCCTCCCGCATCCCCACCATCCAGCAAGAGCTCCATTTGAACGAGGCGCAATTGGGCGTCGTCCTTTTTGCCTTACCCATTGGGTTGATGGCCACCCTTCCCGTGACCAGCGCCTTGCTCAGCCGAAAGGACAGCCGGAAGATCATGCTGTTCGGCGCTATCGCTTTCAATGTGATGTTGTGCGGTATCGGGTTTGCATCACAGACCTGGCAGCTCGTGCTCTTTCTCGTCTGTTTCGGCTCCTCCCGCAATTTGATGAATATCCCGGTGAATGCCCAGAGCATCGGCGTGCAGTCGTTATACGACCGGAGCATCATTGCGCGGTTCCATGCCGTCTGGAGCCTGGCGGGTTTTGCCGGCGCGGCCGTAGGTTCTGTAATGGTATCGCTGGGGATCTCGCCGACCTGGCATTTTGTTTCCGTCGCCCTTGTGCTCACGGCCTTGTGTCTGTACGCCTACCCGGGCACCCTTTCGCAGCAGCCCAAAACGCGGGAGCGAAGGCCATGGTTCGCGTTGCCGGATAAGAAGCTGGCGAGGTATGGGATGATCGCCTTTTTGTCGATGGCCTGCGAAGGGACGATGTTCGACTGGAGCGGTATCTTCTTTCGCAACGCGGTGCATACCGGTGCCAAGGGTGCTACCATAGGTTTCGTGGTGTATATGACGGCGATGACCCTGGGACGGCTCACCGGTGACCGGATGGCGAACCGCTTTGGCATCAAGCGGATGCTTACCTATAGCGGGGTCTTGATCGGGACGGGGTTGTTACTGGCGGTGCTGTTGCCGTATCCGTTAACGGCGGGGCTGGGTTTTATCCTCACCGGCATTGGCGTCTCCTGTGTCATCCCGATGGTCTTCAGCATGGCGGGCCGTTCGGCGGGCATGACCAGCGGGTCGGCGATCGCCAGCGTTTCTACAGTAGGCTATCTGGGCTTTTTGGTCGTGCCGCCGCTGGTAGGGTCGGTAGCGCAGTTGGCGGGTATGCGTGGTGCTTATGCGATGATGGCCGGTTTTGGTTTGCTCATCACCGTGCTGGTGCGGGTGACGCTCACCGATGAGCGACCCACGGGCGGTACGGAGGCCGGTCTGCTGGATGCCGATTCGCTGGAGCTATGAGCTGCGGCCCGCCGCCGACCTTCATAGACAAAATCTATGTGTTTATAGAAAATTGAGATCATCTTCTATCGATGATCTTATTTACTTTTGCGGCATCAACTTCGCGATTGCCCGCCTTACGAACAGTGTTTCGTCTTTCACATTTTAAAAAATAATAATCGATATGTCGAGTAGAGTATTATCCATTGGAGAGAAATTCCCCGCATTCAGGAAAAAGGCAGTAGTATCTATCGAGAAAGGAAAAGAGTTTACCGAGATCACGCAGGAGTATGGTTCGGCAGAGGGCAAATGGACGGTTTTGTTCTGGTGGCCCAAAGATTTCACGTTTGTGTGTCCTACGGAGATCGCCGAGTTCAACAAGAAGAACAGTGAGTTTACGGATCGGGATACGGTTGTCATCGGTGCTTCTACCGATTCTGAGTTCGTTCATGCGGCATGGAGAAGGGATCACAGCGATCTGCGCGATCTGAAATTCCCGATGCTGGCCGATACGTCGAAGTCGCTGGCTGAAGAGCTGGGTATCCTGGACAAGGAAGAGAAGATCGCCTACCGGGCTACTTTCATCATCGATCCGCAGGGTATCGTACGTTGGGTGAGTGTCTATGATCTCAATGTGGGCCGGAGTGTACAGGAAGTGTTGCGTGTGCTGGATGCCTTGCAGACCGACGAGCTTTGTCCCTGTAACTGGAAGAAAGGGGAGACCACGCTTACCGAGACCTTGGCTTTGAATTAATTGAAATTAAGAGACCGCCCCTTGCGGGACGGTCTCTTCCAAAACCAAAAAACCGAGTCATGATCGCTACTATACAAAATGAAACGTTTCAGAACCTGCTGGGCGAGCTTCAGCTGAGCTCCTATGAGCCGTCGGCCAATGTGCATGCTCTGGCAGGTGCCGAGTCCCGGTTTATCAAGGACCTGAAGATCAATGTCGGCAATGTCCTCAATAATGCTCAGCATCTGAGCCGGAAAGAAGCGTTGTTGCTGGCGCTGGCGATTGCCGTCAATGAGCGGTTCGTGCTTTTGCAGGAGTCGTTCGGCAACCTGGCCCGGGAAGCCGGAGCTACCCGTGCCGAGATCGCCGAGATCGTGGCCTGCACGGCGCTGATGAACACCAACAATGTCTTCTACCGTTTCCGCCATTTTCTGAAGAAGGACTTTTATGAGAACCAGCCTGCCGGCATCAAGATGAGCATTATGGCTAGTCCTGTGCTGGGCAAGGAGTTCTTCGAGCTGGTGAGTCTGGTAGTCTCCTCCATCAATGGCTGTGAGATGTGCGTATCCTCCCACGAGCGGTCCGTGTTACAGCACGGTAGCTCGGAGTCCAGGGTACTGGAAGCCGTCAAGCTCGGGGCGGTTATCAAAGGGCTGATCACGGTGCTGGCGTAAGCGCCTGTCGCCGGGTTGTTCCCGGGCTAAACCTTGCGGCTGGATCGCTGATGGTCCGCCCGCGGCTCGCCTGACTCAATTTTTTGCCGCCTGAACGATCGCGGGCGAGACAGTACGGTGCTCGCATAACCGGACAAACACGGGGCTCCCGAACAGTTGACTATACGTGTTGAGCGTAAGTTGTACGGCATGGGGGCCACGCTGCGGGTCCGGTTTTCTTTTTAACACAAAGCTGGAGTGGTCCGGTCGCCGGCCGAAGGGCCGAAAACGTTCTTTCCCCTCCTGGTCGATCGAAAACATGCCGGCCAGGATATCGTGGTTCGTCAGCAGGATCATCCGGAAGATCGTGGTCTGTATCGAGTCATCGCCGGCCTTGCAGCGGACGCTTCGTTCCGGATATTTTCCCGTATACAGCTCGATCGCCTGTACCACGGCATAGAGCAGGGTGTCGACGTCGTGCTCGTTGAAAAAGACCGGCTGCGGGTCTTCGAACAGATACCGTTTTTCGAGGGTAAGGTCGAAGACGTTGAGCTCCTGTCGAGAGACATTGGACTGCCGGCTGGTAAACCGCATTTCCATCAGCAGGGCGCCCCTTACGCCCAGGGTGAACCAAAAGGCGCTGAAATCGGCCTGGGCCTGTAAACAGATACATGTTTGATAGGACATAGAAAAAGGTTTACAGGTTTATAGATGGGCCCTTTTGCGCGCCGGGGCCGGTTCTTCTTCGAGGGTCGACTCCCGGATGGGGTCGCCGCTCGGGTGTTCGATCTCGGGGAGTTCGGTGATCGGAAAGGTCTTGCCTTTCTTTGGCCGGGCACTCGTTGCCGCAGAGACATTACTGATCACCCCGTTCTCCGGGTTTGCATACAACAGCCGGCTTTCGATCTTCCCACTTTCGTGCACAAAGGTGACGGGATGGAGATTGCCACGACGCAGGGATTGGCAGATCCAGTCTCTGGCCTCGGGCGAGTTTAATTCCCGGATGGGATATCTCTCCAGTGCTTTGTCCAGATCGAAGTGGAGCTTGATATGACGCAGGTAACGATACCCGTCCTGGCCCTTGATCAGGGGTTCGAGATGCAACCAGCGATCGTGTTTTTCGCCATTCTGGTCGACGATCTTTCGCTGCACATATCTTCCCTGCATCAGATTGAATGCCTGCTTGAACGTCACGCCCCGGCAGCTGCTTTCGATGTAGAACATTTTAACGACATCCATTTCCGCCTTGCCCGGATACTGAAGATGTGCTTCATACTTGTTGAGGAAATACCGCGGGTCGTTGAGATCCTTGCTCCGGCGGAAGAACAATCGTGCGGAGAGCACGGTTTCGCTGTCAAAATGTGCTTCGGTCTCCAGCTCGAAGCTTTGCCGTCCCTGGGTGACATGGTCTTCCAGGTCCTGATTCAGTTGCGTGTGCTCACCAAAGCCCAGGTATTTCAAGGCGTTGTGGAGAAAATCTAAATTCTCTGACATGATTTCTAAATTTTAAAGTTTTAATTAAGTGGAGGGTTACACCGGCCGCGCACGTTCCAGGGTATAGTTTCCCGTTTCGATCTGCAGATGGCGCCCGCCATTCTTCTCGAACACATGGATCGTCAGCTGCCGCCCTGCGGGCAGGGTAAAGCGCGGGAGCACGAAGATGCTCGTCACGCGGCTGTGTCCCCGTACCGTGGCCGTGCTGTCGAAGACATAGAAGGGGGCCAGCGTTCTTGCGTTAACGGGGGAAACCTGTCGCCCCGCGGCTCCCGTGATCTGAAAGGCGATGCTGTCGACATCGTAGTCCAGCGGAGAGCGGTTGTTGAGCTGCAACGAGAAGAAGAGTGCTGCGCCATGCGTATAGACACCCCTGACCTGCAGCTTCATCCTGCCGATGCGGTTCCGCAGGAAATAGACGCGCTGAATGTCCCTGTCGATCTTTTCACAACAGCGGCGCATGTCGGCGGAGCTCATGGGCGGAGACGAGGGCGAATTGGCAGGTTTTGTTACCGTGTTTGGATTGACAGCAGATGATCTGATGACAGTAGAGATCAAATGATCCATCGATTGCCCCTGGGATGAAGCCGTAGTCTGGGCGGTCACCCGGTGAACCTGGCCGAGCAGGGCGGTGGCGGCCAGCAGGAATAGATACCTTTTCATTAATTAAATTTTTTAAGTGAATAAGGACAAATGTACCCTGACTAACGGACAGAGGCGGTCTAAAAGAATAGAGTCAAAATCGGAATTTGACTTGAAATTTAGAGTCGCCCTGAAATGGGGTCTCCAATTTTAGAAGTCGTTGCGAATGGGGCTCTAAATTTAATGGCCGGGATTTGACCTGACTCTAAAAATAGAGTTACCTTTTATTCCGACCGTCTTTGATGATGTTGTAGAGCGATTGCTCCGAGATGCCCATAAAGGAGGCCAGGAGCTTACGGGGAAGGAGATCGAGCAGATCGCCGTGCAATGCCCTGAGGTGTCTGTAGAAATCTTCGGGTGGACGTTTGCGCTGAGTATCCATTTCCCTGGCCTGCCAGTGATAATAATCCGTAAAATCCTGGCGGATTGCGCTGAAAGAAGGTTCTTCCCGGGTAAAATCGATGGTGTTCTTCCAGGAAAGCCGATGAAGGACGCATCCGCTAGGGGTGTAGATCAGGTCATTCGAGGGAGTGCGGTTTCTGAAGCTTTCCACGGCGGTGGCGATATCCCCGGGAAACATAAGCCAACTACAATATTCTTTTTGGTCTATCAGCTCGTGACAGGAAAGAATGCCTTGCTCGATGTAGTAGAGATAATCGCAGATCTGCCCACGCTGGAGCAGCACCTGGTTTTTGGGCAGCTCCAGCCGCTCGATGCTGTGCATCATCTGCAATTGGAATCTTTCCGGCATCTCGCAGATGCGGTTCATCTTGTCAAAGATGTGTTTCAGTGGTAAAGATGTGGGGTGCATATTTGCAAAAAAAAGCCGGAACGCTGAAACATATGCGCAGTGCCGTAATTTTGTCTTATGGCTATCGTGCGACACATGCAAGCCGGAGATGCGGACGCTTTGGAGGCGTTGCAGGTAACGGTCTTCCCTACCCTGGACGATGCCGAGAGGCTGCATGCATCCCAATACCTGCGTCACCTGGCCGTTTTCCCGGCGGGACAATTCGTGATGGAGGACGCGGGGGCCATCGTAGGCATGACCACCACCATGCGGATGAATTTCGACTTTGAACATTACTACCACCGGTTCGGAGAGCTGTTTGCTGGAGGCCGGCTGGAGAACCACCAGCCGGGTGGGGTATGGTTATACGGACTCGATATCGGCATCCACCCCGCACATCGTGGACGAGGATATGCCCGCCTGTTGTATCGGGCGCGGCAGCGGCTGGTACGCTCGCTGGGGTTAAAGGGCCAGCTCACGGCAGGTATGATGAATGGCTATGGCGCCGTCGCAGACCGGATCAGCGGAGAAACCTATTACCGCGAGTGGCTGGAGGGCAGCCGGGAGGACCCCACGCTAACGCCACAGCGAAACATGGGTTTCCGGCCGCTGGCGCTGTTGCCGGACTATCTGCATGATCCGCAGTGCGGCAACTACGGCGTGCTGCTGCGGCTGGATGCCGAAGAGGAGGTTTGAGCGGGCGGAAGGCAGGGACGGCGGACGGGTGAGGGCGCACAGGGCCGCGGCCGGAATATGCGGGATTGGGCGTACCTTTGTACCGGATAGGAATCAATTAAATTCGGATGGGACTTCATCGAAATCGAAAAGCTATGACAACGCTAACAACACCAGCGAACAGACAACGCGTCGTTATCCTGGGGGCGGGGTTTGCAGGACTGGCGGTGGCAAGGGGCCTCGAGAATACGGGCTATGACGTTTGGTTGATCGACAGGTATAATTATCATCAATTCCAGCCGCTGATGTACCAGGTGGCGACGGCCCGGCTGGAACCCTCCAGCATCTCTTTCCCGCTCCGAAGGGTCTTTCACAACAAACGCAATATAACGATCCGGATAGCCGAGATCCGGCATGTGGATGTCCATACGAAGGTAGTCCACACCACGGTAGGGAATATCGAGTATGACCGGCTGGTGATCGCCATGGGTTGTACGACCAACTATTTCGGCAACGAGCACCTGAAGGAACATGCTTTCCCGATGAAATCGGTGCCAAACGCGATGGCCTTGCGCAACCGGATCCTGCAGACCTTCGAGAATACCATCGAGGCAGGACCGGCCGAGCGGCAGGCCTTGCTCAATTTCGTGGTCGTGGGCGGCGGGCCAACGGGCGTGGAGCTGTCGGGCGCCATGGCCGAGATGAAAAAATATGTATTGCCCAAGGACTACCCCGAAGTCGATTTCTCCCGTTTCACCATCTACCTGCTGGAAGGTTCGCCGAATACGCTGAATGCGATGAGCGATGCCAGCAAGGCCAAGTCGCGGAAATACCTCGAGGAGCTCGGGGTGATCGTCCGCACCGGTACGGTCGTCGAGGATTATGACGGCACCACGGTTAAGCTCAAGGGCGGCGAGACCATCCTGGCGAAGAATGTGATCTGGGCGGCGGGGGTCATCGCCAATCTTCTCGACGGCATACCGGCATCGGCCATGGTCCGGGGGAACCGGCTGAAGACGGACCGGCTGGGTCGGGTCGAAGGTCTGGAGGACGTTTATGCGGTAGGGGACATCGCCTATATGGTCACACCGAAGTATCCTAACGGGCAGCCGCAACTGGCCAATGTGGCCATCGCCCAGGCGCAGCATCTTGCCCGGAACTTCAAACGCGAACTAAAGGGAAGACAGCCCATCGAATTCGAATACCACAACAAGGGGACCATGGCCACGGTGGGAAAACGCAAGGCGGTGGTCGACCTGCCGGGATTTTCTTTCCAGGGCTTTTTCGCATGGCTCACGTGGATGTTCGTGCACCTGATGCTTTTGTTGAATGTCAAGAATAGGATCTCGGTATTCCTCAACTGGATGATGAGCTATTTTGCCAATGACTCGACGCTCCGGCTGATGCTGAAGGCCAACCGGGGCGACACCAGTGTCGAGAAGATCGAGGAGCCCGCGGCAAAAGGATCGTGACGAGTCGCCCACGCAACGTGATTTTTCCTTATTTTTGTCGTGAAAGACGACTCTATGGCCGAAATTATCGTAGAACTAAAGCACGCTAACATCTACCAGGGCGATAACCTGATCCTCCAGGACGTCAATCTCTCCATCGACAAAGGCCACTTCGTATATCTCGTAGGTAAAACAGGCACCGGTAAGTCCAGCTTGTTGAAGACGTTGTATGGTGATCTCACCTTACGGGAAGGGGAGGGGCAGGTAGCGGGTTTCAATCTCCGGGAGATCGATTGGAAAAAGGTGCCGTATCTGCGGCGGACCCTGGGCGTGGTGTTCCAGGATTTCCAGTTGCTCACCGACCGCAATGTGAACGAAAATCTCAAATTCGTATTAAAGGCCACGGGCTGGAAGGACGGCCACCTGATGGATGAAAAAGTGGCCGATGTTCTGGATAAAGTCGGATTGAAGGCTAAGGGGCACAAGATGCCGTTCGAGATGAGCGGCGGCGAGCAGCAACGGGTGGATATCGCCCGGGCGCTTCTGAACTCGCCCAAACTCATCCTTGCCGACGAGCCCACGGGTAACCTCGATCCCGAGACCTCGGACGAGATCATGCAGCTGCTGTTCCGCATCTCCGGCGACTATGGTACGACCATCATCATGGCGACGCACGATTACCGGGTGATCAACAAGTTCCCCGCCCGCATGGTTCGCACCGAACGCGGACAGGTGATTGACAACGCGACGCTCACATTCGATTAGACGGCGACGCGAGCGTCGACGGCATCCGGCATGGCGAGTGGCCGAGCGGATCGCATGAAGCGACCCCTACCAGATCGCATTCATCAATTTCTCGAGATTTGTCTTTTGGTTGTAAAGACCTTCCAGTACTTCCTTTCGCAGATCGATCTCACCCCGGGTGAAGGGCCGGGAGCATAGCTTCCCGAGCAATTCGCGGATCTCCCCGGCGCCGGCCGCGATGTGGCAGGTCGGCTGAAGACCGGTGCCTTCCACCGCATCCTGGTTGACGATACAATGCCGTCCATTGAACAGGGCATTCAGCAATTTCAATTTGATGCCGGTACAATTGAACGAAGGCAGGATGTTTACCTGGGCCTTGGCGATGAGGTCCTGCAACTCCTCCTCCGAAGGGTTGGGGATCAGGCAGACCTGGGGATATTGCTGGATCAGCCGCGTCAACCTGGCGGAAGGATTCTTGCCGGAGATGATAAACGGCATTTCGGTATTGGTGAAGACGTTTTTCAGCAACCAGCACACGACCTGTTCGTTCTCCGGCACACTGAGGTTTCCGTGATACAGGCAGAAACAGCCCGTACCTTCCTTGCTTCGCACCTGTTCGAAGGGCAAAAACACCGGGATCGTGTCGATATCGGTGGCGCCAAACTCCTGCTCATATTGTTCCTGGTCCTTTTTCGCCACGGCGAGGATCTTCACCTTGCTCGCGATACGGTGTTCGTATTGCCGCAGCAAATTGCTTTCGTGGTGATAGTAGATCTTTTTCAGCAACGATTTCTCCGAGAGATAGAGCTGACGGTAATACTGGTATTCGACATTGTGAAGCCGCAGGACGATCTTGCGGCCGTCGAAACGTTCGTCATTGAGCAAGTAGGTGCAATGGACGCCTTCCAAAAGGATCGGATAGTCGTCCTCCAGCAGTCGTTCCAGCAGTTGACCGTTCGACCGGGAGCACACGATATAGGGGAGCCGGTGTGAAAAACCCTTGTGCCCCTGGTGCCGGCAATAATATTGCACCTCTTCGCAGTATTCGTTCAGGGCAGGTTGTCGCCCTCGGCCATATTCGAAACAATGCAAATGTACCCTGACCCCTGCCTCAGAGAGTGACCTGATCTTATGGAACAGGTCGAAGACGCCGCCGTAATCCACTGGATACGGGACATCCAGACAGACGATATGTAGATGCCTATCACTCACACCCTAATAACTGTTTTTAGACGCTACTTGTTCGAAAATATTCACCACGACGCGACTTTCGCGCTCCCAGTTAAGTTCTTCACGGACCCTGACCGTATTGTTTTTCCATCGTTCCAGGCGGGCGGGATCACTGCTGATCGCCAATATCTTCGCTGCAATATGAGCGGGTTCGTGGCTGTCGATAAAATCGCCTACTTCGTAGGTATCGACAATCTTTTCCAGCTCGACGAGACGGCTCACGAGCACGGGCACGCCGCTGTGCAGGTAATCGAATATTTTGTTGGGTAAGCCGTAAATATGGTTGATATTGTTCGGTTTATCCAGCGACAGACCGAGATGGGCACGCCGGGTCACCGACCGTAGTTGTTCAAAGGGGATCTTAGGAATAAGCGTAATCCTGTCCGTAAGGGTCTTATCGCGGACCATTTGCACGATCTTCTCCCAAATGTCACCGCCGCCGATGATCACGAGGTGAAAGCGGGCGGGATCTAGCAGGGGCATGGCCTGTACCAACTCTTCCACGCCGCGCTCGGGATTGATGCCTGCGCCCTGGAAAAGAAGAAAGAATTTGTCTTTCGGCAACTTATCTTCCAGGTCTTTTGGCAGCGGGACATCGATACCCGCGGCTTTTAGGTAGGGAACGTTGCGTACTACGCCTAGTCTCTTCCCATAATCCTTGTAATAGAGGTCCCGAAAGGAATCGCAGATGGTGTATATATAATCTAACTTGGGGAACACGAAGGCTTCGATGCGTTCCCATACTTTTTTGACCCCCGGTCGGCCATCGAGCTCGGGCATTCCCAGGTAATATTCGTGGGTGTCGTAGACCACGGGTTTGCGCCGCAGCGTGCCGGCGAACCACACCGCGCCGATGGCGTCGAGGTCGTTGCCTAAGAAGATATCGCCTTTGGTAAAAAGCAGCCGGACAAAGAGCCGGAGATTGAACTCGGCGAAAAAGAACATCCCTTTCTGAAAGAGCAGGCGGATGCGCCGGGTGGGGTAGGAGCGGGGGGCGAGCGGCAGGCTATTGCGGCGGCGGGTGCCGATGAGGAGCACGGCATAGCCGGCCTCCTGTAGGGTGAGGCTGACCTTATGGAGCCGTTGGTCGGTCACCAGATCCGAGATGGCAGCAATCACTACGCGATTACCCATTCAAATAGTTTATGATGCCCTGGCTGATCTTTTCGGCAGCCTGGCCATTGCCAAAAACGCCGGTGCGGAAGGCTTTGTTCGAAGCAGCCATAGCATGGAATTGTTGCAGGATACGGTGGGTATCGGCCGGCGCGGCCAGGCTGGGGCTGTTCTCTTCGATCTCGGGCCAGAAAGTCTTTTTCATGACCACTACGGCAGATTTCTGGAAGAAGAAGGCCTCGCGGGCGACGCCGCCGCTGTCCGTGACCACGTAACGGGCTGCCTGCATCAGCGCCAGCATGTCGAGATAGCTCAACGGGGGCGTGCTGATCAGTTTGAATGGCAGCCGGTGGGTCTCGATCACCTGACGGGTTCGGGGATGCAAGGGAAAGACCACGGGAATTTCTTGGTTGATCTCGTGGAGCGCGGCCAGGATCGCCCCTAAGGCCCTGGGATCGTCCGTATTCTCGGCCCGGTGGATCGTCGTCAGCACAAAGGGGCAGCCATCGGGGAAGAGGATTGCCGGCAGGTTGGACGCTTCGATCGCGCGCCGGGCAAACAGCAGGGCGGCATCCAGCATCAGGTCACCGGTGTTGAGGATACGGTCGGGTGCATGGCCTTCCCGGAGGAGGTTGTCGCGGCCGAGCGCGGTGACGGTAAAATTGAGATCGGCGAGGCGATCCGCTACATAACGGTTGGATTCCTCCGGCATGGTGTCTTCGCCCGTCCTTATCCCTGCTTCGACGTGCATGACGGGGATGGCCCGCTTTTTGGCGGCCAGGGCGCCTGCCAGGGTAGTATTGGTGTCTCCGTAGACGACGACGGCAGCGGGCCGTTCGGTTGACAGGACGGGATCGAGACCGATGAGCATCCGGCCGATCATTTCATTGTGGGGGAGTGATTGGATGTCCAGCTGATGGTCCGGGGCCGGAAGACCGAATTCCCGGAAAAAGACGGCGGACATGTTATCGCTGAAATGCTGGCCCGTATGGATGATACGGGATCCCCAGCCGGCATGCCGGGACAGGGCCCGCTGCAGGAGGGCTAACTTGATGAACTGGGGCCGGTTGCCTACGATATGCGCGATGGTCATGCTTCGGGTATTCATCGGGTAGGTAAAATATTCATAAACGGCCGAAAATTAGCCAAATACCCGAAACAAACGTAATTTTTGCCTTATTTTTGTCATTAGTTTTTAGAGTTTTAGAAAAATACTTTACCTTTGCCGCCTGCTAATTCAGCAGAGATCAGGCAAACCGGTAGGTTTGCGGCCGAAGGCCCATCATAAGCCGTGCACTGCGGATGGGCTAATTTTCGGGATGACAATCCGCAGCGCACATAAACATTTTGAGATGCCTTATTTGACAAAAGAGAAAAAAGCGAGTTTTTTTACTGATTTCGGTGGTAAAGCCACCAACACCGGTTCTATCGAGGGCCAGATTGCTTTGCTGACGGAGCGGATCAACAGCATTTCGCTGCACCTGCAAGCCAATAAAAAAGACTTCTCCACTCACCGTGGTCTGATGCAATTGGTAGGTAAAAGAAAGCGCCTGCTCACCTACCTGAGCAAAACCAACCTTACCGGGTACCGGCAGCTGATCGAAAAACTCGGGCTGCGTAAATAAACCTCGTGGTAGCTTAAAAAAAGCATTATGCATATATAAAACATTCCCAACTGAACAGACGGTTGGGATTGTTTTTTTGTATGCTGACGGTTCATACAATTTTTATAACACCGAATTCCGGCTTTACCCTCCGTTCCTGCCTCAGTTAAGCCGTTATTCAAAAAAGACGAAAAGCTCATGCTTTCACAACCTATTAGTGTAACATTTGATATCGGTGGGGGCCGCATGGTCTCGATCGAGACCGGTAAACTGGCGCGTCAGGCGGATGGCGCTGTTACCGTACGCCAGGGAAATTGCATCATTCTTGCCACGGTTGTTGCCAACAAAGACCCTAAGGAAGGACAGGAATTCTTCCCGTTATCCGTGGATTACCAGGAAAAATTTGCTTCTGCGGGCCGTATCCCCGGCAGCTTCTTCAAACGGGAGGCCCGGTTGAACGATTATGAAATTTTAACCAGCAGGCTGATCGATCGCGCGCTGCGTCCGCTGTTCCCCGAAGATTATTTCTGCGATGTACAGGTACTGCTGAGCCTGGTCTCCAGCGATGCCGAGGTGATGCCCGATTCGCTCGCGTGTCTCGCCGCTTCTGCTGCGCTCGCTGTTTCCGATATTCCCATCAAGGAGATCATCAGCGAAGTGCGTATCGGCCGCGTAGACGGTCAGCTTGTCGTGAACCCCAGCCGTACCGAGCTCGAAAAGGCCGATATGGAGTTCATGATCGCGGCTACCGAAAAGAACCTGATGATGGTCGAAGGTGAAGCCAAGGAATGTAGCGAGGAAGACCTCGTCAAGGCGCTGGACATTGCGCATAGTGCCATCCGGGTACATATCAAGGCCCAGGAAGAATTGCGGACAAAGGCCGGCGTTACGGGAAAAAGGGATTATACCAAACCCGTAACCAACGAAGAACTGCAACAAAAGGTGACTGCTTTCACCAAGGATCGGATCTATGAGATCAGCCGCAAAGGCAGCAGCAAACACGAACGCAGCGATGCCTATGACCAGCTCAAAGACGAGCTGATCGCTTCGCTGGGTGAAGAGGTTACCGACGCCGATAAAAAACTCGCGAAGAAATATTACGCCGATCTCCAGTGGGAGGTTGTCCGCAATATGATCCTTGATGATCGCATCCGGCTTGACGGACGTTCGCTGGAACAGGTCCGGCCGCTGGCCATGGAGATCGATCCGCTGCCGACGCCGCATGGTAGCGCACTTTTTACACGGGGCGAAACGCAGTCGCTGACGACGGTAACCCTGGGTACGCCCCTGGATGAGCTGCTGATCGAGAGCGCCGCGAAATCCGTTGATTCGAAGTTCTTTTTGCACTATAACTTTCCCCCGTTCTCTACAGGCGAAGTGAAGATGATGCGCGGGCAAAGCCGTCGCGAGGTGGGTCATGGCAACCTGGCCATGCGCAGTCTCCGGCAGATGATGCCGGGCAGCGAATATCCCTACACCGTTCGGGTCGTGAGCGATATCCTGGAATCCAATGGCTCGTCCTCTATGGCGACCGTGTGTGCGGGTAGTCTTGCGCTCATGGATGCCGGTGTTCCCTTCCCCAAACACGTGAGCGGGGTAGCCATGGGGCTCATCACCCGTTCCGCCGATGGCAAATACGCCATCCTTACGGATATCCTCGGTGATGAAGATCATCTGGGTGATATGGACTTTAAAGTAACCGGTACGCGCGAAGGTATCTGCGGCGTGCAGATGGATATCAAGGTCGACGGTCTGGCCATGAGCACGATGCGCGAGGCACTGGAACAGGCCCGAAAGGGTAGGCTGCACATCCTCGATGCCATGTATCAGACCATCGAGGCTTCCCGTCCGGAGGTCAAGCCGCATGCACCGCGGATGGTGAAGATCTTTATCGACAAGGAATTCATCGGCGCCGTTATCGGACCGCAAGGGAAGATCATACAGGAGATCCAACGCGAGACCGGCACGACCATCAACCTCGAAGAGGTCGGCAATTTTGGCGAGGTGAGCATCTTCTCGCCTGCCAAGGAAGGGCTGGATAAGGCCGTGACCTGGATCAAGAGCATCGTAGCGCAGCCGGAAGTCGGGTCCGTTTACGAAGCCAAGGTAAAGAGCGTGATGCCGTATGGCGCTTTCGTCGAGTTCTTACCCGGAAAGCAAGGTCTGCTGCACATCAGCGAGATCTCGCACAAACGGCTGGAGACGATGGAAGGTGTCCTGAAAGAAGGCGATATGGTCAAGGTAAAGCTCATCGGGCTGGATCAGAAGACCGGCAAGTTCAAGCTGAGCCGCAAGGTGCTGATGCCGAAACCGGAAGGTCAGGGCGCGCCAAAAGCTCCAGCAGGCGGCCGTTCCGAACAAGAATAATAAAACAACTAAAGACAAGGGTCTGCGGTGCGAGCCGCAGACCCCGAAACGCGGTAGCGTTTCAAAATCGTCAGACGAAAAAGGACGGCTATTTTTTGCAAATACGCCGTCCTTTTTTTATTGAAGCCAATGCATGTACAAGTAACCATACCGACGAAAGATTTCCAGGAGGTGCTGATCGCGCTTTTGGGAGAGATGGGCTACGAAGGGTTCGAGCAGGAAGAAGACCTGTTGCACGCGTTCATCCTGGAAACGGCATTCGAAGAGGCGGCTTTAAAGGAACTCCTCGAAGCGCATGGATTGTCCTATGCGTTGCAAAACATCGCGGAGCGGAACTGGAATGCGGAATGGGAGGCAAACTTTCAGCCGGTGGTAGTGGAAGGGTTCTGTGCGATCCGCGCGCATTTCCATCCGCCGATGCCGGAGGTGGAGCACGAGTTGATCATTACTCCAAAAATGAGTTTTGGGACCGGGCATCATGCCACCACCTATATGATGTTGCAGGCGATGCGGACGCTCGATCTGCGGGGCAAGCGGGTGCTCGACTTCGGCACGGGTACGGGGGTGTTGGCGATCCTCGCGGAACGGTTGGGGGCTGGGAGCATTGTAGCCATCGACAATGATGACTGGAGCATCGAGAATGCATCAGAGAATGTGGAGGCGAATGCCTGTAACCATATACAGGTACTGAAACGGGATCAGATAGCCGATGTGGCCGGGACCTTCGACGTGATCCTGGCAAATATAAACAAACATGTAATTGTCAGTCAGTTGGAGGCTTTAACGCAACATTTGGCCGAAGACGGCGTTATAGTATTGAGCGGGCTTCTACAGGATGATTTAGAAGAGATTGAAAAAGAAGCCGTAAAAAACAATTTATCCGTATCCGGTAGGATGACGAAGGGCAGCTGGATCTGCCTCAAAACTGGAAAAAACCCCAAATAAGGACGATGGTTCAGGAAATGAGGTTATTTTTCAGTAGATTTGTTATCCAACTTTAACTCAACCATTGATCGATGATCGAGGTTCTACTAATTCTGGCAGCCTACCTAATAGGCTCCATTCCTACTGCCGTCTGGATCAGCAAGTTCTTCTTCGGAATCGATATCCGGGAATACGGCAGTGGAAATCCCGGGACGACCAATACGTTCAGGGTTCTGGGTTCGAAGTGGGGTACCATCGTTATGGCGGTGGATGTGCTGAAAGGATTGATTGCGACCAGCCTTTACATTCTAATTCCTTATTATCTTCAAAACGAGGCCGACCGGACCAATTTTATGGTCATTTTGGGTCTGGCTGCCGTTACGGGTCATATCTTCCCGATCTGGGCTGAATTCCGCGGCGGGAAGGGCGTGGCAACCTTATTCGGGATGATCATCGCCATCCAGCCGCTGGCAGCGGGTTGTTGCGTGGCGGTGTTCCTGCTGGTGTTGTATCTGACCCGTTTTGTGTCCCTGAGCTCTATTTTGGCGAGTGTGGCATTTGCCGTCTTCATCTTATACATCTTCGACGCACACGAAACCCTGTACCGGGGGTTCGCCATTGCCGTGGCCCTGCTCGTGGTCCTTACCCATCAGAAGAACATTACCCGATTACTCAGAGGGAATGAGAACAAGGTGCCGATCCTGAAATACCGGGACCGGCGCAGGCATCGGCGGCACCATGATCAAATTGGCGGTGGGCTGGATCATGTTGTTGATCACGAGAAGGAATAATTTCGTAATTTTGCATCCCCGCGCGGTGCGCGCGGTAAATTAAATCAGTCCAGAAATGTCTCAAACTTTGCTGGAGAAACTACAGTTAGCCGATGAAAGGAACCTGCTCATCCAGGGCCTGCCCTCCTCCATCGAAAAACAGTTCGTCAAGCTGGCCTTCGCCAAAAATCTCACCCCCCTTTTAAAGAGCAGAAAGATCGACTTTGCGCTGGTGTTCGCTATCAACGAGCAACAGCTGGTCGCCATCGTCCGTGAGGTCTTGCCTGCCCTTCAGCCGGATGGGAAGTTTTGGGTGGCCTATCCCAAACCAGGGTCCAAGATCGCGACTACCTTGAACCGGGAATGCAGCTGGGTCTGTATCACGGGTTCGGGTTACGAGATGGTCCGGGATGTAGCGCTGGATCATGTCTGGACAGCAGTGCGTTTCAAACGCGTCATGCCGCCGGTAGTTTTGCGTGCCCCGGTGAGAGGCGTCGCGATGGGAGGCGTTGCGGTTGCGGAGCCGGTGTTAGCGGAAGTCGAAGAGGGCGATGTGCCGGTAGCTGTCAAGAAAACGGTTACGCGCAGTCGCCGGGTAGCTGCGGCACGATAGGCTTGAGCGATCTGCCCGGGCCCGGCCGCCGACGAACAGCCGGGGGCAATGACCAACAGCCTTCAGAATCACGAACAGCAAGGAGGTTTAAACGCCGTCAGCTTGCAGTGCGCTCGGTAAATGGGTATTTTTCCCACTGAAATGCCCTACCAATACGGGTTTCGCGTATCTTAGTCTAGTAGAACGATATGCTTTTACCATCACCCCTCGTCAAATGGCGCTCTTTAGCAGGACAGGTCTCATAACAGAGTTATTGGACCGGACCGAGCTTTTGAAGGCCAATACCCAGGTTTTCTTTCGTTTGACGGACGAGCAGTTGCGCTGCCGTCCTGCACCGGGTAAATGGAGCATTACCGAAATTTATGGGCACCTGAATCTCTCGATGGATGCCAGTATCCGCGCTATTCTTTTCCGCATCACCAAGGCCCCGGATCGTCCGGGGGACCACTACACCAGCAGCTGGCTGGGCGATATGGCCTATTCTGTGATCATGCCGCGGCCAGATGGCAGCTTATTCCGGTTAAAGGCGATGAAAACGCAGCGTCCCGATCCGGCGAAACTTCATGGGCGGGAAGAGCTGGCCGCGTTTCAGCGCCATTGTGACGCGCTGGACGATATCCTCCGGCATGTGGCAAGCAAGGACCTCCGGCGGATCAGGATCCCCTTTTTTGTGCCGCGGGTAATCCGGCTACGGCTGGGGGACGTGCTTCGCTTCCTGGTCGCGCATGGCGAGCGGCATTTGCTGCAGGCGCAGCGGGTGGCGAATGTAATTTAAGATCACTTGATGATCACGGTGCCGAGATCCTTGACCAGGGCGCGTTCCAATTCTTTCAGGTGCATATGGGTCTGCTGTATGACCTTCATCTCTTCGGCGGAAGTGGCTTTGCCGAAATCCTGCTGATTCTCTTCCATGAGTCGTTTGATCTTACGAAGCTTGAGATAGCCCATAGTGGAGAGCACATCCTCTTTGTACACTTCATCGGGGGTCGTGATCTTGCCTTCGTAGACCTGGCTCCAGTTCGGACTTAGATCGTAGTGCAGGTCCATGATGGATACGGCCAGGGCGCTGAGTTCCTGGTCCTCGTGGTAGAGAAAATTTTTGGACGTAGGCTCGAGTCCCTGTTCGTACCAGGTCTTGTAGAGCTCGAGTATCTTTAGCAGTCGTTTGTTATCGATGAGGTCGATGAGCTCCTGTGTTTCGGTAAGGATATAGTCTGCTACGAGGGTCTGCTCGTCCCAGGGCCGCATGCCGTAATCGAGCAGATCGCGGATCATGCCGCGTTCGTATTGTTCATGTCTGAGCAGCAAGTTGAGGGATTCGTCATCGCCGGGGGGAGCCATGCCGTCGGGGGAATCGACGGGCTGGGCCGTTTGCGCGGCCTGCGCGGCGGCGCGGTTCTCCTGTTTCTCCTGGCGGTCGCGAATGTGCTTATTGACGAGATTGATCAGGCCCTGCTCGTCGATCCGCAGCATCTCGGAGGATTGCCGGATATAGTCTTCCTGCCGGGTAAAACCTTCCAGCTTGTTGATACGCGAGATGGTCTCGGCGACCTGGGCCACGACGGCGGCTTTTTTGTTGCTGTCGTCACCGGCGTCCTTGAGGGCTACTTCCAGCTGGAAGAGGACGACGTCCTTTTTATTGGCTGCGATGAATTCGCGGAATTTGGCGGCGCCCACGAGCCGTACGTAACTGTCGGGGTCTTCTTTATCGGGGATCAGCACGAGACGGACGTCGAGACCTTCCTCCAGCGCCATATCGAGACCCCGAAGGGCGGCTTTGATGCCCGCGCCGTCGCCATCGTAGATGATGGTGAGGTGTTTGGTATATTTCTTTATAAGCCGGAGCTGGTCGACGGTGAGCGAGGTGCCGCCGCTGGCCACTACGTTCTCGATCCCTGCCTGGTGAAGCGAGAGCACGTCGGTGTAGCCTTCTACCAGCAGACATTCGTCCTGCCTGTCGATGGCCTGACGCGCCTGGTAGGAGCCATACAGGATCTTGCTTTTGACATAGATCTCGTTCTCGGGTGTGTTGATGTATTTGGGGGCGCGGTCGTTGGTCTTGAGGATGCGGGCGCCGAAGCCGATGACCTTGCCGGTGTGGTTATGGACGGGGAAGATCACGCGGCCGCGGTAGTTGTCGGCGAGTCTTTCGTCACGCAGGACGACGAGACCGGTCTTTTGGAGATATTCCGGGTTGTACTGCGCGGCAAGGGCGGCACGGGCAAAGCTGTCGCGGGCTTCGGGGTTGTAGCCGAGCTGGAACTTGCGGATGGTGTCTTCGTTGAAGCCGCGTTCTTTGAAATAGCTCAGACCGATGTCCTGTCCTTCGTCCGTGTTGAACAGGATATCGCTAAAGAATTTCTGTGCAAAGCCGTTGATGATAAAAAGGCTATCGGCTACCTGCTGTTGCTGCCGTAATTCGGGGCTCAGCTCTTTTTCTTCTATCTCGACATTGTAGCGTGCGGCAAGCCAGCGAAGCGCCTCTGCATAGGAATACTTCTCGTGCTCCATGAGGAAGCTGATGGTATTCCCACTGCGGCCGCAGCCAAAACATTTGTAGATCTCCTTGGCTGGGGAGACGGTGAACGAAGGCGATTTTTCGTTGTGAAAAGGGCACAGGCCAAGGTAATTGGTGCCCCGTTTTTTGAGCTTTACGAAACCTCCCACGATCTCGATAATGTCAATCCTGCTTAAAATCTGCTGTATGGTCTGTTGTGCGATCATTCTGACGTCTAATATCTAACCTTTGTCGAAATCTACCGTAAAATACGTACAAAACTGAGTACTTTTACCTATAATAAATTAGCTTTTTTAGCGATTTATAATTAAACGTTCATCCTTTGAAAACCGGCCTACCATCTGCACTTTCTGCCGTGATCAGCAGCCTTGCGATCGCCCTTTGTTTTGTCCCATTCCTATTCCTGGGTTTCAAGAAAGTGCGACAGGTAACCACCTACAAGGTCCTCGGTGTTTACTGGTTGCTGAATGGATTGGTGAACCTCCCGCATATAGCTCCGATCCAGCAGGCCGGCATTCGCAATTTCTTTACGCGTTTCAGCGACTGGTATGATCTGGCCGATGCGCCGTTGATGTTGCTGATCTTTGCGCTGGCCAGTACTGGCAAGTGGCGCAAACAGTTGTTGCTGGTGCTCTCGGGGCTCGTCGCCGGCGAGGCCATCTTTCTGCTGGCGAAAGGCTATACCTACTGTTGGCCCGTGATCATTTTTGTCGGGGTGCTCCTGGTGCTGGTCTACAGCGTGATCGGGCTATGGCAATTCTTCAAGCAAATGGAACATGACCGTTTCGAGAATTCGATGGTCTTTGTCTATGCGGCCCTGATCTTTGCCTATGGCACCTACCTGATCATCTTTTTGCTTTCGTATCTCCCCAAATCGACCGGCGGTTACGATCTGCAGGATAGCTATCTGATGTATTATATCAGTCTTGCACTCGCCGCCGTGCTCACCTGCGCGGGGATCTGGAGCTATGGATTGCGGAA
>JAICXX010000082.1 GCA_025934485.1 Chitinophagaceae bacterium
GCTGTTCGGCGGCATAGGCGGCGAGGCCGAGCAGGCCCAAACAGGCGATGGCGATCGCGAGCGTCGTCAACACTATCACGATGCGACCCATACGCTGTTCTGCATTATACACCGCGTCGAAATCCTGATCCATAAAAGAATAGTTGAAACTTCTGCCGGGTGCGGCTTTTGCCCATAAGGCCCTGACCTTCGCGACGACATCCGAAACATGACCGGGGGCAATACGGATGTTGAGCCCGTCGCCGTTGTCCTGCGGCCTGTCCACCATCACGAGCGGCGTTACGCTATTGAGGATCGACGTAAAATTGAAGTCTTTTACAACGCCTATAACGGTGAAGTCTACCGGCTTTCCCAGATACGAATGGTATTCGATGGTCTTACCGATGGGGTCTTTGCCAATGCCGAAGGCTTGCGCGGCCATTTCGTTCAGGATGATCGCACTCGTGTCCGTGGGATGATCATGGGCGAAGTTGCGGCCTTGTGCGATGTGCATGCCCAGGGTGGGCACATAGTCCTCGTCGACGATCCACAGTTGCGTCTCCACGGTGGGGCTATTCGCGGCGAGGAGATGGCCCCAGTTGTGCCAGCGCTGGTCGCTGGTAGGCAGAAAGTTGGTCAACGTCGCACTCAGGACGCCCGGGATGCGGACCGTTTGTTGCTTTAGCGTTTGTCCATTCGCGATATCTTCGAGGTCTTTGACGACGAGGACCTGGGCGCGATCGTAACCCGGGTCGCGCTGCTGGATGAAATTAAGCTGCCGGTAGACCACGAGGGTGCCGACGATCAGAAAGATGGAGATCGAGAATTGGAGGACGACGAGGACGTTGCGGAAAAGGCCGCCTCCTGCCGTCGACGAAGTCATCCTGCCCTTTAGCACTTGCACCGGGTGGAAGGCCGACAGGAAAAACGCGGGCCAGGCGCCGGAGAAAAGGCCCACGACGGCGATGATGGCCAGTAATCCGGGTAGCAGCCAGCTCAGGGTGCTGCCGTTTAGTGCGAGCGCCTTGCCGGTGAGATGGTTGAAAGCCGGTAGCAGGATCAGGGTGATGAGCAGGGCGGCGACGGCTGCCATGGCTGTGACGATGATCGATTCACTCAGGAATTGACGGATGAGGTCGATGCGGCGCGACCCCAGCACTTTGCGGACGCCGATCTCGCGGGCACGTGCGGTGGAGCGGGCCGTGGACAGGTTCATGAAGTTGATGCCGGCGATGAGAAGAACGAAGACAGCGATGGCGCCGAAGATATAGACGTATTCGATGTCGCTGTTGTTTGCGAGCTCGTCGGTGCGGTGAGAATGGAGATGGATGTCGGTGAGCGGAGTCGAGTTGAGCCGGAAGGCGGACTTTCCCCCGCCTGCATCTTCGTAGCTGGCATAGCCTTTGGCAAATTGCCGCATGAAGCCGGCGAGCTTTTTGTCGAAGGCAGGCTTGTCTTCCTTTGATCTTAATAGCACGAACGTCGACATGGGGAAGAGCGAGAAGAGGTTGTGGTTCTTCTCGAGCAGGCCGACGCCACGGATCGTCACGAAGATATCGGCATTGAAGCAGCTTTGTTTGGGGACGTCCTTCACTACCGCGACCACGGTCCAGAGGCGGTTGCTGTCGTCGGTGCGTTCAAGGGTCCTGCCGATACAATGCGTCGTTTGGAAGTATTTTTTGGCGGCGCTTTCGGTGAGGACCATGCTGTGTGGTTTATCCATGTCTTTCATGGGATCGCCTTCGACGGCCGGCAGCGTAAAGATCTGAAAGAACGCGGGGTCTACGGTGGCTACATAGCGTTCGTTGAGTTCGTTATTGCCCAGGCGGAACCGGACGCCTTGTTCAGGGGCGAAACGGGCGGTGGCTTCTACTTCCGGATAATTCGCTTTCAGGATCGCGCCTACGGAGGGTGCAGCATCCGCGAAAGACGTCAGTTTTCCGTCGTTGGCGAGGTCGCTGTTGATGCGGACGATCCGGGGCGCGTTTGTGTTGTAGCGGTCATAGCTTAGCTCGTCCTTTAGGTATAGGGCGATCAACAGAAAGGTCGTCAGGCCCAGCGTGAGCCCGAGAATATTGAGGAAGGTAAAGGCCTTGTTCTTTTGGAGCTGACGGATGGCCAGCCGGGTGGTGATGCTGGACATAGTGACGATTTTAATAAAGATAGTAATTTATGGCGTGAGGAGGAAGGAGTCTTTTTCCCACTTTCGGCTGACCGAACCTTTGCTGGTTTCGAGACGCCAGCCTTTGTCGCGGTTACGGACGTAGTCCTTGTAGAGGGCATTGCGGAAATCGCGGGTGGTGAAGACATTCATCCAGATGAGGTGTTTGTATTCGGTAACGAGGCCGGCTTCGCTGAGGAACTGATATGACGCCGAGGCGCAGCGCATCCCAAAGAAGGCGTAGTCGTAGGGTGGGAGCTTTGTGTAAGTCGTCGCCAGACTGTCGAGTTTGTGTTGCTGCGCGGCTGTCACGGGGATGATGAAGACGGCGCGTCTTAAACTGTCGACATTATTGTAATAGTTGCCGAGGACGTTCCAGGCTCTTTTCTCGTTATAGATACGGAAGCAGGCGTTGAAGTTCTTTTCGTTCGACCGCGGCATGATGTGGCCGGCGCCGCCGAAGCCGTTGTAGTGCACCGGCTGAAAGCTCAGCGCCCTGTCGTGTGCATATTCGATGGTCACGTGGCCGCCGTGGAGCTTGACCATCCGGCCGAGCATGCTGTTAGGGCCATACATCGGTTCGCGGCCTCGCCAGCCTTTGGCGGGGATACTGCCATAGAGACACAGGACTCGTATGGAGTCGACGATGCGGGTGTCGGGGGTGGCGCGGGTGTCGGCTGCGGTGGCTGCGGTGCCGCTCGGGCGGTGGTGGCCGGTGCCTGTGCGGTCCGCATTGTGCTTGTCGCCGGGGTCGGGGGCGTTGGGTTTGCCGCCGGGGGCGTTGCGCCAGGCGAAGAGGGCGAGGGCCAATAATAGGAGTATGGTGATAGGGCGGAGCATTATTAAATATAATAAAATGTTCCCGCTAGAGCAACGCGAATTTATCGCCGTCGAAGAGGCCCAGGTCGCCGAGCTTTAGATGCGGGATGACCAGCAACGCCATGAACGAAAGGGTCATGAACGGTGCGCCGAGGTCGGAGCCCAGCTCTTTGGCTTTGTTGTCGATGGCGGTATAGGCTTCGGCCACGCGATAGGCATCGTCCATGCTCATGAGGCCGGCTACGGGTAATCCCAGAATTAGTTCGGGGGTTGGTGAGTCGGGGTCGACACAGCTGAGGCCGCCTTTTTGGGCGATGATGAGATTGATGGCGCGGCAGATGCTTTCATCGTCGACACCTACGGCTACGATGTTGTGGCTGTCGTGGGCGACGGATGACGCGAGGGCGCCGCGGCGGAGGCCAAAACCTTTGATAAACGACTTGGCCACGGGAGCGGCGGTATAGCGGTTGACGACCACGATCTTCAGGATGTCTTTTTCGGGGTTGCTATGCAGCCTGCCGTCCTTCAGCGGGATATCGGCGAGCGGAATGATCAGCTTGTTCGTGATCAGCTGGCCATCCAGCGCTTCGATACAATAGACTTGTTCTACATTCTCCTGTTCGCCCCATTTGTCGAGATAATAGGCGAAGTCTTCCACCTTTCGGGGTTCGGCCTTGAAGTTGTTCACCGGCGAGGCGGCAAGCATGCCACCGGCCGAGGCGGGCGTAGGACTTACGATATGGGTGGAGACCAATTTCGTGACACCATTGGCGGCGACGCATTCCCCTTTGATATAGGTCATGAGGACCTTGAAGTGGGTGAGATCCTCGACGACGATGAAGTCGGCAGGATCGCCGGGGCGGAGCTGGCCGTGTTCGAGCCCATAGTGCCGGACGGGGTTGACACACGCGGCGCGGAGGACTTTGAAGACGTCGATTCCTTTGGCTACGGCGCGGGCGCAAAGGCGGTCGATATGCCCGGCCAGCAGGCTGTCGGGGTGTTTGTCGTCGCTGCAGAACATGACCCGTTCGGGGTAATCGTCGAGCAGCGGGATGAGGGCCTCGAAATTCTTTGCCGCGCTGCCTTCGCGGATGAGGATCTGCATGCCGCTTTGTATCTTGTCGAGGGCTTCTTCGGCGGTGAAACATTCGTGATCCGTGCCGATGCCGGCGGCGATATATTGCCGGGCTTCTTCGCCGCGAAGACCAGGTGCATGGCCATCCACGGGCTTGCCTAACCGCCTGGCGGCGGCGATCTTTTCCATGACTTCGGGTTCTTTGTGTAAAACGCCGGGGAAATTCATCATCTCGCTGAGATATTTGATATCCTTGCGTTCGAGCAGGGTAGTGACGGCGGCGACGTCGAGGGTGGCGCCGGCGGTTTCGAAACGGGTGGCAGGAACACAGCTGGGGGCGCCAAAATTGAAGTAAAAGGGCACTGTTTTGCCGTTTTTGATCATAAATTCTATGCCGGATAATCCGCAGACATTCGCAATTTCGTGTGGATCGCTGACGGTGGCGATGGTTCCATGAACGACGGCCATCCTGGCAAATTCGGAAGGGATGAGCAGCGAGCTTTCGATGTGTACGTGCGCGTCGACGAAGCCGGGAAGAATATATGGACCTCCCGTTCCAATAGAAGCAACGCCATCGGCGTTTGTTGTGTCTATAGGGGCAATAGTACGGATGAACCCGTCTTCGATGAGCATTTCGACCGGAACGATCTTTTGTTCGATGATATTAACCAGGTGGCCTCGGATTTGCATTTGTTTTACCAGGATTTGAGTACGAAATAACATTAAATTTGGCAAATATTCTATGTATCGATTCCTTGTCGCAAGTTTGTGCTTTTTCATTTATTCTTCTTCTTCTCTCAAAGCTCAAAGTGCGGATGCTATCGTTCAGCATCTGATCGACGCGTTAGGCGGCAAGGACAAGCTGCAATCCATCAATTCACTCTATCAGGAAGGGACATGCGTACTTGACAACGGCGCGGCTGTCAAGATCAGGACCTGGCGGGTCTTTGACCGGCTGTATCGCCAGGAGATCGATTTTGGCGTAGGCAGGGTGGTGGTCATCGTGACGCCGCGGCAGGGTTGGATCTCGAGTCCGCGTACGGGTGGCGTCTTCAAAGCGCTGCAGGCGGAGCAGGTCAAGGCCCTGCAGACCGAGATCGACCCCGCAGGGGTTTTTATCGACTACCGGCAAAAGGGCAATAAGATCGAAAAGATAGGCACCGACACGCTGGATGGGCATCCGTGTTTTAAACTCCAGGTCTGGTTCCCGAACAATGAGTCGATCATCTATTCCGTGGATCAGCAGAGTTTCTATCTGCGTAAGGAGACGCGGCACGGCGGCGGCATCATGGGGGGCGGTGGCAGCAATGGCGGGTGGAGTGCGAATGCCGATGGTATGGTGGACATCGGCCTAGACGACTGGCGGGCGATACCCGGGGGGTATGTGCTGCCTTATGCGATTACTATCGGGGGTCTGGGGAAGGTGGCTATCGATAAGGTGAGGGTGAATGGGGATGTGGATGTGGAGGCGTTGAGTAAGCCGAGGTAGGGGCTTGGGGGTTTAATTGGGCCGCAATATAGCAGTGCGCTGGAAATTTAGTCGTATTTTTAGTGTATGAAGATTAAAAAGCTGCAAATCAAGAACTTTAAGTCGTTGGTCGACTTCGAATTGGAGGATTTGAAGCCTTTTTGTGCTTTCGTTGGGCCGAATGCCAGTGGAAAGAGTAACATTTTCGAGGCGCTGGAGTTTATGAATTATGTCGCCCGGTTTTCTTTGGAAGCGCCTGATTTTTTTGCTGGGAAAAATGCTGTACTTTCTTATCAATATAAGCCTGTGCGGTCGGTGCGGGGAGTGACTGGTGGAGCGGATGAAGCAATTGAGATGGATTGTAGATTCGATGATGAAATCGACATAAGTTTTACTGGTGTATTTTCAAATGTAAATAAAACATATTCGAATTTTGCTTCGGCAATAAGTCCAATTAATTCTTCGGAGGGTTTGAGTGCATTTCTAATTAAGGATTTGAAGGAACGGGAAAAATTTATTCAGTCTTGGCAAGAAAGAATCGGTAAGCGATATGATAACGATTATGAGCAATTCATAGACGGCTTTAGCCGAATTTTCGTTGGAAAACCAGCGTTAAACCGGCTGCCAATTGTCAATACGAAACTTTCAACCGACGCTGCAAATCTTGCCAATATAGTAGGAGCAATTTTTCAAAACGAAGAAAAGCAAGACGCTTTTATCGAATGGTTGCAAATACTTATCCCCGAATTCAAAAAACTAGAGGTCAAAAGGTCGAATATCGATGGCGCGTATGATTTTCTAATTTATGAAAAGGGTGTCGATAGGCCTTTTCCAAGGAGTTTGATTTCCGATGGAACCTATAACATTCTTGCGCTTTTAGCCGCGGTCTATCAAAGCACCCGCCCGCAATTCTTATGCATCGAGGAGCCAGAGAATGGTTTGCATCCTCAGGCGATCGAATTGCTCTTGGACTTCTTCCGGGAACAATGTGAAGAAAAAGGCCATCATATATGGCTGAATACCCATTCACAAACTTTGGTGCGGCATATGGAGATTGAAGAGATTATTCTTGTAAACAAGGTTAATGGAGCTACCAAAGCTAAGCAGCTAACGAAACAATATGACGTGGATATAAGAACGGATGAGGCTTGGTTGACGAATGCGCTGGGGGGCGGCGTCCTATGATCAAGGTGGGCTTTATTTGCGAAGGGTATACGGAACGAATATTGATTGAGTCAACGGCTTTTAGGCAGTTGTTAACTTCGTTAAATATTGAACTGCTACAAGTAATTAATGCCCAGGGATGCGAAAATTTGCTTCCACATAACATTAAGCCCTACACCACAATCCTGGAAAACCTGGGCGCTCGGCACATTGTTATTGTCACTGATTTGGATGATGACTCTTGCGTTACGGAGACGAAAAATCGAATTTCGGCTAGAAAGCAAGATATTGTCATAGTTGCCGTCAAAAAAATTGAAGCTTGGTTTTTGGCGTGTAGTGTGGAGATGTCCCATTTGATACAAAAGCCACAATTTAAGTTCAGCAAACCGGAGGAAGAAAAAGAGCCTTTTGATACGATCAATCAATTGCTGATTGATAACACTGGGCGCGGAGTGGGCAGAAGATCGGGGAAGATTAAGCTGGCTCGCAGAATGTTGGAGATAGGATTCGACCTGGCAAATGCCGCGGCTCACCCTAATTGCCCCAGTGCTGCGTATTTTTTGCGCAAATTGAAAGAAATTGGCGCAAGCGGAGCCGGTGATGGAACGGCATAATAAATTCAATCGTTCTTTTTTGCACGCACTCCTTTTACGGCGATCTTGACTTTCAAGAGTTCGCGGCCGAGGTCGTGGATGGCTTTTTCGATCTCTTTCGCTCTTTGCAGCGAGGGAAACTTTTTGCCGGCGGCATATGGGGCCATCAGGGAACGATTTATTCCTAGTTTCAACGCGACTTCGGAGAGGTTGAGGTATTTCTTTTCGCTAAATACGGCGGTGAGGTCGTAGACAAGGTCGAATTCGACTTGATTGGGGGCCAGATCATGAAACTTGTGTAGGAGGTCCTTAATTTTCTTTTGAAGCAAATCCGGAGTTGAGGCGTTATTCGTGATCAGATTATCATCATAATCCACACGGCCCCACAACTCCTCGTCCGAGCCTTTTTCGATGACTAACGTGATCTTTTTCATGGTGAAGATGCATTTAAGTTTGGTTTGGTAGTACCAGGTAACAAAAATGTTACCACGCAAGAAATTAAAATTTTGAGGAGGCGTGCGGCGGATTTGACGGCTGCGAGTGCGGCGGCTGCGCGGATGACGGGTTTGGCGTGGGTGTGCGATGGGCGAGCGCGGGTTGCGTGGGCGCGGGCGACGGGCGGGGGAACTGGGTAGGATTGGGCCGATCTAGTATGGGAAAACAATAATGTGGATAAATATCCGTTATCCACGGGAGAAATCCGATCCAATTCCTATTAAATAACCAAGAACCCTGTACGTTATGATCAGCAAGAGCGTGGTGGTCGTCCTCTTATTGACCGTCGTGTGTCGTATAACTGCTTTTTCCCAGAGCTTTGCCGGGTATGGATATGACAACTATGCCGGTGTCAACAGCATGATCCTGAATCCGAGCTCTATCGCGGATAGCCGATATAAAGTCAATGTCAATATCTTCAGCATCAGCGCGCTGACGGGCAACAACGCCTACGAGATGGACCGCAGCCGCTTGTTTAGCCTCAAGTTCTCGCATATGAATGAGGGCGAAGGCTTTTACAAGAGCTCGAATACAGCCAACAAATACTTTTATACCAACGTCGATATCCTCGGGCCCAGCGCGACTATCAGCCTCACGCCCAAAGACGCCATCGGCATCACCACGCGGTTGCGGGTGATCGGTAACGAATACAACCTCGGCGACCAGCTGTTCCGCCTCACCGGCGAAGCCAATCCCAACTTCTATAATATGAATGTCGAGAACGCAAGCCTACAGGTAAAGGCCAACGCGTTCGCCGAAGCGGGTCTGACCTACGCCCGGGTCCTCTGGCGCGACGAGAAATCGGAGTTCAAACTCGGCGTCACCGGCAAATACGTGATCGGCCTCGGCTACGCCAGCATGGCTTCGGGGCCGCTGCAGATCGAGATCGACCCCACCAATCAGATCCTCAACTTGCAAGGCGACGTCACCGCCCAGTATAGCGCCAACCTCGACAACGCAGGCAGCGGTGCCAGCCTCTCCAATATCATCAACAAGAATGCGGGCAAAGGCTTCGGCTTCGACCTCGGCTTCACCTACGAGGTCAAAGGCGCCGACCCGGCGATAGAGAAATTCCGCTTCGGCCTCGCCGTAACGGACATCGGCTCCATCAACTACGCGAATTCGGCTAACAGCAAGCAGTATACGTTGACGGCGACCGGCGACAACACGCAGGACTTCGCGAAGCTCAGCGGTGAGTCGTTCAACGATTACTTCAACCGGCTTCAGAGCACGGGGATGGTCACCTCCAAAGGCACGGCGCCCCTGACGAAAGTGAGCCTGCCGACGGCCCTTCATCTCAACCTCGACTACGAGATCTACAAACGGCTTTATATCAACGGCGATGTGTTGCTGAATATGGAATCGGCGAGCAACCCCATGGCCCCCAACTATGTGACCACCTTTATGGTGACGCCGCGATTGGAGAAGAAATGGGTGAGCGTCTACTCGCCGGTGTCGTATAGCGCGAACGGTCAGCTGAACTGGGGCGCGGGTGTGCGGGTCGGCCCGTTCTTCGTAGGCAGCGGCAGCGTCCTCTCGAGCCTGATGAAGCAACGGATACAGGCTGCTGATGCGCATATGGGTCTTACCATCCCCATCTTTCAGCATACTTCGAGCAAAGACAAGAAACCCACGCTTGCAGATACCGTCTACCGCGACAAGAAACTCGTCGACGACCGCGATGGCGATGGCGTCGTAGATTCCAAGGACCAGTGTCCGGACAGTGCGGGTCCCATCCCTCTTTTTGGTTGTCCCGATGACGATGGCGACGGCGTTCCCAACTACAAAGACAAGTGTCCCGGCGTCAAGGGCTCGCCCAATTTCCAGGGCTGTCCCGCTCCCGATACGGACGGGGATAGCGTCAACGACGATGACGACAGGTGTCCGCTGGTGAAAGGGGTCAAGAGCAATTTTGGTTGCCCGCCGATCAAGGAAGAATATATCAATAAAGTAAACCGCGCCGCGGACCGGGTGTTCTTCGTCCGGGCGAAGGCTAATATCGAACCCGTGTCCCTCAACGAACTGGACCGTGTCGTCGAGGTGCTGGAGAGCGATACGACCTTGAGATTGCGGATCGAAGGGTATACCGATAGCGAAGGCCCGGACGCCCGGGAGATAGCGCTTTCGACCCGCCGGGCACACAGTGTCTATAAATACCTGGTCAAGAAAGGCATCGCCCCGACGCGGATGGATTATATCGGCTATGGAAAGGCGAAGGCGGGTAACGAGACACCGGAGGGGATGGCGCAGAACCGGCGCGTGGAGATGAAACTGATGAATTATCCCAAGAAGAAATAGTACTTACAGAACCCAATAGCCATAAAGATGCGGACGCATCTTCGCCCGAAGGGCAGACATTAGCGTTCGAGAACCCGGCCCCTGAAAAGGCCGGGTTTGTTTTAGGGGCGGTGGCACGCACTGGCCCTTTTTTTGTTTATAAACGGCTGGGTCTTAACTTAGGCCTCAACACTTTATGGTGATCCCTGAATTCCTATCGGGCGGCGGCGAGATGGGCCGGCGCATTCGTGAGTACAATTGGGCGACGACACCTTTGGGGCCTGTGGAATCCTGGCCCCAGAGTTTGCGTACTTGCGTCCGCATTATGCTCGATAGCCGCCAGCCGATATGGATAGGTTGGGGGAAAGAGCTCATCAAATTTTATAACGATCCTTATATCGCCATCGTCGGGGGCAATCACCCTTCCGCGCTGGGCATGCCGGCTTCCGTGGTCTGGAAGGCCATCTGGCGGGAGATCGGCCCGATGCTGCATACCGTGATGGAGGAAGACACCGGGACCTATGTGGAGTCGCAGCTCCTCATCATGGAACGGAACGGCTACCCCGAAGAGACCTATTATACGTTTAGCTATACCCCGATCCCCGGCGCCAGCGGCGGGACGGCGGGCATGATCTGTTTCAACGTCGACGACACCGACCGCATCCTCAGCGAGCGGCAACTCCAGACGCTTACCCGGCTGGGCAAGAACCTCACCGACTGCTTATCCTATAGCCAGGCGGTGGAGCGGCTCATGGACGCGTTGAGCCACAATGGGTGGGATTTTCCTTTTGCGCTGTTCTATTCGCTGGGGGACGCGGGCGGAATCGCGGCGAGCGGGGCGGCGGCGGGGGAGCCGCATGGGCAGGAGGTGCGGCTTACGCATTCTACCGCGCTGGGGGCGTCGGCGGCGACCGTGCCGGGGGTGCTGAGGCTCACGGATGACACCGGGCTGGCGGCGGCCTTGTTGCGTGCCCGCGAGAGCAGGGCACCGCAGGTAATTGAAGGCATTCGGGATTTGCTGGGTATCATGCCCCAGGGGGGATGGGAGGTGGCGCCGGACAAGGCGATCGCATTGCCGGTCTTCGAGGCCGGGGGAGCGCTGGCGGCGGGTTTCCTGGTGATGGGGATCAGCCCATACCGACAGCCGGATGAACGGTATATCAATTTCTTCACGCTGATAGCCGACCAGCTCGCTACCAGCTTTGCCGATATCCGGGTGCTGGAGCTGGAACGTGGCCGGGCGGAGGCGCTGGCGGAGATCGACCGGGCGAAGACCTTGTTCTTCAGCAATATCAGTCATGAATTTCGCACTCCGCTAACCTTGCTCCTCGGACCCATAGAGGATCTGTTGAGCGACCCCTCCTCGCTCGAGAACAACAAATACCGTCTCGGGGTCGCTTATCGAAACGCGCTCCGGATGCAGAAGCTGGTGAACACCCTGCTCGAGTTCTCGCGGATCGAGGCGGGCCGGCTGGAGGGCAAGTTCCGGCGGGTGGACATCGGCGCACTGACCCTCGATCTTGCCAGCACCTTCCGCAGCACCATCGAGAAGGCGGGGATGAAGCTCCTCGTCCATGCGGAACCTATAAACGGAGAGGTCTATGTGGACACGGACCTATGGGAACGGATCATCCTGAACCTCCTCTCCAATGCCTTTAAATATAGTCATGACGGCTCCATTTCGGTAGAGGTGCGGCAGATGGGTGATCGGGTAGTGGTGGGCGTTAGCGATACGGGTGTGGGCATCGCCGAAGACCAGCTCGACAAGATCTTCGACCGGTTCCATCGGATCGAAAACAGCGGCGGCCGCAGTCTCGAAGGCACGGGTATCGGGCTGGCGATGGTGCGCGAGCTGGTGCGTTTGCATCAGGGGACGATCGGCGTTACCAGCCGGAAAGGCGAGGGTTCTACCTTTGCGGTCTCCATACCTATGGGTATGAAGCATCTGCCGCAGGATCGCGTCGTGCATACGCCGATGGCGCCTGTCAAGGTGCATCATTCCGATGCCTTTGTGACGGAGGCGATGAAATGGGTGGAGGATGAGGGAAGTACCGATGCGGAGCCAGGCGACAAAGGGGACGACCCTGCTCTTACTCGCGCTATGGGCCGTGGACCGAACTACCGGGTCCTGTTAGCCGATGACAATGCCGATATGCGGGAATACGTCCAACGGCTGCTAGCGCCGCAGTTCACGGTGATCACCGCCAGGGACGGCGAAGAGGCGCTGGAGAAGATGCAGGCCTACCGGCCGGATCTGCTGCTTTCGGATGTGATGATGCCTAAGATGGATGGGTTCAGCCTGCTCAAGGCGATCCGTGCGACGCCGGAGATCCAGGCCACGCCGGTGATCCTGCTTAGTGCGCGGGCGGGTGAAGAGGCGAAGATCGAAGGACTCAAGGCGGGGGCGGACGATTATCTCGTGAAACCCTTTGGTGGACGAGAGCTCATTGCCAGGGTGGAGTCGAATATCCGCATCGCCAAAGAGCGGGCGGCGGCGTTGCGGGATTATGCAGAAAAACTGGAACAGGCGGTGCGTAAGCGAACGCAAGAGCTGCGGCGGCTGAATGTCTCGCTGGAGCAGAGCAACGAGGACCTGATGCAATTTGCGCATGTGGCGAGCCATGATCTCAAGGAGCCGGTGCGAAAAGTGCGAACGTTTACCGGCAGGTTGTTGGAAGAATATGGCGTGCTGCTTCCTGACGAGGCAAAAAAGTATTTGAATAAGATCCTGCACGCCACTAATAGGATGAGTACGATGCTCGAGGGTGTGCTCAGCTATAGTATCCTTAACAGTAACGAACAGCCGATAGAGGCGGTGGACCTCAATGACGTCTTTGACAATATCGAAGCCGATCTCGAAGTGCCGATCGCGCAGGCCGGCGCCGAATTGCGCAGAGAAAAACTGCCCACCCTGGAAGGGGCATCCGTGTTGCTTTATCAACTCTTTTATAATCTCGTAAACAACGCTTTGAAATTCTCATCGGAGGTCGATAAACCATTGATCTTCATTGCTTCACGACTGTCGGAGGGGGCTGGCAAAAGAATTGCAGAAGTAACGGTGAAAGACAACGGTATCGGGTTCGATCAGGAACAGAGCGACCGTATCTTCGAGGCTTTTGCCAGACTAAACAGTAAGGACAGATTCGAGGGAACAGGATTGGGCCTGGCGCTATGTAAAAAGATAGTGGAACGCCATCATGGTAGTATAAGCGCTACCGGGGTGAAAGGTAAAGGCGCTGTATTCATTGTCCGGCTTCCGCTTTCGCAAACAGAAAGAAGCATTTAAGAGTAAGCGTATGAGCAAACGATTTTTAGTCATTGACGACGATTCAGACGACCGGGAATTATTCAGCGAGGCTTTGGCTTCCATTGACCCCGACATCGTCTGCGACCAGGCCACCGATGGTTCGGAGGCGCTGAAGCGGCTGATTGGCCAGGATATTGCCAAGCCCGACATTGTATTCCTGGATATCAACATGCCGATAATGAACGGCTGGCAATTCCTCATGCGGCTGAAGAATGAGGAGCAGTACAAGAATATCCCCGTGATCGTGTATACGACGTCTTCCAACGTCAAGGACAGGATGATCGCGGACGATCTGGGCGCCTTGTGTTTTATTACGAAGCCGCATGCGTATGGCCGGTTGAAGAATCTGCTGGGCATCGTGGTAATGCATGTGCATTCGCGGAATTTCGCGCGGATCTGTGAGGAGGTGAATTCGCTTGGCAGCGATATGGGCCTGAGGCCTAATTGATGGTAAGGGCTACGGGTTTCCTCTTGTGAGGCGCAGAAAATTTTGTGCGTGGGGCGGATCTACGGTAATTTTGTGTAGTTCATTCACATTTAGGCCCTTTATTCCTTGTCTATTTTTTCCTTTTTACTTGTTGTAAGATTGCGCTGAGGTTAAGCGTGATCTGATGATCGTCCATCAACGGTTTCCTCGAGTTCTTCGAGGAAACCGACCTGGGCGGGATTGATCATAGCGCGGGCGTCGGGGAGAGAGAACCAGCCGCCTTTGTCCACTTCGGGGAAGGTCGCTTGTTTGCCGGAGCCGCGGGGCCATTCCAATTCAAATGTATTGCTGACGAGTTTCGTGGGATCGAGGTCGCCGGGGGAGGCCCACGCAAAGACGCGTTTCCCACCCTTTTGGCGGATGGGACTTAAGGCCTGGAAGGGGCCTTTGACCGTGGTGCCGGTCTCTTCGCGGAATTCGCGCACCGCGGCGTCCAGGGCGGGCTCGTCGCTGGTGAATTCGCCTTTGGGGATCGTCCATACGCCAGCCTCCTTGTTCTTCCAGAAGGGTCCTCCGGGGTGTACCAGAAATACTTCTAACAGGTTGGAGCCGGGTGCGGCGGTTTGGTGGTCAGCTCTTCGCCGGTACAGGAGTATGCCGGCGCTCTGCTTCGATGTCATGGAGATACGGCAACAAATAATCGGCCAATCTGGGGGAGCATGGCCATTATACCACTTTTCGGGTATGTTTCGGGGTGGGCGGACTGCCTGTTTGGCGGGGGCTGGCTTTGACGCCGGGAGTTGGCTTCGATGCCGGGTTGGCTTTGATGCCGGGGGGGCTTTGTTGCCGGGGGTGGCTTTGGCGCCGAGAGCTGGCTTCGACGCCGGGGGCCGAATGCGCGCGTTTGGAGCAGGACAGTGCAGGATGGTTGCGCATACTTTTGTGTTGACCATGGCGTTATACCTTTTCCATTACGACCTATTCCCATGCGCCAGCTGCTAACTGTTGTCCTGATCCTAACCGGCTGCTTCTTCCAGGAAGCGAGGGCACAGTTGTCGGTTGACTTTTCCATCGATCATGCGGGTGGATGCAGTCCGCTGGTGGTTCATTTCTCCCCCCGTGTTTATGGAGCATCTTCTGGTAACGCTACCTATAGCTGGGATCTCGGCAATGGCAATACCGCTACTGTCGGGGCGCCGGAAGCGGTGTATTCGACCGTGGGCACTTATACTGTTACGCTCACCGTGAACAGTGGTGGGGCGACGGCGACGGCCACGCATACTGTGACGGTGTATCCGCCGCCGGCTGTGAGCTTTACCGCCGGGCCGGCTGTGGTGTGCGGGACCGCGGTGTCTTTTACCGGAAATACGTCCGGGGGCCCGGGGTCTGGCGGCGGCGGCTCGGGTTCGGCCAGCACGATCGTGGGCTGGCTTTGGGATTTCGGGGATGGGTCGACGTCTTCTTCTTACGGCCCGGCGACCACACATTCCTATTCCACGCCGGGACCGGTAGGCGCCTCGCTAACGGTGACCGACAACCACGGATGTACCGCCACGCTAAGCCAGAACAACCTCGTACAGGTCTATCCGGCGATCACCGCCGCTTTTTCCAGTGACAAATCGGTGCTTTGTACGGTAGCGGACCCGGTGCAGTTCACTAACAGCAGCTCGGGGCCGGGTACGCTAAGCTATAACTGGGCCTTTGGCGACGGGACTAACTCGACGACGATCAACCCGAGCCATGTGTATCCCAGCGCGGGCAACTACACCGTGGGGTTGACGGTGACGAGCTCGGTGGGCTGCTCTACTACCTTTACCCAGACGACGCCGATGAATGTCGCCAACTACAAAAGCGATTTCAGCTTTCCCAATGCGAGCGTGTGCAGCGGAACGGAGGTCTATTTCACGGACAACAGCAGCCCCACGGCTTCGAGCCGCGTGTGGAAGGTCGACGGGACGCCGGTGTATTACTATAGCCCGCTGGAATATTATTTTACCGCGGCGGGTACGCATACGGTAACCTTGTCCAATGTTTTTGGAACCTGTCCGTCCTCGGTGACCAAAACGATCAATGTCAATGCCAATCCACCCGCCGTCCCTTTCTCGATGACGACGCAGACCAGCTGTAGCGGGTTTACCGTGACGGCCACCGATCTCAGCACGACCAACTATACCCGGGCATGGGACCCGCAGTATGTGGTCACGGCGCAGCCCGGCGCTTTTATCTCCAGCCCGAATCCCGGCATTACCTTTGCCAACACCTATTCATATAATGTGTTTTATACCGTGGGGCTTCGGCTGACTAACGCTGCGGGGTGTACGACGCTGATCACCGAACCTATTTCGGTAAACAAGACCAATCCCTCCATTTATTTGTCCAGCGGGCCACCTTTGGGGTCCTGTAATCAGCCCGTTACCAAGACCTTTGCGATCAACTATAGCGGGACGCTGCAAAGCTTTTACTGGGATTTTGGCGACGGCACCACTTCTACTGCCGCGAGTCCTACGCATACCTGGACAAATCCCGGCACCTATGCCACCGTTTTGCATTATGTCGATGCGGGCGGCTGTCCGGGTACGACGAATATGCTCATTACGGAGATCGATCAGCCTATTTCATTGACCTTCAGCGCCAACCCGACGACGGTGTGCACGGGAACGCAAGTGAATTTCCCGAGTGTTGTGACGGCGGGTAACCCGACCTCTTATTCCTGGGATTATGGCGATGGGAGCGGGCCGACGGGCGTGAGCTTTCATACCTACAACACGGCCGGTGTCTATACCGTGACGCTCAAAGCCACCACGGCGGCGGGTTGTACGACGACTTTCACCCGAACCAACTATATCACTGTGCTGGCTCCGCCGGGTATCTACGACGGTAACGCCACTACCTGCGCTAACCGTAACCTGGCAACGTTCACCTATAGTTCCAATAATGCGACGAGCTTGTCGTGGACGTTTGGCGATGGTTCCAGCACGACTACCGGTGGGGCGGTGGGGCAGGTACAGCAGGTGCAGCATACCTATGCACAAACGGGTACCTATTTCCTTAGCCTTACCGCCACTAATGGGGTTTGTACCGTCACGAATTCGGATGTCGTGCGGGTGCTGAGCAAGCAACAGCCGGTACTCAGCGCGCTCAATTCGGTGTGTGTCGGCGGCTCGTTGAATGTCCAGCTTGCCATTGCCCGCAACCCATGGGCGATCAGCAGCGGTACGAATTACGATTATACGCCACAGTTCTATTATGCCGATGGGACGCCTTTCAACGGCACCGTGGGTTTCACGAATCCTTATTCGCCGTATAGCAATGGCGCTTTTGGCTGGACCTTGAGCGGTTTTCAGTCTGGAGAGAGCGGGCTGTATGTCGTAACGACGTCGTTTGGGTTTAATTGTACGGATCAGAGCAATGTGATCCCGCTAACCATTAAAGGCACAGCGACGCCGGCGCTGACGGTGGTGAGCAATGCCGCCTGTTATCAGCAGCCGGTGGTCTTACAGGATGCCTCTACGGTGGGGCCGGGTAACTCGATCACCGGCGGCACCTGGAATTTTGGCGATGGACAGACGCAGTCTTTGGTGGTGGGAGGACAGGTGAGTCATACCTATAGCAACCCGGGCGCCTATACCGTTTCGCTCACCATCAATGATGCGGGCGGATGCCAGGTGACGTCGAATGCCAATGTGAATACGGTGAGGGCACTGGGGCCGAAGGCCTACTTTTACCCCAGCGCGGTGACGATGCTTTATGGCAGTACGGCGTATTTTTATAATTCGACGAATGCCTATGGTCTGGGGGCGGTGAATTACTCCTGGGATTTTGGCGACGGCACGACGTCTACTGATGTTAGCCCTTCGCATAGCTATCCGGCGCCGGGGACGTATACGGTGACGCTGACGGCGAGTAATCCGGCGGGTGGCTGCAGCAGCACCTATACCGTGACGGTGGTGGTGCAGCCTTATAATCCGCATTTTCAAACCTATACCAGTTATGTGAGCAGCGGGGCCAAGTGTCCGCCGGTGCTGGCGCAGTTTCAGAATTCTTCGTATGGCTATTCTTCTATAGCCTGGGATTTTGGCGACGGCTCGACGGCGGGGAATGTGAGCAGTCCTTCGCATGTCTATGCCAAGCCCGGCACCTATACGGTGACGTTATCGCTCTACGGCCCCGGCGGGCTGCAGGCGCAATATACCGATGTGGTCAATGTGCGGGCGCCTTCTTCTACGGTTGCCGCGCTGACGCCGGCCGTGTGTCTGGGGCAGACGACTTCGCTCAAGGCCACTGCGCAGGGGGCTTTGACCTATCTTTTTGACTATGGGGATGGCAGCGTAGCCAGTGTCGGGGCTGCAACGGTGTCGCACGTCTATGCCGCCGCGGGGACGTATGCTGTCTCGCTCGTGGCGACCGATACGGTGGGGTGTGCGGTGGCGGCCACGGCGCCTGCTGCTGTCACCGTGAATCCATTGCCTGTGCTGGCTGTTTCGCCGCTTGTGCCGGTGGCTTGTCTTGGTTCTTCCGTGCGGCTTGCCACTTCGGGGGCTGTCTCCTATAGCTGGACGCCCGCGACGGGGCTCGATGCGGCGAATGTCGGGTCGCCGCTTGCTACTCCGCTGGCTACTACCTTCTATACCGTGACGGGTATCGATGCCAATGGCTGTACCGGGCTCGACACGGTGACGGTGAAGGTCGTTCAGCCCGAGCATCTTGCGCTGAGCCCGGATTCGACTTCCTTGTGCGCCGGTGATTCGCTGGTCTTGCATGCGAGCGGGACGGATACGTATGTGTGGATTGGCGATGTCGGCGGCTTGGCTTCGGTGGACGCGGGTTCGGTGGTCGCTGTGCCGCCTTCGACTTTACGCTATACGGTGGTGGGGAGTGATGCTTATGCCTGTTTTCACGATACCTTATCGGTGCCGGTGACGGTCTTGCCGCTGCCGACGGTGGATGGCGGGCCTTCGGTGGAGGTGTTGGATGGTGCGCCGGTGGACCTCCTCGCTACGGGCAGTGCCGATATCGTGAGCTGGCAATGGACGCCGCCGGATTATCTGAGCTGTAGCGATTGCGCCCAGCCGGTGTGTACGCCCAAGAAGCCGGAGATCTATACGGTGCGCGTCGTCAACAATGTGGGGTGCAGCGCGAGCGATACGGTGTCGGTGAAGCTGATCTGCGAGGCGGCGCGGGTGCGCATCCCGGCGGCCTTTTCGCCAAATAATGACGGGCATAACGACCGGTTTGATATCCTCGGGATAGGGCTGGTCGATCACCTGGTGATCTTCGACCGGTGGGGGGAGCGCGTCTTTGAACGGTCTAATTTCTATACGGCGGATCTTTCGTCGCAGTGGGATGGTAGTTTTCATGGGCAGCCGGCGCCCGTGGGGACGTATGTGTATTTTGTGGAGATGAGCTGTCCTACGGGCGGCGGGTTTACGCGGAAGGGAACGGTGGTGCTGGTGAGGTAGGGGCGCGCGGCTTGGGCGGCTTGCAGGGCTTGGGCGCGCGCGTTGGTACGTTAATTGCAACGTATAGGGTATGACAGCACTTATACCCCTTTCGCTCTTTGTGAGCATTGCCTTGTATTGTCCGCTTCAGCAGCCGGAGTTTCTGGGCGATTGGTATTTCGATCATTTTGGTCCACGCAATGGGGAGGTGGTCAAGAGCGACGAGATCGACAAGGCCAATAAGCAAGAGGCGGGATACAAATTCACCTTCACCAAAGATGGGAAGTTTTTTCGGACTATAAAGAGCGATGGGTCGAGGAACACGACGGATTACGGGTATCTTGCCGATCGCCGGTTGATCATCGTGGGGACCGACACCATGAAGATCGTGTCACTTACTTCACAGACGATGGAGCTTTATCCTATCAATGGAAAACAACCGGCGCTTTTTTTGAGACGGAATAAAGGTGACAAGAAGGCGGCGAGTACGCCTAAATAATAAAGGGGCCCTTTGCGGGGCCCCTTTGTTTAAATGGTTATTGTACGTCCCACCAGACGCGATCCGTGAGGACGGCTGTCTGCTGCGGCTGCGGATTGGTGAGGATCTCGCTTTCCGGGTATAGTAGCCGGCGGGGGATGTCGGACAATGCTCCCTGTACTTTTGTAAGGAGTGGGAAGCCGGTCCGCCGCCAATCCGTGAAATTCTCTTCGTTTAAAAAGTTGGCGATGCTTTTTTCTTCCATAATACGCTGCATGGCATTGGTCGCGGTGAGTGACCCTCTCGCGGTCATGTAGGTATCGATATCTGCCTGTGCTACACCCAGCTTTTTCATGTGATCGGTGATCGCGGCCTGGTATATCGGTTGGGCCGCCGTCGCACCGGATTTGATCAGCGTGGCTTCCGCGCTGAGGAACTGCGCTTCGGAGTAATTCACGATATAGTTATACGCACTTGCCCCGGCATAATAATCGGTAGGATAGGAATAGTCATCGAGAGAGCCCAGGGGGGTGCCGATGGTCCGGCCGGCGTAGACTCCGCCGGAGACATTGGGCTTGACCATTTTTGGCAGCCTGGGATCGTTCCTCGCTTGCAGCGTGTCGACGAAGGTCGAACAAAGGACGGCGGTGCTCACCTGGCCGAAAGCATAGAACCAGGGATTTTCGCCGCCGGCGTTACCGACATAGGGGAATTTGAAATCGTCCGCGCCGGACTGCATGCCGTTTGCGAGCGCGGCAAGTGCGCTATCGGCCTGGGCAGCCGCCGTGTGGCCGGGCGCTTTTGTGAGATGCATATAATAACGGGCTTTTAGGGTATAGGCCAGTTTTAACCATTGCGTCATTGCCCCCTGATAAATATAATCCGCGCCGCCGGGTACGGTGGGATCGTTTTGACCGATGAGGGTGATGGCGTCGTTGAGGAGACTTTGCACTGTGTTGTAGAGATCTTGTTGTTTGTCGTATGCAGGGGTAAGGTTTCCGGTGCCCTTGAAGCCCTGCGAGTAAGGCACGTCGCCCCAGAAATCCGTGGCCGTCCCCAGGGTGAAGGCGCTAAGGATATCGGCGATGGCTGCATAGTTGGGCTTTTTGTCCGTGAGCGCCTTGTCATGCAAGATCTTCATGTTGTTGAGACAGACCACATAAAAATTATTCCAGTCCCCATCCATATCGGTGTTGAACATCTGATAATTCCATAGCCCCGGATTCGTTTGGTTGGGTGCAATCACCTGGCCGAAGTACTGAAGGATGATGGGCCCTTGTCCCGGCGAGAAACCGGCGTATATAAAGTCCGACACGTCCGTCTCGAGGGGCGCGAGGATCAGGTCTTCCTGGACATTCAGCGGATCATTGGGGTCCTGGTTGACGTTCAGGTATTTCTTACAGCTGCTGGCTAAGGTGGCCAGAGCCATGAATATAACGAGTATCTTTTTCATTTGTTTTGATTTTTAGAAACTGCAACGAAGCGTGACATTGAAGGAACGGGAAGTAGGCGTGGAGAACGAATAGATTCCCTGTACGGAGTTGTTGTCCGACCCATACGATCCGGCCTCGGGATCGCCGCCGGTGAAATGCGGCGCATAGATCCAGAGGTTGCGGCCGGAGATCGAGAGGCTCGTTGCTTGTATCGGCGTCTTACCGAACAGCGACGGCTTGATATCATAGGTCAAGGTCACATTTCTGAGCTTCAGATACGTACCGTCCTGAATGGAGGATTCATACTGCCTCGTAGTATAATACGCCTGCGCATTCACTACGACGGTATTGGGCTTGCCATCGACGGCACTGATCCCCTTGACGACAAAGGGCTGCCGGTTCTCCGTAACCTTGGCGGTGCCATAGAAGAAGGCCAGTCCCTCTACCTCATTAGCCACGTCGCCACCTTTTTTATAGTCGAAGAAGAAGCTTAGGGAAAGCCGTTTGTACCGGATATTATTGGTTATGCCAGCGAGCCAGTCCGGATTGGGGTCGCCTACGACGCCCTGGGTACTGGCGACGACGGGCATGCCGCTCGCATCGATAAGGAGCTCGTGGGTGGCCGAGTCCCGGGCGTATCTCGGGCCGTAAAAGACATTGTAAGGCTGGCCGACGATGATGCGGCCGAGCTGGTTGAGGCCGGGATAGAGGGCCAGCACTTTATTCCGGATACGGGTAAAGGTAAGCGTAAGATCCCAGCTGAAGTCCCTTGTCCTTACCGGTGTCGCGTTGACCAGCAGCTCGATGCCTTTGTTCTCCAGGGAGGCGGTATTCACGGCTGTGCCGCTGTAGCCGGTGGCGTTGGAGATGGATACGCCGGGGATGATGCCGTGATTTGTCTTTCGGTAGAAATAGGAGCCTTCGAAACCTATCCTGTTGTCGAGGAATTTGGCTTCCAGTCCGCCTTCGACTTCATTGAGCCTTTCGTTTTGGAGGGTGGGGTTGCCCAGCGTGGATGAGAGCAGGAAGCCGGATTCGCCCTGGAAGGGATAGGAGTTTCCGTTCCTGGACTGGAGGACAAAAGGCGTCTGCAGCGCATAGGGGCCGATGACATCATTACCCACCGTGGCATAGGAAAACCGGGCCTTGGCGAAGCTGATGGCTGGTTTTAGCTGGGCGGGGAGCAGCTCGGAGAAGATGAAGCTCGCGGCGGCCGATCCATAGGGATAGAACTGTTTGCTGCTCGACAGGACGGAGCTGCCGTCATACCTGCCCGTGAGCGAGAGCACGAGGAAGCGATTGTACTCGATGTTCGCCTGGGAGTAGAATCCTACCTTCCGGGACTCGTAATGGGCCTCTGTGGCCGAGATGGAGCCGGTCGCGGAGACGTTGTTGAAGTCATTGACGGTGATGCCGACGCCTTTGATATTGACCTGCTGGGTATAGGTCGAGAAGATGTTATTGCCCGCCAGGAGGTTGAGATGGAATTTTCCAAAATCTTTGGCCGCGCTGACGATGAGGTCGTTGTTGTACTGCCGGAAATTGATGTTCTGATCGAGGATCTGTCCGGGGAGGCTGATGGCGGGGCTGGGCGATTCGGTGTATTTGTCTTGTTCGATGTAGATGTCTGCACCTGCCCTTTCCGTGACGGTGAGCCAGGATGTGGGGGTATAGTTTGCCGTGAAAACGGGGATGAACCTGTTGACCTGTGACACATTCTTTACGTTGTCGATGTCCCATAGAGGCGGGTTCCGGGAGAACCGGTATAGACGCTGGGTCCCGTCCGGATTTACGTCCGGGTACGGGTTCCAGGAGACGGGTTGCACGAGCAGCACGAAGAGCGGCCCGTTGCTTTGGCCCTCGGGCAGTCTTGTTTGCTCGTCGTTGCTATAGCCGAGCTGGAACACCGTATTCAGCTTTTGGCCTATTCTCGAGTTGTATTTAAAGAAAAGGGAATTTCGGGTGAGTTCATTTTTTGGCACGGTACCCCTCTCGTCGAGGTAGGAGTAGGACATATAATAACCGGAGTTATTGCCGCCGCCGGAGATACTGGCGGTGCTGTTGGTTGTTATACCCGTTTGGAAGAAGGAGTTGTAGGGATTATAAGTGGGCGCTTTGACGCCGTTGATCTTTAAAGTGTCCATGAGCGGTCCCCAGGACATACTTGTCTTTTTTGTATTCCCGTCGTAAAATATGCCGTTGGTCCCTTGCCCGTATTTCCACTGGCGTTTCGGGAAGATGGGTTTCTCGAAGCTGAGATCGGATGACAGCGAGATGACCGGTTTCTTGTCGATGCCGCCGGCTTTGGTGGTGATGAGTACTACGCCCCTTGCCCCGGCGGAGCCATAGAGCGCCGTGGCGGCAGCGCCTTTGAGGACATTCACGTTCTCGATGGTGGCAGGGTCTATGTCGACGATCCTGCTGACGCCGGCGCCGTTTGCCCCGCCGGAGATATTGCCCGTTTCGTCGTTGTTGATGGGGACGCCGTCGACTACGAACAGCGCCTGGTTCTCGCTTGTAGGGGAGGAATAGCCGCGGATGACGATGCGGGAAGAGCTGCCGGGGGTGCCGGTTGCGCTGGTGATCTGCACGCCCGAGACCTTTCCGTCCATGGCGTTGATGAGGCTAGGTTCTTTGGCTCTTACCAGTTCGTCGCCTTTGATCTCCTGGCTGCTAAAGGTGAGGTTCCTTTTTTCGCGTCTGACGCCGAGGGCGGTTACTACGACTTCGTCGAGGGCGTGTGCTCTGGCGTTTAGCCGGATCAGCTGGTAGTTGTCCTGCTTTGTCGTTGCGATCTCTTTTGGGGCATAGCCGACGGCGCTGATGACGAGGACGGCGCCTTTATTTATCGTTAGTGTGAAGCCGCCATCGCTGGTGGTACTGACTCCCCGGGCGTTGCTTTTTATGCGCACGGAGGCGCCTGCGAGTGGGTTGCCGGCGCTGTCGACTACTTTGCCGGTGATGGTCGTCTGCTGGGCCATGGCATGGGCACAGCAAAGCACAAGCATGCTCAGGAGCAAGCGTTTTACTTTTCTCATACTGTTGTTTTGATTTGGTTAGCTAATTTTGGTTTTATTTCATAATGGCGGTTTGCTTTTGCTTAATAAATGTCTCTATGACATTTATATGCGTAGGCATAAAAAAATCCGAACGTGGTGGCCGGCAAGGTAAATGTAGACATCTCTTTTTGGGGGAGCTTTTTACTTTTTAGCTGATTGTGGGCGGATTTTAACCGGATGCGAATTTTCGGTAGATGTATTCACTTATGGGAGAGATGGAGGAGCTGGGAGTTGAGGCTGTAAGCCGGCGAGGGCGGGGGCTGACCTTGCGCAGATGGCCTTTGGGCTTGTCCGTAGGTAGCGAGGAGGAGAAAAAAAAGCCCCCGAGTTGGGGGCCTTCGTGCTATTTCTTTTTAGCGGCTTTCTTTGCTGCTTTTTTCGGAGCGGCTTTTTTTGCTGCTTTTTTGGGGGCTGCTTTCTTAGCGGCCTTCTTGGGCGCTGCTTTCTTGGCGGCTTTCTTTACTGCTTTTGCCATTTTCTGTTCAATTTAATTGGTTAGTAATTGCGCATCACTAGACACGCGGCGCGAAGATAACGGATTATTTGAGAATTTGTTATGGAAAAAGCGTTAAATCGCATCACGGGGCAATGAAAAAGACTATATTCCCCACTTTTCTCTGCAGCTTGCTGGGTTGCGCGACTATAATCTCCGCACATGCGCAGATGGATTCTTCTCCGTTGAAAAGCACGCTGGGCACGGCGACGCGGTTTGCCGGCGGCGTAGACAAAGACAAGGTCATGGACCTTTTTCAGGATCAACAATTCGATGAGGCGATCAACTATCTTTCTCCCGTGCTGAAGGCGGATAGCGACAACATGCCCGTGCTCACCTATGCCGGCTATGCCTATTACATGGAAGATAACCAGGCGGCGGCTACGGCTTGTTATCGCAGGCTCATTGGTGTGGATTCTAATTCGATAACCGGGCTGCACTACCTCGTTTTGTTGCTGCAAAACAGTTTAACTAACGAGGCGCTGTCTTATGCTTCCCGACTGCTGGACTTGCAGCCCACCAAAGCCATTTGGTGGCGGACGGTTGGGGAACTGTGGCGGCGGCAGCAAAAACCCGACAGCGCACTGGCGTATCTGCGGCGGGCCTATGCGCTGACACCCACCGATCTCAAAACCATCAGCGATCTTGGCAGCGTACTGATCGACGGCCGGGCATATGATGAGGCCGATAGCCTGCTCGACACCGGGCTCGCGCTGGATTCGATGAACATCTCGCTGCTGAAGCTTCGGGTCCAGGGGGCGTACTGGAGCAAACACTATGAAGCGGCGCTGGTCCCCGGCGAACGACTGCTTCGGCTACAGGAACCGGCGGTCAACGCACTCGAATGGCTCTCGCTCTCCTACTATGACCTCAAACAATATCCTGATTGTATCCGCGTCTGCGAGGGGATGCAAGAGCTCGGATTGGACCTCGAAGCCGTGTACTATTACGAGTCTCGGGCAGAGGCTAAGGTGAAGAACTACGTTGTTAGCGACTCGCTGCTGCGGCGGGCTTTACGGAAGGCCATCAGTGCAACGGCCGAATGGTATTATGATGATCTCGGCGACAACTTCGAGTCGACACGCCAATATCGCCTCGCCGTGGCGCATTATGATACGGCTTTCTATCTTTTTAAGGACCCGCTCGCGTTGTACACTTGCGGCCGCATCTGTGA
>JAICXX010000336.1 GCA_025934485.1 Chitinophagaceae bacterium
ACGACACTTTATAGCCGTGGAAACTTCCGGTTGCTGGAGGCGATGCAGCAGGAGGGGGCGAGGCGGGTGTACTTTATCTCGGCATCGGCGGTGGAAATAAGCCCGGCGCTGCCCTTTGTGGTGAGATTGGTCGCAAAATTTGTGTTGCAAAAGCTGCTGCGGCATATGTATTCCGATCTCCGTGCCATGGAACGGCTGGTCCGGCAAAGCGGGGCCGACTGGACGATCGTGCGGCCGCCAAGGCTCACCGACAAACCGGCGACGGGAAAATACCGTTGGAGCGTAAATAATTTCCTACGGAACTGTTTGAGCATTTCGCGTGCCGATGTAGCTCATTTCATGCTGCATCACATCGACGATCCATCGACTTATCAGGGAGTTGTGGAGATCGGATATTAAGCTTCTGCCAATCGCTTGCTTTCGAGATAAGGCTGATGATACTCCGCCAGGAACAATTTCTTCGAATCGTGGTAGCTGCTCACGGCGCCGACCATGCTCATGAATTTGATATAGCACCAGGCAAGGTCCAGCTGATAGCTGAGAAAACCGCTACGGGCGCTGCACGGGAACAGGTGATGGTTGTTGTGCCATTCGCCTGCCACGAATCCGGGCCAGATCTGATTGATCGAAAGATCTTTTCGATTGAAATCGCTGCCGTCCCGGTGTTTTTCCCTGCCTTTGCCATGGCCTTCGTAATTAAAGGTGCGAACACCTATGGCCCAAAATCCTGCCGCTCCAAAAAGGGTGAACAGCAAGGCCGGGCCTCCGAGGAGGTAGAAGGTCAGGCCCCAGAAAGCCCAGTTAGCCAGCCAGCCAAGGATGGACCGGACGGGATTCGCAACAGATCCCCATTTGCGATATTGAGCATAGGTATTGGGGTTGACGCCGGTGTGGTCCATCAATTTCAGTACGCGGGCATATTCTCCCTCCGTAAGATCCAGGGCAATGGGTTGGTGGTTTACATCGGCCAGAAAACAGTATAAGAAGCCGGCCTGTGCGTTGTAGGGATCGCCGGGTTCGTCGGACTTGGCATGATGCACGTGGTGCGATACGACATAGGTCTCTTCCGGAACGATATTGACGGTCAGGTTCCGGGTAAGGAATCGCCAGAATTTATTGCGGAAGGTATAGGCACCGTGTGTACAATAGCGATGGTACCAGATCGTCCCATGGGTGCCCATCACGATCATGCTATAGAGAAAAGCGACGATCAATAAATAAACGTTAAAGTACCGGAACAGGAAGATAAACAGACAAGCTACCAATAAGAACAGGCGTGCCCAGCTGAAAAAGGTCAGCCAGTTCCTTTTATCTCTGAAGATATTCAACCGGAAAAAGAATTCCTTGAAGAGTTGATACGTGGTTGGGATGATCAGCTTATTCTCGTGGTCCTTCCAGCCATAAGCCGGTCGCGCCAGAACGTGATCCATGAAGTTCTCAGATGTGGCCATAAGTGCTAAAAGTAGGTATATTGTACTGCATTTATACCGCATTAACGATAAATTATACAATATATTTCAGCGCTTCGGGATGGCGACGGAGATGCTGGTACCGCGGCTGGGAGCGCTGTCGACAGACAGGATGGCATTGATGGAAGCAGCCCGCTCCCGCATCCGGGTTAGACCGGAAGACCGCTTTTGTTGGGTTTGGGCGAAGCCTTTGCCATTGTCGAGGATGGTCATGCGGATCTGGTTTCCTGCTTCTTCTATCGCGACCTTTACTTCGGTAGCCTGTGCATGTTTTAGAATATTCTGCAGCCCTTCCTGACAGATACGGAAAAGATCGATCCGCAGCTCGTCCGTGAGCCGGGTATCGTCGAAGGTGCTTTGAAAGCTGCAGGAGATGCTATTTAGAATGGCGAATTCCCTGCAATGCCATTCCAGGGTGGCATTGAGACCCAGGTGTTCGAGCATATTCGGGCTGATGGAGAAACTCAGGCGCCGGATGGTCATGATCAATTGCTGGGAAACGATGGCGGCGTTCTCGATCCTATCCGCGGCCGCCGGAGGAAGAACGGCCAGATGTTTACGGACCGATTCGATATCCATTTTGAGCAGGGAAGCGAGCTGTGCGAGTTCTTCGTGCATTTCCCGGGCCAGGAATTTACGGTCTTCTTCGATGCTGCTTTTGAAATGCGTGGCGAGCCCTTTGAATTTGTGGTAATCCTCCTCGATCTCCTGCTCCATCTGGCGCCGTTTGGTAATGTCTTTGGCAATGGCAAAGACCACGGCCTCCTTGGGAAAATAAAGCGAAGTCCATTCCAACCAAAGGATATTGCCGCTTTTAGTGACGTAGCGGTTGCGAAAATTGACGAGCGATTTGCCTTCGAAGAGTTCTGCGCGTTTATGCAGGGTCTGCTGCCGGTCTTCGGGGTGCATGAAGAAGGCGATGGGGCGGCTCATCAGCTCTTCCCGGCTATAGCCGAATTTCTCGATGACGGCGCGATTGACCTTTTTGAAAAACCCGTCCCGGCCGGCGATGCAGACGAGATCGGGTGTCATTTCGATAAAGGATGAAAGATGTATCTCAGGGATTTCGGAACTCATTCTACTGAGGGTAGTTGGTAGTGATATGATATTTATCTTCCAGCTGCCATAGCCTGGCGCCGCCTTTGATGCCGTCCTGATTGGTGAATTTATGGATATTGGCGTCCAGCGGGAAGCTGATGTGCTCGACATTTCCACCGCCAAGATAAAGGCGGTCGTAATTGAAAACGATCTTCCAGACAGCCAGCAGCCGCGTCATTCGTTTGTTCCATTTCTTCTTGCCTATTTTTTTCATCGTTTGTTCACCGACATATTGATCGTAGTCGACGTTCTTGCGGATAGGATGATGGGCCAGTTCAAGATGGGGTAACAGATAGCCATCGATGAGCGTCGCGGTGCCAACGCCGGTTCCCAGGGTGACCGCCATTTCGAGGCCTTTGCCACTGACGACGCCAAGACCCAGTTGATCTGCGTCGTTGACCAGCCGGACGGGCTTACGGAGGGCATTGCTGAGCTGTTGCCCCAGGTCTATCTTTCCCCAGTAGCCGTTGCCCAGATTGGGGGCCGTGAAAACGATGCCATTGCGAATGTAGCCGGGAAATCCTACCGAAATCTTTTCGTAACCGGGAAGGTCATTCGTAAGCTGGCGGATCGTGTCGATGACATTGCCCGGTGTGGCCTGGCCGGGTGTCACGAGTTTGCGGTAGTTGATCTGCGCTTCCCCTTCGGGGTTGAGGATCGTGCACTTGATGTGCGAACCGCCGATGTCGATGGCGAGAATATTTCCGTTGGATTCCATGCCCTAAAGATAACAAATCGCGGGCCAACGAATTACAAGTATCGTAGTTTTACGACGTAGAATTCCCTATGTCTTGCGCCCGGTGATGGCTATCTTTGACACGAAGTTATGGCCTTCCGGAAATGAAAAACCCTAATTATCCGTACCCACGGAAAGGCTGTAATAAATATCCACTCAATATTCCTATGAAGTAACCGTAAGAATCCATGCCTGGGGCCGGCATTGTTTTACCAAAAATTAAAACGATGTTGAAGTCCGTAGTACCCTCTTTTTGCAGCGTTGCCTTTATGATCGGGCTGCCTTCGGCTGCAAATCCCGGAAAACCCACCCCGGAGCCGGCGCACCGTGTGCTCTATATAGACGCCAAACCAAATAAAAATACCATCGCATTACCGCTGGGTGATGGGAAGCAGGGGATGAAATTCGTGAATTCGTATATCCGGAACAACGATGAGTGTCTGGTGAATGTCAAGGAACGAAGCGAAGGGCCTTTTGCGATCATCGATTCCGTTCTCCATCATTATGGTTTGCCGCTGGAATTGAAGTATCTGGCTGTTATCGAGTCGGAGCTGAAGCCGACGGCCTTATCGCGTGTAGGCGCTAAGGGTCCCTGGCAACTGATGCCCGGAACCGCTCATGTGTTGGGTTTGAAGGTCAGCCGGCGTCACGATGACCGGGTCAACTTTTATAAAAGCACCAATGCGGCGGCCAAATATTTGCGGGATCTGCACCGGGA
>JAICXX010000174.1 GCA_025934485.1 Chitinophagaceae bacterium
CCTGCTGCAACCACGAAACAAACGTCCCCGAGCGCGTCCGCGACACCAAGCGCGGCAACTCGCTGGCGCTCGGTGACACCCCCGCCTGCTCCATCAACTTCGGTTGGGGAAGCGGAGCAGGCGGGGCCAAAAACCCCTCTCCCCTTCCCTTTGGCGGGGGGGCTCTTTGGGGGGCTAGGGCAAAGGGGCGGACGGTAAAAAAAATGCGTAATTTTGCCGGATGGCCGCATTACACAACCGCGTCTCCCAAAAGGAGCTGAAGCAACGGATGTTACAGGAGACCGAGTCCCGGAAGACGATCTCTTTCTACCGGTATTTTCCCATCGACGATCCCAGGGTTTTTCGCGACGGGCTCTACCAGGGGCTGCATGCGTTGCGGGTCTTTGGGCGTATCTATGTGGCGGCCGAGGGCATCAATGCGCAGATCAGCGTGCCCGCTTCGAATTTCGAAGCGCTTCGGGCATGGCTGAATGGGGTTCAGGGGCTCGATGGGCTGCGGCTGAATATAGCCCTGGATGACGACGGCAAGTCGTTTTGGGTCCTTAAGATCAAGGTACGGGATAAGATCGTGGCCGATGGCATCGAAGACCCCGGTTTCGATATGCGCCTAAAGGGACGATATGTCGACGCGGCGAAGTTTAATGAGCTCACCAATCATCCTGACACCATCGTAGTCGATATGCGGAATCATTACGAATACGAGGTGGGGCATTTTGATAAGGCCATCGAAGTTCCCAGCGATACATTCCGGGAGCAGCTCCCCATGTCGGCCCAGCTATTAAAAGACAAGAAAGACGCACCCATCATCATGTACTGCACCGGGGGCATCCGGTGCGAGAAGGCGAGCGCCTATCTCCTGCATCAGGGATTTAGCAATGTCTTTCATCTCGAGGGCGGCATCATCCACTATGCCAATACCGTGAAGGAGCAGGGCCTTGAAAACAAGTTCCGTGGGAAGAATTTTGTCTTTGACGACCGGATGGGAGAGCGCATCACGGGAGAGATCATCGCGCGGTGTCATCAATGCGGGCAGCCGGCGGATACGCATGTCAATTGCCGGAATTCGGGTTGTCATCTGCTTTTTATCCAATGTACTGCGTGCGCGGAGAAATACGAGGGGTGTTGTAGTCCGGAGTGCCTGGAGACGATCCATCTACCAGAGGAGGAGCAGCGGATCCTCCGGCGGGGCGTCGAGAAGGGGGTGCATACCTTCAATAAGTCGAGGGGGAGGAAGGCCGGGAAGGCTACGACGGGAAAGGACCCGGGATGAGCCTAACGAGCCCCCGGCAGTATATTTCAGGCCCGAAACAGGCTAAACCGGAACAGGAGTTCCTGAAACGGGACAGAATGCGGTCTTATAAAGCCTCCGCAAAAATCTATTCTTTTCGAATCTAATAAAAAGTGTATAGCGTACGTTTAATATAGGTCAAGCGGCTACCGTAGCACTAGCCACTAAAACGATTTAGATCTGTACCCGGTTGTTACCGTCAAAACTAAACCTAAGGCTCTGACCATGAACAAGGCTGCAAAAAGTTTTTTTCGCCTGCGGGGTTCTGTCTGGAATATAGGGTACAGACCTTCCCTGGGGAGTTACGAACGAAGGAAGCTGGGTATCTTTAACGTAATGAATATCCTGGGCCTGTCCGCAGGTATCGTTATTCCGCTCTTTTGCTTTTTTTCAGGAGACCATATTCCCCCGATCATTTGGGTTGCCGCATGCAGCCCGGCCGTCATCAGCACCATGGTGCTTGTCGCCAACCATTACCAGCAATACGAATTAGCAAGGATCATTTATTTCCTTTTATACCCGTTGATGACGACGGTAACCTATGCGTTGGGCATCGATGCGGGGATCGAGTTCTTTTTTGTGCTCTACGGTGTACTTTCCGTGTTCTTCATGCGGAACATCTACAATATCGTCATTTCCTTTAGTTTTTCGATGACCTGCTATTTCCTCGTCGAGACGGTATGGACACATTATAGCTATTCCTTGGTAGCGCACAACTTCTATTTCTTTCTCTTCAATCATCTGCTGGCCCTATTTTTTATTTTTTATGGCTTGCTCCTCGTTCGCGGTGAGAATGCGCGGTATCAGAATCAAACCCGGGATAAGAATTGGCAGCTGCGTCGCAGCAATCTGAAGATCCTGCGGCAGAAGGTGGATCTCAGCGGCAAGGCGGCGCTGCTGGAGGAGAAGACGATGCAACTCACGGAACTGAATTCGCTCAAGAATAAGCTCTTCTCCATCATTGCACACGATCTCAAATCGCCGTTGTACGCGCTGCGCAATTTATTTCGCAACGTGCAGCTCTATGATCTGCCGGGGGAGGAGATCAAACTGCTGATCCCCGAGGTGGTCAACGAGCTGACATATACCACCGGGCTGATGGAAAATCTGTTGCAATGGGCCAAAAGCCAGATGCAGAATGATTCGGTCAAGCCGCAACTGCTGGATATCGCGAGGATCACAACGGAGGTGTTGCAACTCCTCAGGATACAGGCCGATGCCAAGCGCATCTATATCAATAGCATGATCGAACAGCCGGTGTATGTGTATGCGGACAGGGACATGGTCAACCTCGTGCTCAGGAACCTGCTCAGCAATGCCATCAAGTTCACGCCGGAAGAGGGCTCGATCTTTATCGAAGCGCATGAGATGCGGTCGCATATCGAGATAAGCGTTCAGGACACGGGTACGGGCATCACCGAGGACAATCTGCAGAAGCTGCTTTCCGAGCATTATTATACGACCCGCGGCACGGGCGGAGAGGCGGGAACGGGGCTCGGATTGATGCTATGCAAAGAATTCCTTTCCCGCAATGGCGGGCAGATGCGGATAGAAAGCGAACCCGGAAAGGGCAGCACCGTGGTCTTTACGCTTCCGAAGGGGGGAGCTTAGACAGCGAATACAGCGCCCGCTGGTAGGTCTCTTCGTCCGATAGGGCCTGGGGCCGGAACGGCTCGCCGATCACCTTTTCATAGAGCTCGATATAGCGGTTGCCGATGGTGGCGACCCACTCGTCCGTCATCTCCGGGACCGTCTGGCCTTCTTTCCCCATGAAATTGCCCGCGATCAGCCATTCCCGCACGAACTCTTTACTCAACTGTTGCTGTTTTTCGCCCTTGGCCTGCCGCTCTTCGAAACCATCCGCATAAAAATAACGCGAGCTGTCCGGTGTATGTATCTCGTCCATCAGGACGACCTTTCCGTCCAGCAGACCGAACTCGTATTTTGTATCGACGAGGATAAGGCCGCGTTTGGCTGCCAGCTCTCTCCCACGTGCGAAAAGGGCCCACGTATATTTCTCTAATTGTGTATAATGGGCTTCGCTTACGAGACCGCGGCGGATGATCTCTGCACGCGAGATGTCTTCATCATGGCCCACTTCGGCTTTAGTGGAAGGGGTGATGATAGGAGTAGAGAAGTAATCGTTTTCATGTAGACCCTCCGGAAGAGGGACACCGCAAAGCTCGCGCAGACCGGACTTGTATGTGCGCCACGCATGTCCTGTGAGGTTGCCTCTGACGACCATCTCCACCCGAAACGGAGTGCATTTGCGACCGATTGCAACATTGGGCGCGGGCGTGTCCACGAGCCAGTTAGGACAAATATCGGCCGTAGCCTTTAACATATAGGCGGCGATCTGGTTGAGCACCTGTCCTTTATAGGGGATAGGGCGGGGAAGGATCACGTCGAAGGCGGAGATGCGATCGGAGGCGATCATGACCAGCCACTTGTCGGCTATCGTATATACGTCCCGGACCTTACCCCGGTAGAAGTTCGTCTGATGAGGGACTTGAAGCTGCTTCATTTTCGCAAAATTAAATTTTCATGTCAAGATAACAATATGTATTTTAGTAAAATACAAAAGCTTATCAACGAAAACTTGCGCAATGAGAAAAACCCAACTGCAGCACGCGGTGCTGATACTGCTTATGTTGCTTTCCTTATCAGCCTTTTCACAGACTTCCGTTACTATTTCCGGTAATGTCCGGCATGCCGTGACCGACGACCGGGTACCGGCCGTGAGCGTGACCATCAAAGGTACTTCTATCGGCACATATACCGACGATCATGGGAATTTCCGGTTGACCACCGGGCAGCAGCCGCCGTTCGTGTTGGTGTTCTCTTCCATAGGTTTCGAGACGCAGGAGGTGCGGGTGGAAAATGCGGGCGCGGGCGTCGATATCAAGCTCCGGCCGGCTTCTACCCTCGGCCGGGAGGTGGTGGTCTCTGCCACGAGGGGCGCGATCCGCAGCCTGGAATCGCCGGTGTCCATCGAGCGGATGGGCGCTACGACGGCGCATGAGGTACCGGCGGCTACGTTCTATGATGCGATCGCCAATCTCAAGGGTGTAGATGCCGTGACGTCTTCGTTGCTCTTCAAGACCATGGGCACGAGAGGTTTCAATGGAAGTGGTAATACACGCATGAACCAGTTCGTCGACGGGATGGATAACCAGGCGCCCGGTCTTAACTTCTCCGTAGGCAATATCGTGGGTCTCAGCGAGCTCGATCTGGACAATGTGGAGTTGTTGCCCGGTGCGTCTTCCGCACTATATGGATCGGGCGGGATGACCGGGACGATCCTGATGACGAGCAAGGACCCGTTCAAATACCAGGGATTCAGCGCCGAGTTCAAGCAAGGTGTCAACCACGTCGGCGATGCGTCGATGAATGCGAAGCCTTACTATAATGTCGGTGCGCGGTATGCCCAGGCCTTTAATAACAAATTCGCATTCCGCATTTCGGGAGATTATACGAAGGCGACGGACTGGACGGCGAACGATACGCGCAACTATGTACCCCTGACCGGCCAGGTCACCGGTGACAGAGACCACAGCACGAACCCGGCTTATGACGGGGTCAATGTCTATGGCGATGAAAGCGGGTATTTCAATGTAAAAAATATCTTTACCCAGGAATCGCAGCAATATGCCGCCGGCGCCCAACAAGCAGCCGCCGCGGCCGCGGCGGCGCAAGCCGCGGGTAATTCGGCCCTCGCCGCGCAATACCAGGCGCAGGCTACACAGTACCAGACCCTGGCCACCCAAACGGGCGAAGTAGGCGCGCTGACGCCGGCGAATTCCAATGTCTCGCGTACGGGATATGCAGAGAGCGCGCTGACCAATTACAGTGCCTATAACTTTAAAGTGTCCGGCGGATTGTATTACAAGGTCTCACCGGGTACCACTCTGAGCCTTACGGGCAATTTCGGGCAGGCGAGCACGCTTTATCAGGGTACGGACCGGTACAGTCTCAAAAACGTGAAGATCGGCCAATACAAGGCGGAGATCAGCGGCAAACACTTCTACGTGCGGGCCTATACCACGCAAGAGAATGCCGGCGACTCCTATGATATGGTAGCCGTGGCCACCCTGCTGAATGAGGCGTACGCGCCGACGGCCAGCACCTGGGCGCCGAACTATCTGGGTGCCTACGCGCTGGCCTTGCAACAGGCCTATGGCGCGGGGCAGACGGGCAACCAGCTGTATCTTACTGCCAGTAATGCGGCCAGGGCTTACGCAGATCAAAACCGGCTGCAACCCGGTACCACAGGTTTCAATACCACGTTCAATACCCTGACCAAGACGGCGATCCCCAATGGCGGGAAGTTCAACGACCAGACGAACCTGTATGTCGGCGATGCCATGTATAATTTCGGGGATGTGGAGAAGACGGTAGACGTGACGGTGGGCGCGCAGACCCGGGAGTTCGTGTTGAACAGCCATGGGACCATCTTTGCCGATACGGCAGGCCGGATCAACATCAACGAGACCGGAGCCTTTGCGCAGGTGCAGCGGGCTTTTCTCGATGACTTTATCAAGCTCAGTGTCTCCGGCCGCTATGATAAGAACTCGAATTTCAAGGGGCGGTTCACCCCGCGGGCTACGGCCTTGTTCAAGGTCGCCAAGGACAACTATATCCGTGCGAGCTTTCAGACGGCCTACCGGTTCCCGACGACGCAGAACCAGTTCATCAATTTGCAAACGGGTTCGGCGCGGCTCATCGGCGGGTTGCCGCAGTTCATCAGCTATTACGGGTTGAACGACGGCCACACCTATGATACCGCAACCTTGAACCACCTCGCCACGGGCGGGGCGCTGACGCCTTACCAGTATCAGACCTTCAAGCCGGAGTCGGTGGCTTCCTGGGAATTGGGTTATAAAGGCGTGATCGCCGACAAGCTTTTGATCGATGCTTATGGGTTCTATGCGCGGTATACTAATTTCATCGGGCTCACGGTGCTGATCAAAGACCCGACGTTCGGGCCCAGCGGGGTAACCAACCAGACCGCGGCAAATACCTTTGGGCTGTATACCAACAGCTCGACAAATGTCAATACAGTGGGGGCAGGGCTCAGCCTGGACTACCGGTTGCCACAGGGCTTTATTGCCGGTGTGAACTACGCGTATAACAACATCTCCAATTCCAGCAATGGGCAGCAAACGGATTTCAACACGCCGAAGAACAAATTCAATATCTCCTTTGCCAACTATACGATTGCGAAATACTACGGGTTCAATGTGACGTACCGGTGGCAGCAGGAATACCTGTACCAGAGCTCCTTTATTACGGGCATCACACCGGCTTTCGGAACGCTGGACGCGCAGATCAGCATGAAGATCCCGCATTTGTCGGGTAGCCTGATCAAGATCGGAGCGTCGAATCTCTTGAATAAGTATTATGTCGATGCGATCGGGAATGCGAACATCGGCGGGCTGTATTACGTCTCCTTTGGATATAACGTGTTATGATGAAAATCATCACACGTTAAACCGGAAGTGCATGACGTCGCCGTCTTTTACGACGTAGTCTTTGCCTTCGATGCGGAGCTTGCCGTTGTCGCGGGCTGCCGTTTCGGAGCCATATTGGATATAGTCTTTATAGGCGATGACCTCAGCCTTGATAAAACCTTTTTCGAAATCGGTATGGATGACGCTGGCGGCCTGGGGCGCTTTCCAGCCTTCGTGGATGGTCCAGGCGCGGACTTCCTGTTCGCCCGCGGTAAAATAGGTCGCGAGATCGAGCAGCTTATAGGTGCTGCGGATGAGCTTGTTCAAGGCCGGCTCGGTCATTTTATACTCCTCCATAAACATCTGCTTATCGGCCGGGTCGTCCATCTCGGATATCTGGGCTTCGATGGAGTTGTTCATGACGATCACCTGGGCGTTCTCGCCGGCGACGGCGGCTTTGAGCGCTTCCGAGAATTTGTTGCCCGTATGCATCGACGGTTCGTCGACGTTAGCGACGTATAGAACCGGTTTCTCGGTGAGCAGGAAGAGGTCGGCGATGGCGGTGCGGTCCTCTTTTGAGAGATCGAGCTCGCGGATGCTTTTGCCTTGTTCGAGCTGTTGGTAGCAGCGTTTCAGGACTTCGTATTCGGCTTTGATCTTGGGGTCGCCGGTCTTCAGCATCTTTTCCGTTCGGTTGAGCTTTTTTTCGACACTTTCGAGATCTTTGAGCTGGAGCTCGGTGTCGATAATGCCTTTATCACTCACGGGGTTGATGGGCCCTTCGTCGCGGAGGATATTCTCGTCTTCGAAACAGCGGATGACGTGGACGATGGCGTCGACCTCGCGGATATTGGCGAGGAATTTATTGCCGAGACCTTCGCCTTTGCTGGCGCCTTTTACCAGACCGGCGATGTCGACAATGGCCAGTTGGGTGGGGACGATGCGTTGGGGCTTTACGAGCGCGGCGAGCTTATCCAGCCGCTCGTCCGGCACGTCGACGAGGCCGGTGTTCGGTTCTATGGTGCAGAACCGGTAATTGCTGGCCTGCGCCTTGGCGCTGTTGCTGACGGCGTTGAATAAAGTTGATTTTCCTACATTCGGTAGACCTACGATGCCTGCTTGTAAAGCCATAAATTCTATTTTTCGAGCCGCAATATTAGGCAATATTGGGTAATTTGGGGTCGTTTAACCAAAATGGACCGGCTGGTCCATCGGCCGAAGGCCCATTATAAGCGGATTTGCGCCAAATGGCCAAATTTGGTCAGGGCCATGGGCGCAAATCTAACACTATGGCACTTAGTAAGATATGGGCGGCTTTTATTCTCATTTCCATCGTGGTTGCGGGGATACGCTATGCGTTCGTGCCGGCGGATCAGGAGATCTTCGGGCAGATGGTGACGGGAAAGACGGGTGATTCGGTAAGCGTGGTGCTGTCCTCGGCTCGGGGGACTGTGGGTGCCGCCGGGGCATCGGCCGTAAAGAAGATGGTGGTCGTCCAGAAGGCGGACGGTCTCATCGAGACCTGTAAGTTCGCGGTGACGCTGGCCCTGGGGCTGGTGGGCATCATGGCCTTGTTCATGGGGCTGGTGACCATTGCGGAAGAGGCCGGCGGTGTACGGTTCCTGGCGCGGGTCACGGGGCCGTTCTTCTTGAAACTCTTTCCCGATATTCCGAAGGGCCATCCGTCGATAGGCCATATGGTGATGAATTTCTCGGCCAACCTGTTGGGGCTCGACAATGCAGCGACGCCTTTTGCGCTAAAGGCGATGGAAAGTCTGCAGGAGATCAATCCCGATCCGGACAAGGCTTCGAACAGCCAGATCATGTTCCTGTGTCTGCATGCCTCGGGTTTGCAGGTGGTGCCGGTGACCATGATCGCCATACGGGCATCCATGGGGGCGCCCAATCCCACGGACATTTTTATCCCTATCGTGATCGCTACCTTTATCACCACCGTCGCCTCCATGTGCATCGTGGCAGCCTGGCAGCGCATCAATATCTTTAAGCCGGTGGTCCTGGCCTGGGTAGGCAGCCTGAGCGTTCTTATCGCTTCCCTGGTCCTCTATCTGCGGAGCCTCGATGTGAACACGATGCAATCCTTTTCGCGGGCGCTGAGCGGAGGACTGATCCTGCTGATCTTTCTGGTGATCATCGCCGGGGCGGTCTATAAGAAGATCGATATCTTTTCGGCGTTCGTACAGGGCGCGAAGGGCGGTTTCGACATCGCCGTACGGATCATCCCTTATCTCGTCGGGATGCTGGCCGCCATCAGCCTGCTGCGTACAAGCGGCACGTTCGATGCGATCATTAATGGAATTCGCTGGCTGGCTTCGCAATTCGGCGGCGACACCCGATGGGTCGATGGGATGCCCACGGCGCTTGTCAAGCCCTTCACGTCGGCGGGCGCACGGGGCATGCTGGTAGACACGATGAAGACCTTAGGCCCCAACAGCTTTGCGGCCCGGCTCTCGGGGACGATGCAGGGGTCATCGGAAACGGTGTTCTATGTAGTGGCGGTATATTTTGGCGCCGTGGGGATTAAGAATACCCGGTATTCGATCCCGGCGATGCTGCTGGCGGAGGTGGTGAGTGTGGTGAGCAGCATCGGGCTGGCGTATCTTTTCTTTGGTAAATAAAAGGCCCCGCAGAATGCGGGGCCTCGGAGCTTAACCAAAAGGGCCCCCGCCGGAGGCGGGAGCAAGAGTAGGAGTTATTTTGCCAGATAGCCATAATATTGGGCGTCCGTCGCGCAATCCCACCAAACAGGCATACTCCAAATGTTCAGATCGGTAGCATGCGGATTCAAGGCAATTACATTCGTCAGGTTGTAATTGATCTCGAGGTTGGTAGGCAAGGCCCAGCGGCGCGGCCAGTACCGGGGATCGGTTGGGCCGGAACCTGTGTACAGGGCTGTGCCTGCAAACAGGGGTCCACGCTGATAGCCGGGATAAACCACGCCAAAGGAGCCGACGTCACCGGCGCTATAATCGAACCGGCGCATATCGTTGAAATTCTCGAGGCTGCAACCCATGGCGACATATTTTTGCAACATGATGTCGGACATGGTGAGTGCACCTGCTCCCGGCGCAACGGCGGGGCTCGCCAGGTAGTTGCTGATATCGCTTTGATTCATCGGCGCCATGTCGGGATTGGTGGTCGTATAACCGCCGCCCTGCCAGGCGGCGAGTTGGGTCTGCATAAAGTTTATGTGCGCCTGGATACCCGCGAGATAGGCAGTGTATGCATCGGCCTGATCTCCTTTTCTCATTTCAACCTCGGCCTTGATGAAGCACATCTCATGATAAGTCAGGACCTCAAAGGGGGAAACAGGGCGGATCTGGAAAGAGCCTGTAGAACCAACCACACCTGCGTTGAATGCGGCCGATGAAGGGTACCAGTTGACATTTTGAGCAGGCTGAGCGGAGATGCCGGAATAGGCCGTCGAACTGCTCCGCATATTGACAAAGACCGTATCGCCGGCATACAGGTAGTTGGTGCTGCTGATATAGATCGAGCCCGCAGGGTAGGTGACCGTTACGGTAGATCCGCTGGTCGTGAATGTATGCCCTGCCGCGGTCTGGCGGGCAATAAAAGCTGTCAGGGAGTCCGAATTGGAGATGGTGTACTTGATACTCGTAGCTGCTGTCGCCATGGTGGCCGTCAGGATAGAAGCCGGGCCACCTGCCAGCAACCGGGCCGACGGGCCATAGAAATCAACGCCGGTTGAACGATTCCAGGTATAAGAGGCCACCTGACCCACAGAATTCAATTGAACGTTGCCCATGGAGGCCGGTACGATCTTCGTCATACGGGGATCTGTTACACCCGCACCACGCATATTCGTAAGGAGATTGTAATAGAACTGGGAAATGCGTTGATTGCTGCCTTCACCCGCAAAGTTGTAGTTCCCATTGGTAACAACGGGATCGCCTTCCAGGTAATCGAGTACGTTGCTGTTGTTGTAGCCGGTTTGAATGACGTTGTCGGCATTGGACTGTGGACCCTGGGACAGGCAATATAAAACAGAATCCGCGTTGAATAAGTCCGATTTTTTCGACAGCTTAAGCATGTAGCGGGCTTTCAGTCCCCAGCAAAATTTTATCCACTGGGTCGGGTTCCCCTGAAGCCACATATCTCCGGCGGCAAAGGAGGGCGCCGTGGCAGGCTGCGCCTGGCCGAACAGGCTGATTGCCTCATTCAATTTTGCCATGCATCCGTTGTAGATGGTCTTGCCGTCATCAAATTTCGGGCTCGGTATGAGGGGGTTCAAGGCTTGGGTATAAGGCATTTCGCCGTAGAGATCCAGCATTTCCATGAAGCCCATGGCAGAAAATACGTCGGCAGCGGCCATGTAATAGTAGGCATTCTGTGCCTGGGCGGACTTGTACAGATCCGGCAGGTTAGAGGCTACTTCATCGAACCAGGTTTGATAGGACGTTATATTACCTGAAGACGCTGTCCAGGTTATACCAAGCGCGTTGGCGGAACCGGTACCGCTATAATAGACGCCGGACGCCATTGCCGCGCGAAAATTGGAAACGCCCGCCGTATACGTATAAAAGTGCTCTATCCACGGCAACCGGTTTTGCGGGGATACGGTTGCACTACTGGGATGATCCGGATCGTTGTTTACATTCAGCCACTTTTTACAAGAGGTTGACCCCAATACGAGCAGGCAACCCAGGATAATATATTTTGTATTTCTCATAATTTGCTTTTTTTCAATAATTAAAACGTGACGTTCAGGCCAAGGGTGAAGGCTGCGACGGCCGGTACTCCCAGATAGTCGATACCGGTAGAACCAGAACCGCCTGTTCCGCCTCCGGCGCTAACTTCGGGATCCATTCCTCTGTAGTTGGTCCAGGTGAATAAATTGCTGCCTACCGCGGTCAGCGAGAGATCTTTGATGACCTTTTGGTTGCTCAGCATACCGGTAAAGTCATATGTCAGCGACACCGAACGCAGTTTCACCCAATTGACCGATTGAATAAAATTATAGGAATTGTTCGCGTAGTTCTGCCAATACTGCTCGATCATATTCTTACCATCGACGTTTGTGTTACCGATCTTATAGGTTTGATTGGCGCTATAGGTTTGGCTGAAGGCGGCGCCTGTTTGGCTGTTGACTCCCGTTACGGTAACCGACTGGCGATCGTTCATCAGGGTCCGGCGGCTCAAGCCATTCTCGACCAGTGCATACTCGGTACCGTTATACACGGCCCCGCCTTTGCGAATATCGAGCAGAACGGATAATTGCCATTTCTTGTACCTGAAGGTATTTTCGAAACCGCCGATGAAATCCGGTTCGCGGTTAGCCAGGATCGGAGTAGTGGTGTTAACTTTGTACAATCCCGTGGTAGGGTCCACCTGGTAGGGGCCGTTCATCATTTCATTCCCTTTAGCATCGAGCTGATGGTAGAACCGGTTGCCCGCCAATCCAAGGAAATAGCCGCCGTTGGGAACCGATGCTGCTTTTACCGTTCCGAATTGTGCGTCCGTAGGGTAGAAGAGGGATACGCCTGAAAGGAATGTCCCTAGCCGACCCCGGTTGTACGAGAAATTGATCGTCGCATCCCAGCTAAAGTCCTTTTGAGCGATGGGCTTACCGGTAATAGCTACTTCCATCCCCTTATTGATGACCGAACCCGAGTTGATCGTCTGCAAAATATATCCGCTGGCATTCGACAAACGCGGTTGGGCGATCTGGTTCTTTGTTTCGCTGTGATAGTACGTATAGTCCACACCAATACGGCCATTGAGGAACCTCAACTCTCCACCCACTTCCCATGAACTTTGTATTTCGGGTTTCAAA
>JAICXX010000357.1 GCA_025934485.1 Chitinophagaceae bacterium
GTATTTAAACTTTTTTGTGAAGGTAGAGCTAAATAAAAACTTCCAAATGTTTAGCAGAAGAATTTACGCGAAGTATTCATGCAATCGATTAGTGGCGCCTGCAATCGATTGCATTCGGAACTTTAGGTCCGTTTAGCGGAATGAAAAACCCCGGGAGCGACCCGGGGCAATAGTCTAATTAAAAACCAAAAACCATAATCGATATGAAACGTTCTCGGCTACAAAATTAGATAGAGGTCCGGCCTGATCCTGGCTTTTGGCGGGGTTATCGGCCCGGTTAGGTTATTGGACCGGAAAATGGTACAGACAAACCCATAGCGAATTGTTAGCCAATTGTGAAGAACGGCTGCGCAATGGGCCGGGAGGTAAACCTTTGGAGTTCCGGCATGTTATTCATCATGAAAATACCCCTTTATGGAAAAGAAAGAGATACGCGATGCGTATATAAAACACTGGCTGGAGAACGGGAAACGGCCGGTTTCCGTCTACACGTTTGTGCAGCAGCTCGGTATTCCCGAAACCGGGTTCTACGATAATTACGCCTCCTTCGATGCCGTCGAAAAGGATATCTGGCGGGCGATCTTCGAAGAGACGCTGGAGAAGCTGAAGGCCGACGAGACCTACCGCGGCTATGGCGTCCGGGAAAAGCTGCTGGCCTTTTACTTTCTGTGGGTACAGGAACTACGGGGAAATCGCAGCTATATCCTGCTGCAACGCGAACGGTATCTGGTTCCGGGAACACATCTCGACAGGTTGGAGACTTTTCGGCTTGGGTTTTACGACTATATCCGCGAACTGATCAAGGAAGGCTACCAAACCGGCGAGGTCAAGGAGCGAAAATTCATTTCCGATCAATATGTCCATGGCTTTTGGGCGCAGGCGTTGTTCGTGCTTCGCTATTGGATCAAGGATGACAGCGAGCGGTTCGAGATGACGGATGCGGCCATTGAAAAAGCGGTAAATCTCAGTTTTCAGTTGATCAGCTCTGGTACGCTCGACAGCATTTTGGATTTTGGAAAATTTGTCTTTGCAAGGAAATAACCGGCGCACCATGAAAGAACGGACGACCCCTACGAAAGAACAGACGAGCATACCTACCGGCAAAGTAGAGCGGGCGAGCCGGTTCGTGGCTACAGGACTGAAGGTAGGAGGCAATTATATAAAGCATTACACCAAGAAGCTTATCGATCCATCTCTCAGCAAGGAGGAACTGCATGCGGACAACGCGGAGGATATCTATGACACGCTGAGCAACCTGAAGGGAAGCGCCTTAAAGGTGGCGCAGATGCTCAGTCTGGACAGGGGGATGTTGCCCAAGGCCTATACCGAACGCTTCGCCATGTCGCAGTACAGCGCGCCGCCGTTGAGTGGGCCGCTGGTCGTGAATACCTTTATGAAGACGCTGGGAAAGACCCCGGCGCAGCTGTATGATAAATTCGAGATGCAGGCGTCGAATGCGGCCTCGATCGGTCAGGTCCATCGCGCCTGGAAAGGCGGCAAGGAGCTTGCGGTGAAGATCCAATACCCGGGTGTGGCCAACAGCGTGCGGAGCGATCTGCGGATCGTAAAACCTTTTGCGCTGCGGATCGTGGGGATGAATGAGGTGGACATGGATAAATATTTCCAGGAGATCGAGGGGAAGCTGCTGGAAGAAACGGATTATAAGCTGGAATTGCGGCGGTCGATGGAGGTCTCGGCCCAGTGCGCCCATATCCCCAACCTTGTTTTTCCGACGTATTATCCCGAGCTGTCCAGCGATCGGATCATTACCATGGACTGGCTGCGGGGATATCATCTCAAGGAGTTCCTGGAGCACAAAGATCTTCAGGGACTTGGGCCTTCGCAGGAGGTTCGCGATAAGATCGGTCAGGCGCTTTGGGACTTCTATCAGTTCCAGGTGCATGCGCTTCGGCGGGTACATGCCGACCCGCATCCCGGCAATTTCCTGATGCGTGACGATGGGACCGTGGGCGTGTTCGATTTCGGGTGTATCAAGGAGATACCGGAAGATTTTTATGTCAACTATTTTCTGCTCACCAACCACGAGGTCCTGAAGGACGAGGTGCGTCGCCGGGAGATCTATACCAATCTGGAGATGATCCATCCGAACGATACCGAAAAAGAGGTCGAATTCTTCTCCGGCTTGTTCCAGAAGATGATCGATATGCTTACGTTGCCGTTTACGCGCGAAACGTTCGATTTTGGCGACGAATCCTATTTTACCGAAATCTACGAGTATATGGACTATCTCTCGAATCTCAAAGAGGTGCGGGAATCGAAAGTTGCTCGCGGCTCGCGGCATTCGTTGTATATCAACCGGACCTATTTTGGGTTGTATTCGATCCTCAGCGATCTCCAGGCGAGGGTGATAACGGATGAGGAGCGGTTGAAGAAGATCATGGCGGCGGAGTGATCGGAAATGAAAACCTTTGTGCTGGTGGCCGATTCTGGGCTGCGTCCTGGGCCCAGCCGAATCTGAACGAAAGCTGAAGACAATCCGGCGCGAGTCTGAAGCGCTTGTTAATTAATAATTATTATTGGGTTGGAAGCGCGGGACTTGGTAGTGGCGGGATAATTTCGCCCGCATGCGGAATGCTCTGATCTTTTGTTTTACGCTTTGCGCGCTTTCGGGCGCTGCGCAGGATAGCCTGTTGCAATTTGTTTTTACCTCCGATGTACATTATGGTATTACCCGGCAGCATTTCCGGGGTGCCGGCAAGGTGCCATCGACCATGGTCAACCGGGCGATGATCGCGGCCATCAACAAGCTGCCTGATCTATCGCTTCCGGCTGATGGTGGTGCGGGCGCTGGGGTGAGGATCCGGGAGGTCGATGGTATCCTTATCACCGGCGATATCGCTAACCGGGAGGAGAAGGGAATACAATCCGCGGCTGCATCGTGGGGACAGTTTGCGATGGATTATGATCGGCTGGTTACGACGACTAGCGCGCAACATGTCCGGACTCCGATCCTCCTGGGCCCGGGCAATCACGATGTTTCTAACGCCATTGGCTATTGGAAGCCTGAGAAACCCCTGCGGGATGCGAGCTCGATGGCGGGGATCTATGACCGCATGATGAAGCCCGCGCACCCGGTCACGGCGTCGACCTATGATTATGCTACCGACAAGATCCATTTTATCCGCGACATAGGCGGGGTAGATCTCCTTTTTGTCAATTGCTGGCCAGATTCATTGGAACAGGCATGGATGGAAGGAAAGCTTGCTGCTGTGCGGCCGGGTACGCCCGTGCTGTTATTCACCCATGCCAATCCCGATGTCGAGGCGCGGTTCTTTACCAATCCCAATGGTGTGCATGGCATCGATAGTGCGGACCGCTTCGAGAATCTACTACCCGAA
>JAICXX010000088.1 GCA_025934485.1 Chitinophagaceae bacterium
CAGGCCGAGCCATTCGTGGTTGATTCCATCCGACAAATATACGCCACAAATTATTTGCGGCTGCCGAACATGATCTGCACATAAGCATTGAAGAAGAAATTGTGCTCCTTGACCATATAGACCAGCGGGACCTTGCTGAAATAGTATTCTTCGGTGAGACCGCACTCGACGGCGGAGATGGTTTGGTTAAAGCGCCCATAGTCGAACCGCATGGCGATTTTGGCGTTCAGTGCAGGCTGGATCTTGAGGGCATCCCAGCCGGAAAAGAAACCCGCTGCGCCCTGGATCTGCTGGCCTTCCGACGTATCCTGATTCAGCTGCGCGAATGTCTCCTGGCTGGTGGCGGAAGTGATGGCATTGGTGACATCGAGATAATACGGTTTGAGAAAACCTATGGTGACGCCGCCGGTGTACAGGACGGAGACGGCAACGCCGTTCTTATTCCCTTTGCCGCCGATCAGCCGCTCTTCCCCCATGGCCATTTTGAACTCATACAGGTTGTTCAGCTTAAAAGGGTTCACGGACGAGAAATTGATCTGGTCCGTCGAGGCCGACACATGGTGTTCTTTGGGATCGTGTACCTCGTTGATCTCGAATTGATAGATGCGGGTCTTTGTAGGGCTGACGAATTTTCCTTTTTCGAAATTGATGCCATACCCGTTGGTCGCAAGCCGGATGCCGAAGACATTGTGCTTGTTGAAGATCAGATCGCCTTCTTCTTCCATCCGCAGCATATTGTTCATCCGTTCGCGTTTGGCATTCTGCTTGTTGAGCCGCGACGCCATCTTTACACTATCGGATACGTCTTGGGCAAAAAGCTGCAGCGTCAGGGTAGAGAGAAGAACGGTGAGGATGATATTCCGCATCGAAGTGAGTTATGTTTAATGATTGGCCTTCGGCCGACGGGCCTCCGGCCCGCTGGTCTTCAAATTTAAAGAAAAAACGATTGCATTAGCCTTTATTTACGAGGGAGATTAACCAACGGTTGCCTATGACGCATTCCAGACAACGCCGCTCCGCGCAATATTCCTTTTTTAGTTCCAGCAGGGCCTGTCCCTCGCCCGCGTCGTGGGCGACGACCCCCAGCCGTTTCCAGCGGGCCAGGATGCTGTTCTGTTCCGCCTGTAGCCCCCGCAACCAGATGAGCGCTTTTTCCTGGTACGACGGTTCCTTCCGCCACCAGCCGTAGGCATAAAGCAGGGGGATGAAGGCATTCACGAAAAGCCCCAGCTGCATCGCCGCACCCAGCCGCTTGGGTCTTGCCGGCGAAACAATATCAAAAAGATACCGCGTTTCCCAATAGCCCCCGGCCGCGACGTCCAATAAACTACGTATCTCTTCGGGCTTCGCGGCCTCCCGGATCCTGGCGAACCATCCCCCACCCCTGGCCAGCAGCCCCGCCAGCTGTACCAGCCGGATCGTGGGAAAACCGGCCGGCCGCATGCGCAAAAAGGCCAGCGGCGCCGCTACGGGCTCCAGCTTCCATTTGGCTTGCCAGAAACGGTATTCGCGTTGCAGCGTCAGCGGATAGTCGTCCGAAAAAGGACCCTTCAGCAACCCCGCCTGACCCAACAACAAGGCCTCGAGCCGCAGCGGTTCGCTCCGGAGCCGCACGAGTCTTTCTACGGGCAGGCTGCGGGCAATGGCTTCAAAGACCTCCGCGTTCACCGGCTGCCCCATGCTTCGCGCCAGCTGCATCCAGGTCACCGCCTCCCAATGCCCGCTGCTCGCTTCCAGCGAGCGACAGATCACGAGCGCCCGCCGCTGCAACCGCTCGTGGGTAAGCGTTTCCAGCCAGGACGGCCACGCGGCTTCGCCGACCCCGTGCAACTGCCGTTCACAGGGGACGAAATTCGACTGCTTCATCCACCGTTCATACGTCGCCAGCATAAGCTTCGGCACCCGTTCCTGCATCGTCAGGACCGGGATATTCCCCGGCGGCGTCGCGCCCGTCCAGTCGTTGCTCCACACCACATGCAGGATCGTCTGCGCATAATGCCGGTCACGGTCATGCGCATGCCGGACCCAATCCGTGGTCACCACATGGATCTCTACCGAGCCTTCGAGAACCCGGTCACCCAGCCGGATGCGGGCGTGCTTGAAATCGGGCCCCTGATCGGCATGGTGTTCCCCCGGTGAGAGGACCTGTACGGCCTCCCCCGCCTCCGTAAACAGCGCTTGTTGATTGAAATGGCGAAAACGCCAGATGAAGTGCAATAGTTCTTCCCGCATAGCTCGTCCCTCCCCCCACAAAGCTCGAACTTCTCAGCGAATCGCCCCCCATTTTTTCAGGGCCTGTACTACCCTGCTCACGGGGAGGCCCATTACATTGTAGAAATCGCCTTCGATCTTTTGGATGCCCACGACACCGATCCATTCCTGGATGGCATAGGCGCCGGCTTTATCGTAAGGCTTATAGCGGTCGACATAGCCTTCCAGCTCGGTCCGGCTGAGGTCATGGAACCATACCGAGGTGCGGTCGGCAAAGGCCTGCTCTTCGCCGTCCCTCCATAACACCACGCCGGTAATGACTTCATGTCGCCTACCCGCCAGCCGGGCGAGAATAGCTACTGCATCGTCCCGGTCCCTGGGTTTGCCGATGATCTCGTCACCCAGCACCACCACGGTATCCGCCGCGATCACGATCCGCCCCGGCGCCGCTACCGCCTGTACCGCCAGCGCCTTGTTCCGCGCGATGTGCACCGGCACATCGATCACCGCCATGCCGGGCGGATACGTCTCCGGCGTGTCCCGGACAATGATCTCGAAATCGACCTCCGCCCATTCGAGCAATTGCTTTCGCCGCGGCGAGCCGGAGGCTAATATAATCCGATCCATGGTAACCCCCTCGCTAAGATGATGGAAAGTATTCCCGCTAACATGACGAGCTTGATGATGTTGCTCAACCGGTGATAGTCCGCTTTGGTCTGCGCGGCATAGAGGTTCCTTAAGATATATAGCAGTGGAAGATCCACCAGCGCCACTCCATACGCCGTCAGCGGAAACCATGCCTTTTGCAACACATAGAATTGCAGGATCACCAGCGCACCCAGCAGTACGACGGTCAGCGTGCCGGCAAAGACCTTGGCGACATTCACACCCCATACGATCGGCATGGTCCGGCATCCATACTTCATGTCTCCGTCCATATCTTCTATATCCTTGACCACCTCTCGGATCAGCGAAAGCAAAAACGCGAAACTGCTGTATACAATGGCGAATTTGAACAGGGAGGAGAACAGCAGCTGATAGTGCGCATCTCCCAACGCCGTGAGACGGAACTCGGCCACATACAACACCAGGATCACCCAGGCGGTGAGCAGCGAGATGATGACATTTCCGATGAGCAGCTTCCGTTTGAACGTGGTGCTGTAGAAGTACAGCAGGATCACGCAGCTTAGATTGGCCAGCGCGATCAGCGGATTGCGCAGCCGCCAACTCACGTACAAGCTCAACAGTAACCCAAGCCCGCTGAGAATCCAATGCCATAAGATCGTCCATCGCCGTTTGATGATGCGATCCACCACAAGCCGTTGAGGTTTGTTGACGCGGTCGATGTTCAGATCGAAATAATCGTTGATGATATAGCCCGCCGCGGCGATCAGCACCGAAGAGATCGCCAAAAGGAAAAAAAGCCGCGGATACAGGATCGGCGCGAAGATCCAGGACGCCGTACGATGCAGCGGCAGCTGTATGCAGTAATAGAAAAGCAGCTGGGTAACAAAGATGAATACCAGGTTAGGCCATCGGACAAGGCGAAAAAAAGCTCCTAGCAGTTGCGGCATACCTAATTGTTTATTTTGAGGCTACGGATTGATCCAGCTCCCAATGACCATTGAGCTTGAGGACCTTCTCGATCACGTCCCGAACGCAGCCTTGTCCCCCGCCAAACGAAGAGATATACCCGGCGATATGTTTGATCTCCGGCGCAGCGTCGGCGGGCGCGCAGGCCAGGCCTACGTAATTCATCGCCGCGTAATCGGGGATATCGTCACCCATATACAACATATCCTTTTCATCGAGTCGATGCTCGAGGGCATATTGCCGTAATACATCGACCTTGTCATGAATGTTCAAAAAAATATCCCTGATGCCCAGATATTGCAACCGTAATCTTATCCCTTCCGAAGCACCACCCGAGATGATCATCACCCGGTAGCCTTTTTTGATGGCCAGCTGCAGCGAATACCCATCACGGGTGCTCATACGGCGCACCTGTTCGCCTGTTTCGTATACCAGTACACTGCCGTCGGTCATGACCCCGTCTACGTCGAATACGAAGGTCCGGATCGATTTGAATTTTTCCAATACGCTCATAGCGGACAAAAATACCCTAATTCCGGAAATACGCCGCTATTTGGGCGCTAAACAACTCATATAATGCTTTTATTGATGGATAACCCGCCAATAGCTCGAGATGCCGTTGCATGGTTGCCGCGTCTCCCCGGATGGCCGGGCCGGTTTGCACCTGGCGTGGTGGATAATGCTCCAGCCTTGTCGCGGTCTCCCCTATGATCGGCTGTAACAACCCGAAATCGATGCGTTCCCGGTCGCAGTAATCGTGGGCAAGCGTGAACAGGAAATTGCCGAAATTATTGACGAGCACCGCAGCAACATGACATTTCAGGCGATAGGCGTCGTCGGCCCGCTGTACCTGCCGGGCAATGCTCCGGGCAAACGTTTCGATGATGGTCAGGTCATCCGGATCGCGGGCGTCGATCAGCAGGGGGAATTCCGGGAACGGCCGGATCTCCTTTCGCAGGCTTTGCAGGGGATAAAGCACACCGCAACGCCTGCTGACACCCGCCAGCGCCATTAAAGGTACGGCTCCCGCAGTATGGACCACCAGCCGGTCTGGCAGCTGCAACACCGCGGACAGCTCTGCGAACGCCCGGTCGCTGATGGATAGAATATAGATATCCGCGTCGCGCCGTATGGCCGTCCATTCGGTGACGGCTTCCGCGCCCCATTCCCGTCCAAGCGCGGCCGCGGCCTCCGGCCGGCGGCCAACGACCTGCAGGATGCTGTGTCCGGCCGCAGCGATCTTACCACCCATCACGGTGGCCACATTTCCACAACCGATGATTACTACTTTCATTCTGTAATTTTGTACCTACATGAAGATATCACAAAAATTAGCACTCCGCTACGCACGCGCCCGCATAAACATCCTCTCCCTGAGCTCGACCCGGAAAGCAGCTGTGATGGCCTTTCGTCTTTTCTGTACCCCCGGGCAGCGTTCGGCCGAAAAAGGCTCGCCGCTGTTCGCCCGGGGCAAACGGGTCTCTTTTAAATATGAGGGGCATACCATTCGCGGCCGCGTCTGGCTGCCGCCGTCTCCGCCGACAAAAAAGGCGTTGATCGCACATGGCTTCGAATCCTCGTCACAGGCCTTCGAAGAGTATATAACAGCGCTGCTCGATAAAGGCTACGAGGTTGTCGCCTTCGATGCCCCCGCACACGGCCGCTCGGGAGGTCGCCGGGTGACGCTGCCGAAATACGTTGGCGTCCTGCGTGTCATCGAGCAGAACTACGGCCCCTTCAACGCTTACATCGGGCACTCACTTGGTGGTTTGGCGCTGGCATTGTTCCTCGAGACCAGTCCGCACAACGAAAACACCGCGCTGGTTCTCATCGCACCCGCAGTAGAAACGGCGACGGCCCTGCACACCTTTGCCCGGCTCTTGCATCTGGAGACCGCCGTCGTACACGAGATCGACGATTATATCCAGGAGACCAGCGGTCAGCATGTGGCCTGGTATTCGCTGCGCCGCGCACTGCACAATATCCACGCCCGCATCCTCTATCTCCAGGACGAGGACGACAAGATCACGCCCAGCCGCGAGGCCAGGAATATCCAGGGCGACGGCCATCCGGGCATCGGGTTCATCTTTACCCAAGGCCTGGGACACCGGCGCATCTATCAGGACCCGGAAACCATTGCCCGCATTCTTCGGTTTCTTTAACCGCCGCGCACGATCGCGGTCTCCCTCATAGTTAGTTATTCTTCCCCTCCACCATAGGGACAAAAGAAAAGTTATCGAAGATCTCCTGCGTATAGCCGCCGTCCTCGTGGCGGATAAGCCTCAGCATCCGCTGTACCTGGCCTTCGCCCACGGGGATCACCATCCTGCCGCCGGGTTTCAGCTGCTCGACCAGCTTGGGCGGGATGAACGGCGCGGCCGCGGTCACGATCACCTTGTCGAAAGGCGCATAGGTAGGAAGCCCTTCGTAACCGTCGCCAAAAAAGAACTTTAACCGCGGGTATTTTTTGAGGTATTGAAATTGCTTGTTCAGGTCGAACAGCTTTTTCTGCCGCTCGATGGTGTAAACCTGCGCACCCATCTCAGCGAGTACACAGGCCTGATAGGCGCTGCCCGTGCCGATCTCTAACACCTTATCGAAAGGCTTCAGCTCCAGCAGCTGGCTTTGATAAGCCACGGTATAGGGCTGCGAGATGGTCTGCTCCTCACCAATGGGAAAGGCCCGGTCTTCATAAGCGATCTTGTCGAATGCGGAATCCATGAAAAAATGCCGGGGGATGTGCAGGATGGCCTCAAGCACCCGTTCATCCGTGATGCCTTTCTGACGGATCACGTCTACCAACTGCCGGCGCAGCCCCTTATGGCGATATGAATCTTCGAAGGTTCTCATAAACGGGTGCAAGATAAGACGTATATTGATGTATATTGCATCAATACGTATATTGCATCAATATGAGAACAACAACCCGTGTCAAGCTCTCCGCTTTGTTCTTTCTCGAATTCTTTATCTGGGGCGCCTGGTACGTCACCATGGGCACCTACCTGGATAAAGTATTGCACGCGACAGGGGCACAGGTGGGCGCCGCTTACAGCGCCATGGCGATCGCTACGATCTTCTCACCCTTTTTTGTCGGCATGATCGCGGACCGGTTCTTCAACGCCGAGAAAGTCCTCGGCATCCTTCACCTGTTAGGCGCGGGGTTATTATACTATCTCACCACCGTCACCAACCCGGACGGGTTCTACTGGGCCGTCCTACTCTATTCGCTCGCCTATGCTCCTACCCTGGCGCTGGCTAACTCCGTCGCCTTTCGGCAGATGAATGACCCCGGTAAAGAATTTGCATCCATCCGCTTCCTCGGAACCATCGGCTGGATCGTCACCGGCTGGCTCATCGACAAGGTATTCAAGATCTCCACCGATCAGCTCGTCTTCACCTTTAAGATGGCGGCCGTCGCCTCGGCTGCGCTGGGTGTCCTCAGCTTCTTCCTGCCCACTACACCTCCCAAGGCCAAAGGGCAGAAAACAACTTTCGCCCAGATCCTCGGCGTCGACGCCTTCGTGCTTTTCAAGGACCGGTCCTTCACAATCTTCTTCGTGGCGTCAGTACTGATCTGTATCCCCCTCTCCTTCTATTATAGCCTCACCAACCTTTATCTCACCGACGCGGGTATGCAGAACGTGACGAGCAATATGACCTTCGGGCAGTTCTCCGAGGCCCTGTTCATCCTCCTCATCCCCGTGCTCTTCCGGACCATCGGCGTGAAATGGATGATCGCCGTGGGCATGATCGCCTGGGTGTTGCGCTTCCTTTGTTTTGGTTATGGCGACGCGGGCCCGGGGGAATGGATGCTCTTTGCCGGTATCATACTCCATGGCGTCTGTTTCGATTTCTTTTTCGTCACCGGCCAGATCTATACGGATAGCAAGGCCGGCATTGCGATACAAAGCTCGGCGCAGGGCATGATCACGATGGCCACCTATGGCATCGGTATGTGGATCGGCACCCTGCTATCCGGTTATGTGAAAGACGCCTATACGCTCAATGGTATTTCACAATGGAAAGCCATCTGGATGGTACCCGCGGGTATCGCCGCGGTCGTACTGATCCTGTTCACGGTGTTCTTCAAAGACAACCAAAGGGCAACGTTCAAACCGGTGACACTCGATAGCTGATCAGACTGAATTACTTTTGTTAAGCTCAAATACTTCGCTATGCCCAACATCGCCATGCTCGGTTCGGGTTTTATCGCCCGATTCTATGCCGACTCCATTCTAGGCCAGCGCAGCCGCGACAAGATCGTCAGCGTCTATTCCCGCCGCAAGGAAAGCGCCGAAAAGTTCGCGAAAGATTATCGCTGCAAACATTCGTCCACCGAGATGGAAGAAGTGATCGCGCACCCCAGCGTCGATATCGTCTGCATCTCGCTTCCCAATAACCTGCATGAGATCGCCGTCCTGCTTTGCTGCAAACACAAAAAAGGTGTGATGACCACCAAACCGCTGGGCCGCAATGCCACGGAAGCCCGTCGCATGCTGGAAGCCGTCGAGGATGCCGGCATTTTTAACGCTTATCTGGAGGACCTCGTCTATACGCCCAAATTCCTGAAGGCTTATGACAGTGTGAAGAATGGCGCCCTGGGCCGGATCTTATGGGCCAAATCGCGCGAGACCCATCCCGGCCCGCATTCGGACTGGTTTTGGGACATGGAGCAGGCCGGAGGCGGCTGTATCCTCGATCTGGGCTGCCATTGCGTGGAGATCGCCCGCAGCTTTATCGGGAAGGACATCCGCCCCGTTGAAGTGATGTGCTGGGCCGATACCCAGGTAAAACCCATAGATGCCGAAGACCACGCCATCGGACTGGTCAAATACGAAAATGGCGCCATCGGCCAGTTCGAGGTGAGCTGGACCTTCCGCGGCGGCCTCGATCTGCGTGACGAGGTCATGGGCACCGAAGGGACTATCTGGATCAACAATTTCCTTCGCACCGGTCTCGAGATGTTCACCACCGGCAAAGGCGCCGACTATGTATCGGAGAAATCCGAGAGCAACAGCGGTTGGCTTTTCCCTGTAGGCGACGAGCTCAATGACCTCGGCTATAACCATATGTTCACGGACGTTTTCCGCTCTTTCGAACAAAACAAGACGCCCCGTGAAACCTTTTATGACGGGTATGTGGTCAATGCCGTGCTTGACGCCGCTTACCGTTCTGCCAAAACTAAATTGTGGGAACCGGTGCAGCTCGATATTTGGCGCGGCAAGATCGGCGTCACCCGGGACAGCCATCTCGTGGATTACGACGCTGAACACTATCTCATCAAGGAAGAAATGACGCACTACGGAGCCAAAAAAGTGATCCTGAAACACAAGTCCACGGGCAAGATCACCGAAAAAGTCCAGGCCTGATGTGGAAATGGGGCTTGCTTATCGGCGTCCTGGCGGTCATCTTGTGGGTGGCTGCCAGGCGGGATATTGGCTACGAAAAGACCTACACCGGTGACTTGCGCAACCGGGTCACCGGGGCGCGTCTCGTCAAAGACGGCAGATCCCCTTATTTCTACAAATGGGCTCCCGGCGACGGCCTTCGTTACTACGACCCGGCGAACTTCGACCGCATGAAGCCATCCAACATGACCTCCACCCCCATGCTCTACCACCTGCTCTCACCGCTGGTGGACCTCCCGGAGGCGGAGATCTCCAAACTATGGTTGGGAATCGAATACGGGATGCTCATCGGCCTCGTGTTGTTCGCTTTTTCGTGGGCACCCACAGCCGTCGATAAACAGGCTGTTTTGCTCACGGCCGGACTGCTGCTGCTCTCCAATGGCTGGAAAAGCCATCTCTCCGTGGGTCAGACCTATCTCTTCATTCCGCTATTGGCCATGCTCTTCCTTGTTTTTTGGCGTAAGGAGGCGCTACCCGCGTGGGGATTCGCTGCCGGCGTCGCGGCGATTTGCCTGGTATCGATAAGACCCAATACCGCGCTCTTTTTTGTTCCCTTCGTGTGGCTTTTGCGCCATCGCCCGCGGGCCTGGCTCGGCTGTCTTTTCCTGCCCCCGCTGCTTTTCGCCTGCTGGCTCCTGTTCAGCCCGCACGAACGAAGTTTATGGTCGGACTATTTCCGCAATATCAGCGAGGCGGCGAAATTCGAGCAGCAGCCCGACGTCTACGGAGTGGATACGAATCCCCGCGACCCGCATTTTACCCAATGGGAAGGCATCGATATGGTCCAGGCCGCCCGCGCGGACAGCATCAGCCGCAGCCGGACACCGTTCTATTCGGAGAACGGCAATGTCTTCGTTCTTTCCCGGCTGATCCTTCACCGTTCCTTATCCCGGACCTCCCTGGCCGTTTGCGCGGTGCTTTGCACAGTGGCGCTGATCCTGCTCTACTGGCTGCGGGTACCACCCGGCTACCGGGAACAACTCCCGCGGGCCGCGATCTTTGGCTGCTGTCTTTTTATGATCCCCGATCTTTTCTCGCCGATCTACCGGCATCAGTACTATACTACGCAATGGATATTACCCCTGCTGCTCGCCGCCACGCTGGTTTCTGCCCGGGACCGGCGCTGGTTCATCGTGCTTGTGGCGGCGCTTTTGCTGGACGTCGTCCATTTGGGCTTCATCAAAATGGAAAATACCATCGGTGAATACGCCTGGTTCCTCACGCTCGTGGCGCTGTCGCTGACTCCCGGCGGCCCGATGCCCTCAAAGCAGCCACCAGCAAGCGTTTCGACGGATCGATAAACCTATAGCCGCTACCACAAAGGCATTCCGAAATGACCGATAAAGTATTGCACATTCAGTGGATAACATAGCGAACGAAAATTGCTCAGCTATATTATTTTTGAGTTAGTTCTTGTTCAATAGGACAAGAATGGTCAGGTTTTGCCGGAGAGATTCCCCCAAAACATCACTGTTGCACACTGGCGGGTCGCGGACCCCCAATTCATTAACGTCGTAATCTGTTAGGAAAATGGAGAACGGGAACGAGATTTTATTGAAGGAAAACAAGGATCGGTTTGTCATCCTGCCGATCAACTACCCGAAGGTTTGGGAGATGTACAAGAAGCACCAGGCCAGCTTCTGGACAGCCGAGGAGATCGACTTGGGGGGCGACCTGCAGGATTGGAACAAACTCAACGACGGGGAGCGTCACTTCATCTCGCATGTCCTGGCCTTCTTCGCCGCCAGCGACGGCATCGTCAATGAGAACCTCGCCATCAATTTCATGAGCGAGGTACAGCTGCCCGAAGCCCGTTCCTTCTATGGCTTTCAGATCGCCATGGAGAATATCCACTCCGAGACCTACGCCCTGCTTATCGATACCTACATCAAAGACCCGCAGGAAAAATACCGGCTTTTCCATGCCATCGAGACCGTACCCGCCGTACAGAAAAAAGCGGAATGGGCCCTGCGCTGGATCGAGAACGGCTCCTTTGCCGAACGCCTCGTCGCCTTTGCAGCCGTGGAAGGCATCTTCTTCAGCGGCAGCTTCTGCTCGATCTTCTGGATGAAGAAACGCGGCCTGATGCCCGGTCTCACCTTCAGCAATGAGCTGATCAGCCGTGACGAAGGCCTGCACTGCGAATTCGCCTGCCTGCTCTACAGCATGCTCGAGAACAAGCTCTCGCAGGAACAGGTGCAGACCATCATCGGCGATGCCGTCCGCATCGAAAAAGAATTCATCACCGAAGCGCTTCCCGTCGACCTCATCGGGATGAATGCCCGGCTGATGCAGCAATACATCGAATTCGTGGCCGACCGCTGGCTGGGAGAATTGGGATATCCCAAACTCTTCAACGTCACCAACCCCTTCGATTTCATGGAGATGATCTCGCTGCAGGGCAAGACCAATTTCTTCGAGAAACGGGTGGGCGACTACCAGAAATCGGGCGTCATGTCCGGTAAGGAAGCCCAAACCTTTAGTCTCGAAGAAGATTTCTAAGAGCCTTATCGCCCCCTATTGCCGCCGCGCCTCCGGCGCGGCTTCAGGAAGCTTTTTAATTACCCATTAAAATCTACATATATGTTTGTCATCAAAAGGAACGGGAAAAAAGAATCCGTGAAGTTCGACAAGATCACGGCCCGGATCGAAAAGCTCTGCTACGGCCTCGACCGTCGTTTCGTCAACTCCATCGACGTTGCTAAAAAGGTCATCGAAGGCCTGTATGACGGCGTCACCACCACCGAACTCGATAACCTGGCGGCTGAAACGGCGGCTTCGCTCACGGTGAAGCATCCCGACTATGCCTTATTGGCCAGCCGCATCGCCGTCAGCAACCTGCATAAGAATACGACGAAATGCTTCTCGGCTACCATGAAGCTGCTGTACGAATGCACGGACAGCAAAACGGGCAAATCCGTTCCCCTCCTTTCCGACGAAGTTTGGCAGATCATCAGCGACAACGCCGAATTGCTCGATAGCACCATCATCTACGACCGCGATTACGGTTTCGACTATTTTGGTTTCAAGACCCTCGAGAAATCCTATCTGCTGAAGGTCGACGGGAAAGTAGCCGAACGGCCGCAACATATGTATATGCGTGTGGCCATCGGTATCCACCTGGGCGATATCGAGAACGCCATCAAGACCTATCACCTGATGAGCGAACGCTGGTTCACGCATGCCACGCCTACCCTCTTCAACGCCGGCACCCCCAAACCGCAGATGAGTTCCTGCTTCCTGCTCACCATGAAGGAGGACAGCATCGACGGCATCTATGACACCCTGAAACAAACGGCGAAGATCTCGCAAAGCGCCGGCGGCATCGGGCTCTCCATCAGCAATATCCGCGCTACGGGTTCCTACATCGGCGGCACTAACGGTACGTCGAACGGCATCATCCCCATGCTGCGCGTCTTCAATGACACCGCCCGCTATGTCGACCAGGGCGGTGGCAAACGCAAAGGCGCATTCGCCGTCTATCTCGAACCCTGGCATGCCGATGTCTTCGAATTCCTCGATCTCCGCAAGAACCACGGCAAGGACGAGCTGCGCGCCCGGGATCTCTTCTATGCCCTCTGGATCCCCGACCTGTTCATGCAGCGCGTAGAGACCGGTGGCGACTGGAGCTTGTTCTGCCCCCACGAAGCGCCGGGGCTGCACGAAAGCTGGGGCGCCGAATTCGAAACGCTATACGCGCAATATGAAGAGGAGGGGCGCGCCCGCCGCACCATCAAGGCACAGGATCTTTGGTTCGCTATCCTCGACGCACAGATCGAGACCGGCAACCCCTATCTGCTGTACAAGGATTCCGCCAACCGGAAATCCAATCAGCAAAACCTCGGCACCATCAAGAGCTCCAACCTCTGCACCGAGATCATCGAATATACCTCTGCCGACGAGATCGCCGTTTGTAACCTGGCGTCCCTGGCGCTGCCCCGTTTCGTCAACAACGGCGTATTCGACCACCAGAAATTATACGAGATCACCTACGAGGTCACCAAGAATCTCAATAAGATCATCGACAACAATTTCTACCCCGTAGAAGAAGCGCGTAACTCCAACCTCCGCCACCGGCCCATCGGGCTCGGCATTCAGGGACTGGCCGATGCCTTCATCCTCCTTCGGTTGCCGTTCGAAAGCGATAAGGCCAAACAGCTCAACAAGGAGATCTTCGAGACCATCTATTTCGCGGCCATGACGGCATCGAAGGATCTCGCCAAGATCGAAGGCGCCTACGCCACCTTCGCCGGGTCGCCTACGTCGAAAGGACAGTTCCAGTTCGATCTCTGGGGCGTCGAACCCACCCTTCGCTGGGATTGGCTTCGCCTGAAAGCCGAAGTCGTTAAGCACGGCGTCCGCAACTCCCTGCTGGTAGCGCCCATGCCCACGGCCTCTACCTCCCAAATTCTCGGCAACAACGAATGTTTCGAACCCTATACCTCGAACATCTATGTTCGCCGGGTACTCAGCGGCGAATTCGTGGTGGTCAATAAACACCTGCTGAAGGACCTCGTAGACCTCAACTTGTGGAACGACGATATGAAGAACAAGATCATCTTCCACAATGGCTCCATCCAGGCCATCGACGAGATCCCGAATCATCTCAAAGAGATCTATAAAACCGTTTGGGAGATCAAACAACGCAATATCATCGATATGGCGGCCGACCGCGGCGCTTACATCTGTCAGTCCCAGAGCCTGAATCTCTTCGTCGATACGCCATCGACCAGCAAGCTGACCTCGATGCATTTCCACGCCTGGAAGAAAGGGCTCAAGACGGGTATGTATTATCTGCGCACCCAGGCCGCTTCACAAGCCGTTCAGTTCACCGTGGAAAAGCAGGGTGGCAAGACCCTCGAGCCGCTGGTGAACCCTGCAGCCGTTCAGGTAGCCTCCGCCGAAGCCGGCGAAGACATGATCGGCGCTACCTGCACCATGCAGGAAGGTTGCGTGACCTGCTCTGCGTAAACTCTAAGCATTTCCACCTACAACGAAGGGTCCCATGGGACCCTTCGTACATTTACTATTGAGATTCTGGTTACTTTGTATTTACTTTGAGTTAATCCAAGTAATTCGAGTTCATCTATTCGTAACCCTATAAAACCACACCGTTATGTTTACACGTGCAAATCTTTTAGGCGCCAGCTTGTTTCTCGTTATCGCTATCGCCCAAATGGCTCTCTCCTAGTTACCAAATCACCGGTGGCGATTCGTCTGAAGGACTATCATTAGCGAAGTTTCATATCCAGGATGATCCCGTCGATGCGCGCACCCAGCTCGGCATTCACCTTGTCGTAATCCGACGCCGAGGCTAGACGACCATGTACGCTGAAATAGAATTTGATCTTAGGCTCCGTGCCGGAAGGCCGCGCCGAGATCTTGCTGCCATCCGCCAGGATGAACTGCAGGACGTTCGATTTCGGCAGCTTGATCGGCCAGGTCTCTCCTGTCTGAAGGTTCTTCCCGGTCTGTAGCTCATAATCCAGCAACTGCACTACCGGCGACCCGTTGATCACGGAAGGCGGATGACTGCGATAGGCGCTCATCATGCCCGAGATCTCTTTTTGTCCGTTCATGCCTTTCTTGGTGATGGAGATCAGGTTCTCTTTGTAAAAGCCATATTCGACATAGAGATCGATGAGCTTTTCATAGAGGCTGCGGCCTTTGTCCTTTTCATAGGCTGCCATCTCACAGAGAAGGGCAACCGCGCTCACCGCATCCTTATCCCGGATCTGGCTGCCGATCATCAGTCCATAGCTTTCCTCCCCGCCGATCACATAGTTCTCGCGGCCTTCTTTTTCCTTGATCAACTCCGCGATATACTTGAAGCCCGTGAGGACGCTATAGCAATTGACCCCGTTGCGTTTCGCGATCGCATCGATGAGATCGGTGGTCACAATGGTCTTCACGACCATATCGGTAGGACCGGCGACCCCTTTGGCTTTTCGCGCTTCGATCATATAGTTGAAGGCCAGCGTCGCCGTCTGGTTCCCGTTCATCAGGATCCAGTGACCCTTTTTGTCTTTCACGCCGATGCCTACCCGGTCCGCGTCGGGGTCGGTACCCAGCAGGATGTCCGCGTCGATCTGCTGCGCCTTTCGCAGTCCGATGCTCATGGCCTCGCTTTCTTCCGGGTTGGGATAGACCACGGTGGGGAAGTTGCCATCGGGTGTGGCCTGTTCGTCCACCACATGGACATTGGTAAAGCCAAACCGCTGCAGCACCTCGGGCACCAGCTTGATCCCCGAACCATGGATAGGCGTATAGACAATCCGCAAATTATGCTGGCGTTCAATTACTTCGGGATATACGCTCAGGCTGCGGACCATGGCGATATAGGCTTCGTCGATGGCTGCGCCGATCATGGTGATATTCGATTCGCCCCCACCCCATTTGACCGCATCCACACCGGCGATCTTTTCCACCTCTTTGATCACGCTGCTGTCATGCGGCGGCACCAGTTGCCCGCCGTCATCCCAATAAGCTTTGTAACCATTGTATTCCTTGGGGTTATGCGAAGCCGTGCAGACCACCCCACCCTTGCAGTTCAGATGACGGATGGCAAAGCTCAGTTCCGGGGTAGGCCGCAGCGATTGGAAAAGAAAAACCTTTATTCCATTGGCAGCGAATACATTAGCAGTGGTTTCGGCAAAAAACCGGCTGTTGTTCCGGCTGTCGTGGGCTATCGCCACGCGCACTTCCTCACCGGGAAAGGATGCTTTCAGGTAATTGGCAAAGCCCTGGGTGGCCATTCCAACCGTGTATTTATTGATCCGGTTAGTACCGACTCCCATGATGCCACGCAAGCCGCCTGTTCCAAACTCCAGATTGCGGTAGAAGCTTTCTGTCAATTCATTAGGGTTCTCCTTTTGAAGCCGGGCGATCTCATCCCTGGTGGCCTGATCATAATTTCCGTTGAGCCATAGCGTCACTTTTTCCTGAATAGCAGCATCCATTTAGTAAAAATGTTGGTTGAGCCACCAATTTCGGAAGATGAGGGCATAATAACAAAGAAAAATATTACATTTGTCTTGAGGTGGCGCAGGCCGCCGCCCGCCCAACCCTCCGCATCGAACAATCCATTGAAAGCCGAGTTTGCTAAGCATCCGATGAACTACCTCTAAACAGGAATGTGACGATGTATCTGTTACTGCGTAATAACAAGCAAAGCGGCCCTTATTCTATAGAGGAGCTGAAGACCATGGGACTAAAGGCCTACGATCTCGTATGGCTGGAAGGCAAGAGCGCTGCCTGGAGATATCCATCCGAGTTAGAAGAGCTGAAACCCTTTGCCCCTGTAGTGGAAGAACAACCCTTCGATAGATTTTATCGCAGAGCCGCCACCGCTGCGGCCACGGAAGCCAGTGCCGCCGGCGCCACGCTGAGCACGAAAACCCCCACCGTCGATGCACCCATTCCCGTTACGGTAGAGACCTCCAAAGCACCCGGCAAACGCATCATCTATGTGACGATGCCCGCTGCCAGAAATACGTTCGCTACGACGTCGCAATCCATTCTTTCGCGTACCGAGCCGGCCCGCGAGCCCGTTCAACCGGCTTCTGGCGCGCGCGAAACCGCTCCGCCTGTCCGGGAGCCGGCCCAATCCGTGCGCGAAGTTGCGCACGCGGCCTATGAGCCAACCCAATCCGCACCCCGCGTCATTGAGGATTATTCTGCTCAACAAGCCGGAGATCAGGCCCTAATTGAGGAATTTTTTCCCCGCAAGAAGCGTTCTGCGCGAGTGGCCCGGCTGCTGACCATCGCAATTTGCATCCTGGCGCTTTTGGCCACCGGCATTATCATCGGATTGAATCTGAATAAAGCTACCCTGGGCTTTCCCTCACGTGTAGTCGCTAAAATGCCTCCGGCTGGCACCAATTTACCTCCCGTTAGCCCGCATCAGAGTATCGTACACCCTACGGCGCAGCAACTGCCGGCGCCTGCGGCGACGGCTCCCGCTCTAAGTGCGGACTCTGCACGAGCTGCCGACCCACAACCTACCGTCCTCGGCCAACCGAACCCGGCGCCATCCACGGTAGCCAGGCCAACGGTAAAAACCGCCGGCCTCAAACAAAAGGAAAGACCTTCCCGTCCCAAAGTAAACAGCCTTCTCCCGCCAAAAGATTCTGCCGGCGTGTCCACCGTTGCGAATGCTGTTCACCGGGCGGATGTTGCTGAGCCCTATCAGAACAATACGGAATTAGCGGACAAAGAAGCCATAAAAGCAGCGCTGGCCAGCCAGGTTAGCGTCGGCGCCAACGGCTACGCAGTGGGTACCTTCGGCGGCATCACGGACCTGCAGCTAACGGTTACTAACCGTTCCGCCTATCCCCTGGACCTGGTGATCGTGGAAGTACAATATGTCCAGGCCAACAAGAAGATCTTCAAAACGGCGGATCTGTATTTCCATGGTATCGGCGCCGGCTCGGCCCTGATGCAGGAAGCGCCCAAAAGCTCGCGCGGTGTGCGTGTACAATATAAGATCATGTCGATAACCTCCAAAGAAGTGGCCTATTCCTACACTGGCATCTAAAGGCCTCGTTAACATATCGATAAATAGGAATCCAGCATTTTCTTTTCATTTGGCACAGTAGTTGACAAGCTTTCGTGCCCGGTCGAACCTTTTACAACCAATCTTCATCCAGTATGAGAAACGCAATGGTACAGTTATGTTTAGTCATTATCGGTATCTCTAGTATTCACGCTGTACGGCTTCTGCAAACCTCGTCTTTTCATGTAAGGATGTATCCTTCCGGTGGCGCCGCCCACGTATGGGCCGTCCAGGGGAAGGACACATTGGAAATGACGAATGTGAATGGAGAATATATCCTTCGATCGATCAACCCCGGATCATGGCAATTAGCCGTAGAAGCCAATACCCCCTACCGCAATGTCCATTTCGACATCAACGACATAAAACCAGGTACCGATGTAGATCTGGGCGCGATCCGGATGCGTAAATAATGCGGATCCGGCTCAAATAATCGACAACGTCGGATAATCCTTGAGCAGCACGGCCGATGTCACGGCTTCTTCCGTCCGAAACCATTTTTCCAGTAAAGTGCTATAGATGGCCCTGAAATCGTATTGCAGGGCGAGATTGTCATTCACCGTCAGCTTCGACGGCCATGTGGGATTTTGACCGATGATCCCCGGGCGCACGCCCTCCCCAAAAACAAATACCGGCGCCGCCGCCCCATGATCCGTTCCGCCACTGGCATTGGACTGGATCCGCCGGCCAAATTCAGAAAAGGTCATCCCCACCACCCGGTTACTCACCTGCAGATAGCCCAGATCATCCTGGAAGGCGTCGATGGCTTCCGATAATTTTGCCAGCAGTTTGGCATGGGTACCCATAGTCGTGTCCTTCGCATCGGTTTGCCGGGCGTGGGTATCGAAGCCGCCCATGCTCACCAGGTAGATGCGGGTCCGCAGCCCGCCGGCGATGAGTCGCGCCACGATCTTGAGCTGATCCGCCAGCGCATTCTTGCCCGCCGCCGGATATTTGCCCGATTGTTTGGTCACCTTCATGGCTGCTTTCCTGATCACCCCGGCGTATTGATCGGTCTTCACGGACATCTCGCGGATATACGCCAGTAGCTCGCCGGCCCGGGAATTATTCACAGGGTCCGCCTTGTCACCGATCAAGTGATAAAAATTATCGGGATTGCTGATGGCCATGCCCATCGTCAGCGACGGCCCCTGCAACGCCGGAGATACCAGGGAACCTACCTGTATGGCGAGCGGGTCGGGCATGTTCACGCTGGGATAACCCTTTGGGAAATTTGGATATTCTTCATCCAGGTAACGACCGGCCCATCCCGTAGGCAGCACCTGCCCCGCATCAGCCCCCGTGAGCCAGATATCCGTGGCCCGGAAATGTGAGAAATTGGGTTGCGGATAGCTCACGCCCTGGATGATCGCCACCTTACCGGCATTGAACAGCTGCTGTAGCTCCGGCATCGCGGGGTTGAGTCCGGTCCCATCAAAACCCTCGAGCCGCAGGATCTTGTCTTCCGGGATCGCGATATTGGTCCGCGCGCTGCGATAGGCGGGATAAAACTCCAGCGGGATCACGGTATTGAGCCCGTCGTTCCCGCCGCTGAGCTGGATCAGCACCAGCACCCTGTCCTGCGCCTCCTCCCGGATAACGGTGTGCAAAAGGGGCGAGACCAGGGCCTGGAGCGAAACCCCCGGCAACAGGGCCGGCAGCATCACGGGCATGGTCGTCCGAAAAAAATCTCTTCTCCTCATACTACATCAGTTGATATTCCGGCAGTTCCATGAGGTGCCGGAATAGGTTCTTTAATTTACCCGCTACCGCATTGTGATTCGCCTTATCCTCCGGTTTGTCCTGAAGCGTCGTCCAGGCATTGGTCCAGTAATGATCCGAGGCCGTTCCCTCAAGTCCGGATAAGAGGAGGCTGGTCTTTATGAATTGAAGCTCCTCTGGCGGCAGCGGCACGCTGAACAGGGCCTCCGCCGACCCGGCGATCAGCAGGTCGGGGTCCTCCGGGTGCGGTAAGGCTGCGGCAAAGGCTACAGGATCGATGACGACCTTTTTTCCATTGTTGCCAAATCCATTGCCCATCATCCTGTCCGTAAACTGGTTGCGTTTGGGCAGGGTGTCGCTGCTGATCCAAAGCTTGCCGTACTCCGGCTGTTGATAATAGGCCGCCCAGCCGGCTACATTCGGCGGATCGCCGATGTTCTGTTGCATACCGGCCGTTTGGTTTCGCAGTTGCTCCCAAAGATTGTACTGCTCCTCGCAATCCATCGCCGTGGGAAAGGTCAGGTGGAACTCGCGGCAAAGCCCAGCCGTAAGATCCACGGGGCTTTTGATCATCGAGCCATAATTATTGGGATCGAAGAAATGCCTGCTTAGGAAAAGCTCTTCCAGCACGGGGGCGATCTCGTAATTCTTTTTCCGGAACAGCTGGGCCAGGGGTTTGATCACCTCCCGCTCGGTGGTCTCGTCGATGGTATGATAAACAAAAAACCTATAGAGTTTGCGGCAGATGAACGCCGACACCTCCTGGCGCGAAAAGATCATGTCGACGAGCTGGTCGATTTCGGTTTCCGCTTCCTTACCGTTCATGCCTTTGATCACCTGGTTATCGTAGAAGGCGGAGAACTGTTTGTCGGTTGGATCGTGGCGGTTCGGATCGAAGGACACCGTATAGGTCTTGTAATTGATGGTATAGCCGGTGAGCACGCGCGCCGCGGCTTTGACATCCGCTTCGGTATAGTGAGAACCCGGTCCCTTCCCGATCGTGAACAGTTCCTGCAATTCACGGCCATAATTCTCGTCGGGCGCTTTTTTCGTGTTGGCATAGCCGTTAAGATACCGCAGCATGGCCGGTTCTACGGTGATGGCCCGTACCAGTTCCTTGAAATTGCCCAGCGCATAGTTGCGCAGCAGCACATTATAGCGATAACAGAACAAGGCATTGTCCACGGTATTCGTCTCGGTGACAAAATGGTTGTGCCAGAACAACACCATCTTTTCCCGGATGCTGCGGTCCTGACCGGTCATCAGCCCGAACCACCAGGATTTAAAGGAGTTCTTCCGCCGGCCGTTGTTCATGCCGTCGTATTTCATCGACGCGGTCCAATCCGCGCCGGGCGCGATCTCGGGATCGACATAATTCGCATCGGTGTAATTGTTAATGGGTGGGGCGGGCAGCGGATACTCCTGACGGATCAGCTCCCGTACAGCCTTTTTTGGAGATTTTCGCAGGAAATAGTCGACATCTTCGGTAGGAGCGCCAAACATCGTCCGCCGTAATAAATGAGCCACCTGGGGCCGTTTCCATTCGCCTTTATAGCGGCGGATACCTGAAGAGACGGATAGACCTGTCGCTGGTGTTGGATTAGCCATTAACACGCATTTTCGGCATACCCTATAGAAAGAAATATGCCGGAAAAGTTTAATTTTCATCAAATTTTTCAAGCTCGATTTCGACATGAAGAAAATCCTGTTATTCGGCGCCGGGAAATCGGCGACCAGCCTGATCCGCTACCTGCTCGATGTCACCGCCGCCCGGGGCTGGCAGCTCGTGGTGGCCGAGAGCAACCTGGAGCTGGCGCAATCCAAGCTCGGCGGCGCGCCGCAGGCCCGGGCCGTAGCCATAGACGTCCGCGATGCGGCCGCGCGGGACGCCCTCGTCGCCGCGACAGATATCGTGATCTCGCTCCTCCCTCCTTCCCTGCATTACCAGGTCGCGCTCAGCAGTGTTAAAGAGGGCAAAAACCTGCTCACCGCCTCTTATCTCGACGATAGCATCCGCACGCTGGAACCCGAAATTAGCGCTAAGGGTCTGCTCTTCCTTTGCGAAATGGGCCTTGACCCGGGCATCGACCATATGAGTGCCTTACCCTTCATCCGGCAGATCAGGTCACAGGGCGGCGAGATCGATTCGTTCTATTCCCACACGGGGGGCCTCGTGGCGCCGGCAAGCGACGACAACCCCTGGCATTATAAGATCAGCTGGAATCCCCGAAATGTGGTCCTCGCGGGCAGCGCCGGCGCCTCCTACCGCGAAGATTCCCGCGTGGTGACGCGCGGCTACCAGGAGCTCTTCGACCAGCCCGGCAACATTGACCTGCCCGGTCTCGGCCCCCTGGCCTGGTATCCCAACCGCGATTCACTAAGCTATATCCCGCTATACGGTCTGCCCGATGCAAGCACCTTTATCCGGACGACACTGCGTTATCCCGCTTTCTGTGCGGGCTGGAAGCATATCGTCCGCGCCGGGCTTACCGACGCCACGAAACCGCTGGGGGCCCTGAACCAGGCCACGAACCGCGGCGACACCGGAGCCCGACCCGCCACCCCGGCTCCTGCCGCCAACCACGCCGATACCGGAGCGGCCGGTTCCCTAACCTACGCCCAATGGTCCGCGCCGCTGCTGCCTTTCGTAGACGACACAAACCGCGCCCAATACACCTTTCTGGGGCTTTTCGACGATACTCCCATCCCCCCTTCGGCGACCGTCTCCGCCGACATCCTTCAACATTTGCTGGAGACCCGGCTCGCGATGCGATCAACGGATAGGGACATGATCGTCATGATCCATGAGATCGGTTATCGTCGGGAAGGGAAAGCCTGGCAGGCGCGAAGCGTTCTCCGGATCGAAGGGGAGGACAGTCTGCATACGGCGATGGCCCGCACCGTCGGTCTGCCGCTAGGTATTGCCGCCGTGCTGGTGCTCGAGGGGAAGCTGAACCTCACAGGTGTGCACATCCCCATCCTACCGGCGATCTATGACCCGGTGATGCGCGAGCTGGAACGGCAGGGCATTCGTTTCGAGCATACGGAGACGCCGGCCTGACCGACACGCCACCCAGAACTGGCTGCGAACGGCACGCGTCGCGCCGCCACCCCCTAATTCACCTCGATCGGCAGGGTACTCAGGATATGATAGTTGATATCGCGGAAGAAGATCTTGTATTTGCCCTTCCGCAGGTAGAGGAGATAGCGGTCCTTCCCGCCCGGATAATATGTTTGATCCGCGGGCACCAGCTGCCAGGGGGTGCCATCGTTGTTGTCGATCTCCTGCTGGTAATACGCCTGTACCAAGAACACATCCCGCGAGAATGATTTGATATAGGTGGGCTGGCGGACGCCATCGAGACTCATCCACGTGGGCCGTCCGTCTTTATAGATCGTCGGCGGATGGATCACGCAGAGATCGTAGAGGTCTTTGTCGGTGACGTTCACCGGATTTTCGTTGATCAGCGCGATCGAAGGCTCGGTGATGGGAAATTTCGTCGTATAGGCCTGGTAGATCACCCGCCCATAACCGAAATTGCTCTCCTCGGTCATATCCGTTTGATCGATGGTCAGGGGCTCGATACCAGATAGCCGCCAGAAGGCCAGCGCCATGGGAATATACCCGCCTGGTCCCGGCTTTTTGCTGATATGGGCGTAGGATGCGTGGACCAGGATCTTCGCCGTCGAATCCTGTCGCAGCACTTTATAAAGATTCACCGCCTGCATTGAATCCCGTTGTTCAGCAGTATGGACACTGGCCAGGGTATCTTCATAAGAAACCAACTTATAGCCGATGGCCAAAGCCGTACGCATCAGCTCGCCCGCCACGGGTTCGCACACATAATAGCCCGAATGCATACCTACCGAGAATAGCCGCCGATTTGAAAAATTGTTTAGCATCTCCAACGCGAGATAATGGTATCCCATGCGATAGAAATCCTCCAACAGCGAGATCGTGAAGGCCCGATGGAGGGGCTTGGCAAAGGCTTCGTTAATCATCACCACGCGGCGGTTCTTGGCCGCGAAGCGGATATATTCCCGGGCGCTGACATGCTGTATCCCTTGCAGATTGGCCGCCGTTCGGTAGATCTTTGCCCGGGTGCGATCGTCGACGGTGTCATAACTTTTGACGAGGTATTGCAATGCCGTGCGATAGTCGCCCGCAAACGCGAAATACTGGCTCACCTCATCATAAAAGCCTTTGTCGCCATAGATCTTCCGGAACTTGGCTTCGTCTTTGATCGCATGATAGAGCGGGAAAAGATAGTGCAGGTTGCTCTTGGGCGTTAGCGTCAGGAGATTCAGCCGGGGGCTATAGCCCGTGGGGGTCGATTCCCGGCAATACTGCTGGAGTCGCAGCATCGGGGCGGTCGTTTCATCCTGGGCGGGCGCC
>JAICXX010000219.1 GCA_025934485.1 Chitinophagaceae bacterium
CATGAATATTGGTCTTGACATGATGGGCGGCGACTTCGCACCGCTCGAGGCGGTCAAAGGCGTCCAGCTTTTTCTCCGGGAAGTAAAGGGTCCGATAACCCTGTGGTTGATAGGGGACGAGAACAAGATCCGTCCGTTGTTGCAGGAGCATGCGATCCCTGCGGCGTCGGTACACGTGGTGCATGCTCCCGAGGTGATCGAAATGAACGAACACCCGACGAAAGCGCTCAAGGAAAAACAAAAGTCCTCGATCGCCGTGGGTTTTCACCTCCTGGCTACCGGTAAAATGGACGCCTTCATCAGCGCCGGCAACACCGGTGCCATGCTCGTAGGTGCGCATTATAGTCTGAAACCCATCGAAGGCATCCAGCGCCCTACCATCTCCACGGTCATCCCAAAAGAGAACGGCAAAACAGGCGTCCTGCTCGACGTAGGCCTGAATTCCGACTGCAAACCGGAAAACCTCAACCAATTCGCCCTACTGGGGTCGCTGTATGCACAGCATATCCTGGACATCGCCACGCCCCGCGTAGGCCTGCTCAACATCGGTGAAGAGGAAGGCAAAGGAAATATCCTCGCACAAGGCACCTATCCCTTGCTCAAAGAGAACACACAGATCAATTTCATCGGCAACATCGAAGGCCGCGACATCCTCCTCGACAAGGCCGACGTCACCGTCTGCGAAGGCTTCACGGGCAACATCATCCTCAAGCTCGCGGAATCCCTCTTCGACATCAGCCAAAAACATAAAACGGAAAGCGAATTCTTCGACCGCTTCGATTTCGAGTACTATGGGGGCACCCCCTTGCTCGGCATCACTAAACCCGTGATCATCGGTCATGGCATCTCGCACGGCAAAGCATTCCTCAACATGCTTCGTCTGGCGCAGAAAATGCTGGAAACGGATCTCCTCGGTAAAATGAAAGAAAGCTTCGTAGGATAATGCGTGCGTTCCTCCGTTATTTCGTCGATTACTTCCTTCGCCTTCCCCGGACTGCCCTGATCGTCACCATGCTCTTCGTCGCCGCGCTTATCGCCGGCAACTATACGTTTGGGATCGAACAACGCATCCAGGCCCTGCCCTGGTACGCCGCACTCGGCGGCTTCTTCGGCTTCTTCCTCCTCGTCGTCGCCCTCACCTGGGGGCTGCAATACGAATGGGGCTATAAGGAAACCGCCCTCACCACCACCGCGGAACTGAAAACCGGCCGAAGCAAAAAGCTCAAGGTCACCACGACCGCCGACCCCGGCGGGTATTTCAAGCCAAAAATGATCCTCATCGTTGTGCTGGCTTGTTTCTATTTTGCCTTGAAGATGATCCATTGGGATCTCTATCCCCTCCTGCCCCACTCCCTCTCGTTGCCATGGGCGCAGTATACAGCCCTCGTCCTTCAACTTCCGCTCAAGCTCCTGTTACTCTTCGGTTTCCTGTACGCTTTTTATAAAGCGGGGCTCTTCGACGGCGAAAGTCTCCCCCGCGCAGTAGGCCTCACGCGTCGCAACACCAACCTCGGCGCCTACTTCCTCCTCCTCCTCGCTGCCCTGCCGCTGGTCGCGCTCGCCGCCACCCAACAGGACTTCCAGCTCGTCTATCCCAAACTCCACAACCTGGCCTTTCTCGATGGCGTCGCCCATCCCGCCTGGCCCTGGAAACTGCTTTATGAATGCTCGTATGGACTGGATTTTCTCGGCATCGAGGTCTTCTTCCGCGGCTTGCTCATCGTAGCCCTGCTCCGTTTCGCCGGCACCGACGCCATCCTGCCCATGGCCGCCTTCTATTGTACCATCCATTTCGGCAAACCACTGGTCGAATGCATCTCCTCGTTCTTCGGCGGTCTTCTCCTCGGCGTCCTCGCGGCCCGCACCCGCACTATCTACGGCGGACTCATCGTTCATCTCGGTCTCGCCTGGGCCATGGAACTCGCCGGCTGGATCGCCCACGGATTTGCGGCGTAAGGCCTCCATCTACTCGCTGCGCAATGCCTGTACAGGATTTCGCCGCGCCGCCTTCACCGTCTGCATCGCCACCGTCACAAAAGCGATCCCCAGCATCCCGGCACCAGCCATCACAAAAACGCCACCCGTGAGGTCCTGCCGGTAAGCAAAATTCTGCAACCATTTTTCCACCAGCCACCACGACACCGGCACCGCGATCAACACCGCCAGCACCACCAGCCGCAAAAATTCCCCGGACAACAAGAGCACGATCTGCCGCACCGACGCGCCTACCACCTTTCGGACACCGATCTCCTTCTGCCGCTTCTGCGCGGTAAACGCCGCCAGCCCAAACAACCCGAGACAAGAAATAACAATGGCCAACCCGGCAAAATAACGCGATAGCACCGCCACCCGCTCCTCACTGGCATACACCCGCCGGTAATCGTCGTCCAAAAAGCTGTACTCCAGCGGCACCCCGGGATTGAAACGCGCATAACACGCTTGCAACGCCGTCAGCACTTCGTGGGCTTTACTTCCCTCGTATTTGATCAGCAAGCTGGTGGTGTTCTTCCGGTAGCTCAGGAACATCGGCCCGATCCGTTTATACAGGCTTTCATAATTAAAATCTTTCACCACCCCGATGATATGCTTTTGCGAGCCCCAAAGCTTAATCGACTTGCCTATCGGGTCTTTCAGTCCCATCATCGCAATGGCCGTTTGGTTAAAGATCACCCCATCGCTATCCGTCGCAAACGCCAGCGAGAACGGCCGGCCCGCCGCCATCTTCATCCCCAGCAGATCCATGATGCCATAGTCGATATAGAACCCGCTGAATTCGATCGATTGCTTCTTCCCCGGCCAGTCGATGCCGCTGCCACCGCTCCCATTACCCAGCACATCCCCCTCCATATCGGCCGCACCCAGCACCCCCGGGATCGTGCGAACTGCCTGTAAAAAGGCCCCCTGCTCCTGCTGCAGTTTGCCTTCGCTGGCCATCGTGATGATATGATCACGGTCATAACCCAGGTTCTTATGCTGGATGAACTGCATCTGATCGTACACCCCGAGCACGGTGACGATCAGGATCACGCTCAGGCTGAATTGAAAGACCACCAGCGCCCGCCGCACCCGCGAGGCTCCGGTCCCGCTCACCCGTCCTTTCAACGCCAGCGCCGCCCTGAAGCCGCTCAGATACAAGGCCGGATAACTGCCAGCTACCAACCCCGTGATGACCGTAATGGCCGCCAATACCCCGAGGGTCCCGCCATTGGAAAGCAAGCGCATATGCTTGCCCGTGATCCCGTTGAAAGCCGGCAACGAGAGCCCGACCAGCAACAGGCCCACGCCCAGCGAACACACAGCCATCAGCACCGATTCGACGAGGTATTGGACGATCAGCGCGGCGCGGGTAGCGCCCACCACCTTTTTGACGCCTACCTCCTTGACCCGTCCCGCCGCCCGCGCAGTGCTCATCGTCATAAAATTGATACAGGCGATGACGAGGATAAAAAGCGCGATAGCCCCGAACAGCCGCAGATAGGAAATGCGACCGCCATCCACCTTACCGTTGGTATAATGGTTGTAGAGATAGAGATCGGTCGTCGGTTGTAAAAAAAGCTCACCCATCCATTTTCGGCTATTCGAGTCCACCTTCGACTTGACAAGATCCTTCACCTTTTCGCTGAAGGCCCGGGCATCGACACCCTCCTTCAACAACACATACGTATAGGGATTGCTGCTTCCCCAATCCACGCGGTTATGATTCTTCGCGGCAAAATTCGCATAAGGAAAAAGGACATCGAATTGCAGCGAAGAGTTCGCAGGCGGATCATCAAAAACGCCGGTTACCGTATACCATCCATTGAACACCGCCGCCTGCCCCGTGCCCCGGTCCCATTTGACCGTCTTGCCCACGGCATTGCCGGCACTTTCGAACAACCGCATCGCCATGTCCCGGGAAAGCATGATCCCCTGCATATTCCCGGTCAACGCCCTGAAAGAGAAGACGTCGAAGAAATTCGGGGTAACGAACAGCTCAGCTGCCTTGATGCGTTTGCCATTCACGCTCAAAACACCCTTGGGTCCATCATCTGCATCGGGCACGTGGATAACGGCGACGTCCTTTACCTCCGGGTAGGCCTTCAGGGCATCTCCCAGCGGCGCCGGCGTCGATTGCACCGTCCATAACTGCCCATCCCCCGTTGGAATATTGTACATCGCTGAATAAAGCCTGTCCGCCTTCGCATGGAATTTGTCCACCGACCACTCATCTGCGATCCACAGATAGATCATCACCGTACAGGCCATACCGATGGAGAGCCCGGCCAGATTCAGCACGCTGAATTGACCGTCCTTGCGCAGATTGCGCCAGGCGATTTTGAGATAGACAGCTAATTTATTCACTGCGTAAAGATTTTACCGGATTCCGCAAGGCCGCACCCAGCGTCTGCCCGGCGATCAGCACGATCATGATCAGCGCCAGCACCCCGATGGCGCCGACGAACGGCACGGGCGTAATAGCCACCTTCGTCGCATAATCGTTCAGCCATACCGACATGATCCAGTACGCGGGCGGTGTCGCCACAAGCCCCGCCAGCAGCAACACCGGTACATACTCTTTTAAGAACAGCCGGATGATGCCGCCCGCACTCGCGCCGATGACCTTGCGGATGGCGATCTCCTTGTTCCGTCGCCGCACGCTGCTTGAGACGAGACCCAATATTCCCAGGAGCACGATCACAAAGGCCAGTGCCGTCGCCGTCGACGCCGCCTTTCGCAGCCGCAGCTCCACCGCATACATATGCTCCAGGGTCTGATCCATGAACTGGTATTCGAAAGGCGCCCCCGGCATCAATTGCGCCCATTTCTTTTGAAGGACGTCGAGGCTCTTGCCGATGTGACCCGGCCGAAGCCTAAAAACAAAATACCGGTAGGTTGGTACCGTCGACTGATATAATACGATCTCCGGTTTCACGGCTGCATTCATCGCGTCGAAATGAAAATTCCTGACCACACCGCTCACCGTGAACGGCTCTGAATTACCAAAGAGCTGCACCCGCCTGCCGATCGCGTCCTGCGGTCGTTGCCAGCCCAGCGCCTTCGCTTCCATCTCGTTGAGGACGACCCGGGAGGAATCCTGCTGGTTGCTCTGGCCAGGGGCATTGAAAAAGACGCCGGCAGCCAGCGGTATCTGGTAGGTCGAAGCAAAATGCTCATCAGCGATCAACAGGTCGGCGATCACCGCGGTGTTGGAGTCCCCGCCTTGCTTATAGGCGCCGATGCCGCCCGCCGAAAAGCCATTGGGGATATTCCAGGTGAGCGAGACATCGGCGATCTCCGGGTCTCGCGCAAAAGCATCCCGGATAGCCGTCATCTTTTGCACACCCGCCTTCGACCAGTCCCGCGGCAGCTGCGCGCTTAGGACATATTCCTTTTCATAGCCCAGCCGGTCACTAAAGAACAACGCGATCTGCTGCGTCACAATGATCGCGCCGATAAAAACCACCGTCGCCGTCCCGAATTGAAATCCAACGAGTCCCTTCCGCAAAAGCACGCGTTCCTGCATCGTCCCGGGCTTACTTTTCAGGGCATCGATGGAAGAGAGCGAGGACAAGAGCGTCGCCGGGTACAACCCCGCCAGCCAACCGATAAAAAGCGCGAACAGCACGATCAGCCCCCAACCCATTAGCGGCAGTTGTGTCAACGCAGGGATCGCGGTATCCAGCAGCTCACTGAAAAGCCTCCGCGTAAAGACATAGATCAGCAGGGCGACAACGGTGGACCCCAGCGAAAGCAAAACGCTCTCGGCGAGGAACTGCGTCCGCAGCTGCCGCCGTAATCCGCCCAGCACCTTGCGGACACCGATCTCTTTTAACCGCGTATAGCTGCGGCTAACGCTTAGATTGATAAAATTGATGATGGCCATGCCCAGGATGAACAACGCCACGAAGGATAACGTATAGATCATCTTCCTCACCGTTCCGTCATTGGCATTCAGGTAATACTTCGTCAGCAGCACCGGCTCGACCCGGAGATTCTCCCGGATATTTTCCGGTGTGTTCACCGCCAGTAGATGATGGATCGGTCCTTCGAGGGCTTCCGGCTTTACCCCTTTTTGTAATTCGACATAGCTCACGATCGCAGCATTGGACCAGTCCATGTTCCTGCCGAAGAACGCAAGATTGGCGGACGGCACGAAAATGCCGTTATTGTTGTTATCGTTGAAATTCGTAACGGAATTGCGCGCGGGTTTTTTCAGCACCCCGGTGATCCTGAAGGGGCTGCTGGAGCCTGAAAAATTATCGATGGTCAGATCCTGTCCTACGACATCCGTCCGCCCAAAATATTTGATCGCCTTGTCCTCCGTGATCACCACCGAGAATGGATTGTCCAGCGCCGTTCGCGCATCGCCATACAACAACGGGAATCCGTAGACTTGCAAGAGCGTGCTGTCGCCCAGCTGGATGCCCTCCCGGAAATGCCTATCCCCCCGTGAAACGGCCGAGGTGATCCCGTCCCAGCGATAGTAGTTGGCTACCAGTCCGGGATAATTGGCCTTTAGGGCGGGCGCAAGCCCGCCCATCGTCGTGATCTCCAACCCCATATTCGGGTCTTTCCAGTGGCTCATCAAAAAGTACTGCCGGTCGGCATTTCGAAGCTGATGATTGACCTGCTGCTCGCTCCAGCAATAGGCCGCGATCAGCAGCGAAAAGGCGATGCCCGTGGACAGGCCCACGATATTGATCACAGCATGGAATTTGCTCCGCGCAATGTTGCGGACTGCTGTTTTGTAGTAGTTAGCCAACATATAATTATTCGTCTTTTTTATCCCCCCTGCGGGCTCACTCGCTGCGTAGCGCCTCCACGGGGTTTGCCGTCGCCGCGCTCAGCGTCTGTCCCACCACGAGCAAATTCATCACCACCGCCAGACAACCCAGCGCAACCACAAAGGGCCAGGGCCCCAGCGTGATCCGCGTCGCATAATCGTCCAGCCATCGCTGCATGATCCAATACGCCGGACCGCTCGCTACCACCCCCGCGACAACGAGCACCAGCAGATAGTCGGCGACAAAAAGGCGGATGATCCCCGGCACGCTCGCCCCTACCACCTTGCGGATCGCGATCTCCTTGGTCCTGCGCTGTAAGCTGCCCGATACCAGCCCCACGATGCCCAAAAGGACGATGAGGATACTCAGCACCGTCGCCGTCATCGCGGCCTTGCGTAGCCGTAACTCTCCCTCGTAAACGCTCCGCAGCCGGTCGTCCATGAACCGGTATTCGAAAGGCGCCCCAGGCATCAACGCCACCCATTGTTTTTGCAGCTCGTCGATGGCCTTCCCGATATCCCCGGGATATAATTTAAAGGAAAGATATCTATAGGTCTGAGTTCGCTCCACGGACGTAAAGGCTTCCGGCTGTATGGCGCTTCTCATCCCTTCAAAATGGAAGTCCCTGACGACGCCGATGATGGTGCTCGCAGGATTATCGGTTTCATCTAAATGCACCCGCTGTCCTATCGCTTCACGTGCACTTTTCCAACCCAATGCTTTGGCGGCGGTCTCATTGATCACCACGCGGCTGGAATCCCGTGTGTCGCTCTCACCCGCCCCATGAAAGAATACGCCGGCTACCACCGGTATCCCATAGGCGGCGGCATACCGGGCATCGGTGGCCAGGCCCTGTGCGGCTACACCCTGGCTGCTGTCCCGGCCTTCCCGGAAAAGGGTAACGCCTCCACCGTTCATTCCATCCGGAACCTCGAAAGAAAGCGTCGCCTCCCGAACCGCCGGCATCCGTGCAAAAACATCCCGATAATGGAGCATCCGCTGCACCCCGGCTTTTGTCCAGTCGCGGGGTAGCTGAGAAGACACGATCCACTCCTTATTATAGCCTAGCCGGTTGCTGAAGAACAGCCCGATCTGCTGCGAGACAATGAGCGCTCCCACTAGCACGATCATCGCGGAGCCGAACTGGAAGCCGATGAGCCCTTTTCGCAGCGCACGATGTTCTTTCATGGTTCCGCTCTTGCCCTTCAGCGAATCCGTTGCCGGAAGCCCTGCGAACACCAGTGCAGGATACAATCCCGCCAGCAGGCCCGTGCTTATCGCCAAGGTCAGGATCGACAGCCAAAATGCCGCGGACCACATCCATAGCATCGGCAGCTGCCGGCCGAGCATATCCGAAAACGCCGGGGTCAGCAGCGCATAGAACAGCACCGCCACGACCGCGCTCACGAGCGCCATTACCACCGATTCGGCGAGGAATTGAAGCCGCAACTGCCCTCGCCCGCCGCCGAGCGTCCGGCGCACGCCGATCTCTTTGAGCCGCAGGGTACTCCGGCTGACGCTCAGGTTGACAAAATTCACGATCGCCATGCCCATAATAAATAGCGCGATAAAAGAAAGCGTATAGCGCATCTTCTGTACGGCGGCGCCGTCGCTGGTCTGGTAATACTCGGGGAGTGATTGTACAATCACGTGCAGATTGGCGGCGACGAGCGGGCTGGCGTTGGCGTTGATGAGCTGCCGGATCGGTGCGTTCAGCTGCCCGGGCCGGACGCCGGGTTGTAGCTCTACAAAATTGACGCGGTTGTTCACCGACCAGTCCATGCTCCGCCCAAACCACGGGAGCGCCGTCCCGGGTAAGAAGATGCCGTTGTCGTTGCCGGCGCTGAGATCGGTGACCGAGTTCTTCGTGGGCTCCTTCATCACTCCCATGATGGTAAAGACACGCCGTTCACCGTTATTATTATGGATGGTCAGCGATCGCCCCAGGACGTCGGTAGTACCAAAGTATTTGACAGCCTTTTGCTCCGTGATCACCACATTGGCCGGCTCGTTCAGCGCCGTGCGGGCATCGCCATGCAGCAGAGGGAATCCATACAACGGGAGCAGCGTCGAGTCGCCCAGCTGCAGCCCCTCGCGAAACGGTTTCCCATCGGCCGTCACGATCGCCCAGACGCCGTCAAAACGATAGTAATTCGCTACAAGGGATGGATAGGTTTCGCGCAGCGCCTTCGCCAGCGGCGCCAGGGTGGCCAGCCGGTAGCCCATATTAGGGTCTTTCCAGTCGCTTACAAGGATGTATTGCCGGTCCGCATTCCGCAGCTGTTTGTTGACTTGCCCTTCCTCCAGACAGTAGGCCGCGATCAACAGCGTGAAGGCCATGCCCGTCGAAAGACCGATGATGTTAAGTAGAGAATAGAGTCGCCCGCGTACGATAGCGCGTACAGCCGTTTTGTAGTAATTCGCCAGCATCCCCATGGCTCCCCCGCACCCAAACCGATGCCAGTTTTTCAACTAGCTGGTAATCAATCTGGCCGCATCTCCAGCGTCCCGCTAATTGTCCGCTTTTGACCGTTCCGTCGTCCGGCTTCGGTCATCCCTAAAATGCGCAGGTTAAAAAAAGCTACCAACCTGTAAGCCGGATCCTGTTCCCAC
>JAICXX010000337.1 GCA_025934485.1 Chitinophagaceae bacterium
GATCCTTGTGACGATCGCATCAGGGGGCGCTGCTGGACAATCGGGCCTCAGTATCCAGCGGGCGACTTCGGTGGTCAGGATACTGCAGTACCAATACCATATCGCGCCGGCGAAAATGACGGCTGCGGGACGCAGCGAATATATTACCCTGGCTTCTAACAGCACGGCCGAAGGACGCGCTTTGAACCGCCGTACGCGGATCGTCATCCTGCCACAGCTCGACCAGTTCTTCAAGCTGCTGGAGCCCAAAGGATAACGATAACGGAAACCGTCTATCCCTATTTGGCCGGCGTCAGTATGATCTTCCGGTACTCGATCGCCCGATGGTCCCCTTGGAGAAAGATAGGTCCCGGCTCGCCCTCATGGCTGTCCAACGCCCCGCCGGTAATCCCCGGTATCCCGGAACGGCAGATCACGGTCTTCCCATTGAATACGATGGTCACCAACCTGCCCACCAGCGTGATATCATACGTTTGCCATACATCCGGCCCCTTCGAAGCCTGCTCCGCAGGTGGCAGAAATCCATACACGGCGCTGATCACCTCGTTCGGCTGAACCCCGCTTTCCTCATCCACGATTTGTACCTCATATCGGCCACGCAGATAGACGCCGCTGTTACTGCCCTTAGGATAACGGAATTCGATATGCAGCTTGAAATCGGTGAACTTTTGATCGGTGACGATATTCGATCCCGGTCGCGGGCTGCGCAGGATACCGTCTTCCACCACCCATTGATTGGTCTTACCCGTAACATGCCAGCCGGAAAGATCCTTTCCATTGAACAGGGTGATCGACCTACCCCATACCGGCTCACCCTGACGCTTCAACGCCGGCGCGCGGTAACCTACCCAGTTAAGCGTTTCGCCGCTGGGCGTCACCATCGTACCGACGAGGCTATCTCCCTGCATACCAGCCTCGACATCTAAATTGCGATCTTCACTCTCCCACTGCGGTGGGATCGAAAAACGCATCTTCCCGTTTTCCAGGTTTACCCGCGAGATCGGCCGTGAACTGCCTCCGGCACCCACAAACCGTCCCACCATAAAACGCGAGCCGGACCTGCAGACTTCCAGCCAGCTCGAAAAATCCCTCCCCTGCGCATGCACAGTGATATCCCATCGCCCCAATAAAGCTGTCGTGTCTCCTTGCGCCCGAACCCTGATGCCGGCGAGCGCCAGCGTAAAGATCAAAAATGTTGTCTTCATGTTCATTTTATGCATCTTGCAAGATAGAACCCGCCCCCGGCCACTCCTACAACCTGGTTAACAGGTATTACAATTATCTTACTACTAACGATAGGCAGGCGTCGATCGAGCAGCTTAATAAAGTGTCAAAGAAGCTTAAAAATGATGTAAGGGGACTAATGCCAATTGGTTTAATTTGCAACATGCCTCAGGATTCCATTTTATTAAATAACAAAGCGAAAGAACAAAACACCTACGATGCCATTGTAATCGGGACAGGGATAAGTGGCGGCTGGGCTATGAAAGAACTCACCGAAAAAGGGTTGAAAGTCCTGGCCCTCGAACGTGGCGGCAACATTGAACATATAAAAGATTATGATACCGCTTCGATGAACCCGTGGGATAAGCCTCACCGGGGCGGCCTTACAGAGAAGTTTGTCAGCGAAAATCCTATCCTTACCAGCGCCGGCGTAGTGGATGAATTCACCACAAAAATGTTCTTAAACGATAAAGTCCATCCATATATCCAGGATAAGCCTTTCGACTGGATACGTGGTTACCATGTTGGTGGCAGGAGCCTCATGTGGGGCAGATGGACACAGCGCTGGGGGGAAGCGGATTTTGAAGCTAATGCAAAAGAGGGAATCGGCATCGACTGGCCTATTCGCTATAAAGATATTGCACCCTGGTATAGTTATGTAGAGAAATTTGCAGGTATTTCAGGCAACAAAGATGGGCTGGCACAGGTTCCCGACGGAGAATTTCTGCCGCCTTTTGGGATGACAAAGCTCGAGCTGTATTTAAAGCAGAACATAGAAGAAAATTTTCCGGGACGGAACCTGATCATGAGCAGGACGGCCAATCTTTCGATAGCAACAGATCTGCATACTTCCCTGGGCCGCAGTCATTGCCAGGCAAGGAATCTATGCAGCCGCGGATGCCCCTTTGGCGCCTACTTCAGCACCCAATCCGCCACACTGCCTGCAGCCATGAAAACAAAGAACCTCACTTTACAGACAAACGCGGTAGTGCATTCCATTATTTATGATGACCAAAAGCAAAAAGCCACCGGCGTTCGGGTGATAGACTCGGTATCAAAAAGAATGACCGAATATTATGCCCGCATCATTTTTGTGAATGCAGGCTCTATAAACTCCAATCTGATACTGTTGAACTCCACCTCTCACCGCTTCCCCAATGGTCTGGGTAATGACAGCGGCGTGCTTGGGCATTATATTATGACGCATAATTACCGTGTCAGTGCAACAGCTAGTTATGAAGGTATGACGGATAGCTATTATTATGGCAGAAGGCCAACCGGCGTTTATATACCAAGATTTAGAAATTTTGGTAATGACAAACGGAGTGATTTTAAAAGAGGCTATGCAATGGCCTGTTCGACTTACCGGCAGGGATGGGGTTTGGGAAATAACATGGAGGGCATTGGCGCCGACTTCAAAGAAAAACTGACAGAACCCGGGCCATGGGCCTTCTGGGGAGTAGCAATGGGAGAAATGCTTCCCTATAAAGACAACCACGTATGGCTTGATAGAAACGAAAGAGATTCCTGGGATATACCTTTGCTGCATACCGATGTAAGGTGGCACGAAAATGAAGATAGGATGGCCAGAGATGCTGCGGAACAGATGCATGAGATGCTTGACAAAGCGGATTTTAAAAACATCCAGATCCAGGATAATCACCAGGCGCCGGGAAGGGACATACACGAAATGGGTGGCTGCAGGATGGGTAGTGACCCCAAAGAGGCTATGCTAAACAAATGGAACCAGCTTCATGCTGTTAAAAATGTTTTTGTAACGGACGGAGCCTGTATGACCTCGTCGGCCTGTCAAAATCCCTCGCTCACGTATATGGCACTCACCGCAAGAGCCTGTGATTACGCGGTAAGTGAATTAAAGAAAAGGAACTGGTAATCAGCCCGCGGGCTCAGCGCAGCATCTTCAAACAGGCATTCATATATCCGAGCGCATAGGCCATCCCTGCATACCATGGCTGGCCGCAGCTCATTTGGGGTGTATGATCAGGGATCAGCACACCCCCGAATCCGGACTCATGGAGTATTCGTAAGATCTTAATCATGTCAATGTCCCCTTCGTCGACGAATACTTCTTTATAGTGAGGCACTTTGCCTTTTATATTTCTGAAATGCACATAAGCAATGTCCCGGGCATAATTTCGCGTAGCTTCATATATATCCCCTTCCGTCATCTCCGCTATAGACCCAAGGCAAAATTCCAATGCATTGCTCCTGCTGGGGCACAAGTCCAATAGTTTCCGGTACAAGTGTGGCTGGTAGACCAGTCTCGGCGTACGCCGGATGCGTGGCATGGGCGGGTCGTCCGGATGCGCCGCCAGCCTGACACCTGCCTCTTCGGCCACAGGCACCATCTCTTTTAAGAAATAATGCAGTCTATCCCAAAGTTCCGCATGGCTGATCTCGGGCAAGTGACCTGAAGGCGCGTGTGCGTCATAGACCATATTCCACACCATCCCATTGGGAATGGGTCGCTCGTCCACGGCCTCCATACCCACAGACTGCGCGCCGCCGCGGGCGAAATTGCCTACTATCCGGCTGCTGACGCCGGCCAGGCTGAAATTATAGCCCATTACCGGTATGCCCGCCGCTCCGACGGTCCGGATCATCTGCTTGAGCCCTTCCATCTGCTTTTCCTTTTGCGGCCCGTCCAGCAGAATATCGTACCAATGGGCCGGATCGAAGTTTTCGATAGCTTCCAGCTGCAGGCCGGCCTCGTTGATCGCCTTTTTCAGCGCCAGCAACTCGTCCAGGGTCCACAGCCTGTCC
>JAICXX010000166.1 GCA_025934485.1 Chitinophagaceae bacterium
CTAATTCATTCCTTTCCATTCCTCAAATTTACAAAAACTTGTACGTGTTTTGGTAATATTTACCATTTTCACGTACGAGTTTGTGTGATTCGTGACAAAAACTCGTCCGTGTTTTGCGATTTTTGAAATATGACTGAAGTTCACTCATTTAGAAGGCCGCTCACGCGGCCTTTTTGCATATTTGCCAGTAAATTTTTGGCAGCGAAGCAAATGCATAAATGTTAATCTGAGTTTTCAACATCCACCCTTGTGGCGTATGGCATAGATCACGTCGCCTGAAATCAATAAATTGAAGACCTTCTTTTGTACGGCAGGAAGTGCTAATTGCCATGTTTTCCCCTTGTCTGATGATCTGTAAATGCCGTCGTAACGAGTAAAAAAGTAGCTTTCACCAACCAGGATAATTGGAGCCATGAAGGCTTTCATACGAGGGCGGTCATTCCAGGTCCGCCATATTGAATCAATAACAACTTTGCCCCGAAGGCCGGCTTCAATGGGCTGCCAGGTTTTACCGCCGTCGAAAGATGTCCTTAGCCTGCTGGTAGTCGGCGTATTCCACTGTGTACTAGAAGTGATAGCAACGAATCCGCCTCTGATCTGTTTTACATCGAAAGCCGTACCGCCAGCACTGTCGACCACCGCCCAGTTTTCGCCGTTATCCACCGATCTAATTATACTTTTCCAACTGACCGCCACCAGTACGCCTTTCGCCTCTGCCAAATTCCCTACAAAGCCTCCGGTATGGACAAGTTTCCAGGTTTTTCCATCGTTAATGGTTTTGAAAAGGCGTTGATCGGTGCTGATGAAAATTGTTCCTCCGGCAGTCTCAAAAGCGCGCAGTCCTGCCCCCTGAAAATTTTCGAATACCGTCGACCATACACTCATTCCGTCTGCCTTTTTCAAATTTATAACCCAGTAATTGTTGGCGACTATCCCGGACTTAACGGGGGCAATGCTGCTGTGTTCGTCAGGGGAAATCTCTTTGGTCCAAAAAGGAGCCGTGACATTTGCCGCACTTTGATAGAGTCCGTTTCCAACCCTTAAAAACAGCCCTTTATCATTTGCAAAGAAGCTATTTCCCCGGATACTGTCTGCCTGCAGATTTTCGGGCAGTCCCTTGCTGATGTCCTGCCAGGTTTGTCCGCCATCTGTAGATCTAAAAACGATCTTTGGGCTTGAATGGCTATCCGGGAGAAGAGAATAGGAGACTACCGTGAAAAGGAGCAAAAAAGCAAGGATATAAAATTTCATAGCTATAAGTTTTTTTGGGTGAAGCAATAAAGTAAAGATATCCGGCGTCGACGACCAGGAAGATTTTTAGCGGTAAAAAAGATGTAAAAGATGCGTAAAACGTTTGTAAATCATGTTTAAAATCGATTTACATTAGTGGACCATGCTTAGCTTTATGAGTATGAAGCAATATTCCTTTTTCGCGGTACTTTCAATATCCGTGGTGGCAATTGCTTTGGCTTTTGTAAAAAAGAGCAATGAGTATCCTGATAAGCACCTGGAGATTGTACTTCGTAATATCGGGCATCAGGTATTGCTTCATTCCAAAGATTCAACGTCCCGGGTATTGCCGATTACAACAGTCAATGATAACACCTACCGGATCTCCTTTGAGAACAGTTTCGGATTCATCCCCGATACATTAATGAGCATAGTGCATCAGCAACTGGCGAAAACGGACTGGCCGGGAGATTATACGGTAAGCGTAAATAAATGCGATCAAAACCAGACCATTTTTGCCTATGAAGTAAATACAGCCCGTGGCGATTTGAAACCCTGCCGGGGGCGCATACAGAAAAAAGGCTGTTATGTCATTGAGATCTCATTCCCCGCAAAAAAAACGTTTAACCACGGTTGGCTTCTGCTTGCATTTATCCCGGTAGTTTTTGCAGGGCTTTATTTCGCGCGGAGACGGAATAGAATTTCAGGATCCCGGGGGCTTTTAGAGGAAAAGATTGATGAATCGCTATCAAGGGAAACCGAATGCGTTCCGGGTGTTGCTGATCATAAAAAGGTGGGGAATTTTGTATTCTTCGAATCAAAAGGAATTCTCAGCCTTAACGGTGAAACCATCGAGCTCTCCGTTAAAGAAGGGAAAGCACTAAGCATACTTGTGTCAAATCAAAACGACGTAGTCGGTAGGGACCTGCTGATGAAAGAAATCTGGGAGGACGACGGTGTTGTCGTGATCACCCGTAATGTGGACGTTTTGATATCCAAACTCCGGAAGAGATTAAGCGCCGATCCGTCCGTTAAGATTGTGAATGTGCATGGTAGAGGATACAAATTGATGGTGTAAGTCGTTGCCGGCGCTCAAAGCCGCGGCCGATAAAAAACCGGCCCACCCTGGTTCCTGGAAAAGACAAGCAACGGCCCACGCGTCGTTCGCAGCACCTTCCCATCCCTAACTTCCCCTTCCAGCATCAACCCCGACTGATCCATCGGCAATGCATGAAACCCTTTGCCCCTCTCGCCGAGCAAAACTGTTCCATAACTGGCATCATACCTACCCTCATAAGGCAATACACCATAAAAATTGCCCGCCGCGATCACATCGGTTACCCCATCCCGGTTCCAGTCCCCGGTGACAAACGTAAACACAGGCGACCACTGAGCCTCCTTGGACAACCGGGTAACCGCAAAACCCCGCGATCCATTATTGGTCAGCATTACCGACGAAAGACATTCGGCGTTCAGCACGACGGCTCTATCAACCCCATCCCCAAGGACCTCCTCTACCGTCTTGCCGGCAAAATCGGCATAAGTGGTATAACGCTTCCGGATCAACGCCGGGAATTGTTTCTCCAATTCATCCTTCCCAAGAAAGGGATAGTACCGGCCATCCTTAGCGACGGCCAACACCGGGTCTTCCACGCCATTGTTGTCAAAGTCGCCGACAAATAGTTTCAACGGATATTTCGAAGTAGCCCGCAGCTTCGAATTCTCGCCCCAGTTACCCGCCAGCAGATCGGGCTTCCCATCGCCATTGATATCGGCAACACAAATACTCGTCCACCACCCGGACGTTTGACCGAGCCCAAGCGCATCGGTCCGGTTCACCAACCGACCTGCCTGATTCATAAATACAGTCACCGGCATCCATTCTCCCACCACCACCAGGTCTGGCCAACCGTCCCCATCCAGATCGGTCCACACGGCATTTGTAACCTGGCCGACCCGTGACAACCCCGGCGTCTTCGTCTCGTCAGCCAGCGTAAACTTTCCCTTTCCGTCATTGACGAGCACATAGGACATCGGCGACTCCCCGATCCGGTCATAATAAGCACTCCCGCCGACAAAAAGATCGACATCCCCATCCCGGTCAAAATCCGCAGCGACGACGACAGCCTTGTTCCCGGGAATACCGGGTAACACGCCCCCCCGATGGAAATGTCCCTGCCCGTCGTTGAGATAAAGCCGGTCGGTCAATCCGGCCGACCCATCGGGAAATTGGTTGCCGCCGCTCACGACGATAAGATCGGGATGCCCATCCCCGTTGACATCGGCAAATACCGCATCGGCATCGGGGCAAAATGCATCGGCAGCAAACACCGCGGTGTCCACGGGAATAAACCTGCCGGATGCATCCTGATGGAATAGAACACCGGGCCGGTTTACCCCGCCACAGATAAAGAAATCATCGAGCCCATCGCCATCGATATCGGCGACGGCCATCCTCGGCCCCCGCGTGGTCATTTGATGCGGCATCAACGGCTGTAGAGCAAGATCGTTAAAAGCATTATCAGCCGGACGATAGGGCAAGTTTATCGAATCAGTAACTTCCCGCAGCATACCTCCTGCGGCGAACTGCTTCGGCAACAACCGCCCACGCCCATTTACCGCTTCGCGGTGATCCACCACCAACCGGCGATCGCCCCGTACCCTCGTCAATGTCTGCGTCTTCCCATCCGGCCAATCCACCTCCAACGTATCGACCAGGGTATCGCGCCCAAGCCCAAAATGAACGGGTACCAGCGAGGCGCTCTCAAAACCTCTCGTTGCAGAACAATAACCATACTGCGGCTTCCCCCGGATGCTGATCGCCACCTTGGCGCCAATCCCAAACACATTCCCCGCCGGCCCGCGCAGCTCGATATCGAGATAGTGCCGATCCTTCCGGGGAAGGTCATTCCGGTAGATCATCGCCTGACCATTAACGGTATTGACCACAAGATCGAGATCACCGTCATTATCGAGGTCGGCATAAGCAGCCCCGTTGGACAACGCAGGATGATCAAAACCCCATTCCGCACTCCTATCCGTAAATACAAGACTATCCGTCCCCTGGTACATAAAACAGCTGGCCCTCCCCGCCGGCATCTTCGCCAATATCGCCATGTCGGCCGCCCGCCCATTTTGCAAAGCGGTTGCAGCCGCCCCGGATGACATGAGCTTCACCGCATCGAGATCGTTGAGCCGCCGCTGGATCCCATTGGAAATAAAAATGTCCTTTCGTCCATCATTGTCGAAATCGGCCGCCAACGGACTCCAGCTCCAGTCGGTCGCGGCTACCCCGGCGTACAACCCGATCTCGCTGAACTTCATTCCTCCGCCGGTATTTAACTGCAGACAGTTGCGCGAATACTGATAATGATAGCCATAACCGAGCTTGAAATTGTAAATGCCGGGCGGGTCATCTCCCGTCGTGCTCTTCAGCACCTTTTCCTTGTCAGGCAACATATCCAGCGTGATCACATCGAGCCAGCCGTCATTGTTGAGATCGGCCATATCACTCCCCATCGAAGACCGGCTCTCATGACCAAACGCGCGCCGGTTGATCTCGGAAAAAGTCCCATCGCGATTATTCAAATAATAATAGTCGTCCTCGTGAAAATCATTGCTGACATACAGGTCGTCCCAACCGTCATTGTTGAGATCGCCTGCCACTACATTCAACCCATAACCAAGCACACTGCTATAGATCCCCGCAGCTGCCGTCACTTCCACGAAATGCCGCCCGCCCGGGACGGAGTCATTGCGAAACAACTTATCCCCGCTCACGTCGTTATGCACCCGCCGCTCGCTGGTATCCCGATAACTCTCGTTGGAGTGGACACTGTGATTGACGATAAAGACATCCAGATCGCCATCATGATCATAATCAAAGAATACGGCCTGCGTGTTAAACCCAAGCACATCCAACCCATATTCCCGGGCCCGTTCGGTAAAGGTCACGATGCCATCCGCACCGGGCCCGTTATTGATAAACAACTCATTCCTACCCTTGAAACCCTTATACCCGCCCACCTCGGAAACATAGATATCAGGCCACCCGTCGCCATTGACATCGGCCACGGTCACCCCGGTCTTCCAGTTCCCCTTCCCCTGTACCCCGGCACGGGCGGTAATATCCTCAAAACGAAATCCCCCCTTATTGAGATAAAGCCTATTATTCTCCTGGTTGGAAACAAAATAAAGATCGGGCAGCCCGTCCCGGTTGAAATCGGCGATCGCCACCCCGCCTCCATTATAAAAATAGAGATAGTCGAGGCTATTTAAGGTGTCGGTATCGACGACTCTGTTGACAAAATGAACCCCCGTCCGCTCCGGCGGCAACAAGACAAACCCCGGCGTCGGCCGTTTACCACAGCCGGCCGTCGCAAGCAAAAGAACATATAAAAAGTATCTGCACAAGCTCAAATATTCCGCTTCTTTAATTCGTCCACCGCAAAGTCCACTGCCCTCGCGGTCAAAGCCATATACGTAAGCGAAGGATTTTGACACGCGGCGCTCGTCATACAGGCCCCATCCGTGACAAAGACATTCGGCGCGTCCCACACCTGATTATGTCCATTGAGCACGGATGTCTTCGGGTCCCGGCCCATCCTCGCCGTCCCCATCTCATGGATACCCTGACCGATCGCATACTTATCACTGTCCCAGGTACTGATATTCTTTACCCCGGCAGCCTCGAACATCGCTACAAGGTCGTTCACGATATCCTTTCGCATCTTCAGTTCGTTTTCCTTCAATCCGGCATCCATCGACAACACAGGCAAACCCCATTTATCTTTCACCTTCTTGTCAAGCGTGATCTTGTTATCGTGATAGGGCAGGATCTCACCAAACCCGGTAGCGCCTATCTCCCAGGGCCCGGGTTCGGTCAGGGCTTCCTTGTAGTCGGCTCCGATGTTCATCTCGGCTACATCCCGGCTCCATCCTTCCCGGCTGGCGCTCCCCTGGTAACCATAGCCCCGCAGGAAGTCGCGTTTGTCGCCAAAGAGATTCGCAAACCTCGGGATATAAAATCCATTCGCCCTCCGCCCATACACGTATTTATCTTCGTAACCCTCCACGGACCCTTTCGCCCCGAGCATATAATGATGGTCCATGACATTATGCCCCAACTCCCCACTGCTGCTGCCAAGCCCCTCCGGCCAGACATCCGTTGCCGAATTCATCAGCACCCACGCACTGTTCAGCGCTGAAGCATTTAAAAATACGATCCTGGAATTAAACGTATACGTCTTGTTTGTCTCGGCGTCGAGCACCTCTACCCCCGTGGCCCGCTTCCGGTCCTTGTCATAAAGGATCCGGGTCACAATGGAAAATGGCCGCACGGTTAGATTACCCGTCGCAACAGCCGCCGGCAACGTGGAGGACTGGGTACTGAAATACCCGCCGAATGGACACCCCTCCCAGCAACGGTTCCGGAACTGGCAAGCAGTTCGTCCAGGGATCGCCTGGGTTAAATTCGCGGTCCGCCCGATAAACATATGCCGCTGGCCCTTATAAGCATCCTTTATCCGCTGCGCCACGTCCTTCTCCACGCAGTTCAGATCCATGGGTGGAAGAAAATGACCATCGGGCAAATGAGGCAACCCTTCCTTTGATCCGCTGATCCCCGCAAATGTCTCCACGTGGGTATACCAATGCTCGAGATCCTTGTACCGTATCGGCCAGTCGACTGCGATCCCATCTTTTAAATTGGCCCCGAAATCGAAGTCACTCCAACGATAACTCTGCCGGCCCCAAAGAATGGACCTCCCTCCCATTTGGTAGGCGCGCCACCAGGTAAAAGGCTTTACTTCCACATAGGGGCAATCTTTCTCATTGGCCCAGTAATCGATATTGTACTCATGAGCCGCCGTACCATACGCCGCCCAATACCGCGAAAGCACAGGCCGGTCGCGCTGCATCTGCAGGGTGGCATTGCCTCTGTGTGGAAAATCCCAGGGATCCTTATTGGCACTCTTGTAATCCTTAATGTGTTCGAATGGCCGGCCTCTTTCCAGCATCAGGACCTTCAAACCTTTTTCCGTCAGCTCCTTGGCCGCCCAGCCGCCGCTGATCCCGCTTCCGATAACGATCGCATCGTAAGTATTCATATCACTATTTTTTTAATTGAGAAAAAGATCGCAAACTGTCATTATTCAACGCCGCGACCAATACATCCCTTTTCTTTTCGTGCAACAACCCGAGATCCCGCACCGCCCCCTTGATCAGGATGCCACTCCGTTGCTCGGGCACGGTGATAAATCCACCTTGCCCATCGCCCTTAAGCAACAAGCCATAACAAGCATCATAGATACCCACCTCGGGCTTGCTTTCATAAAAATTGCCACCCACTATAATATCCATTTTCCCGTCCCCGTCAAAATCGCCGGGCAACGTCGCATACAACGAAGACAACTGGGCTTCCATCGGCAAAGGCTTCTTCACAAAGGAACCCTTCCCGGTATTCACAAAAACACAGCTCCGCAGCTCATAGGCATCCAGCTTCACCGCCTTACTCAACTGTTCGGGCGTAAAAATATCGGCAATAGTCTGTTCCTTATAATCCTCATATCGCGGGTATTTGATCTTAAGATAGGGCAACGCGGCCACCAGGTCATGCCGCAAACACATGGGATACGACGAATCGCCATTATAACAACATACGATCTGTTCGACGGTCCCGTTCTCATCAAAATCACTCACATACATCGACACAGGCTTTGCGATGCTGGCCCTGAACCGCGAATTCAACCCATGGTTACCAGCGATAAGATCGGGATATCCATCTCCATTTACGTCGGCCACTGCGAGCCGGTTCCACCAGCCATTACTACTGTCCAGGCCTAAAGCCGCCGTCGTCTCCCTGAACCTGCCCCCCTCATTATGAAAGACCCGCAAAGGCATATATTCCCCGGCTATCACAAGATCAGGCTTCCCATCGCGGTCATAGTCGAACCACTTTGCATCGGTGACCATTCCGGCCTTCAGTAAATCAGGAGCAACGACCGCCGTTACATCGGTAAAATGCCCATGTCCATCGTTCTGTAGCAGATATCCCTTACACGGATACCCATAACTAAATGGCTTCAACCGAACGCCAACGAACAGATCGAGATCGCCGTCCCCATCATAATCGGCAGCGGTGACACAGGACGCACTCTCAAACAGCGCCGCCGAAGGCAATAGCTGCGGCGACTTGGTGAAATGTCCATGTCCATCATTGATATACAAGCGGCTGATCAGTCCCGTAGAATTGGAGGAGAACTCATTCCCGCCGCTACACACAAAAAGATCGGGGTGCCCGTCACCATTGGCATCGAAGAACAAAGCATCCACATCTTCACATTCTTTGTCGGCAGCAAACAATGCGGTATCGGAAGAAACAAAATGTCCCGCGGCGCCTTGTACATACAAAACACCGGCCTGCCCCTTGGCGCCACAGAGATACACATCGGACAACCCATCCCCATTGACATCCCCCACCGCCATCCGCGGCCCCTGCGTAGACAACATGTGAAAGATCAACCGGTCCCGGTTGAAATCATTAAACTCATTTTCTTTATGGACGAAATTCAACCCGCCAACCACCACAGGCATAAACAATTTCCCAGCGGTAACCGGCAAGTCGCCGCCTTGCCCGGCATCACCGGTCCCACCGGCAACACCCGTCCGAACCGCATCTTTTTCATATAAGGTCAGGATCGAATCGGGCTTTACCCCGCGCATCACCGTCCGCCCGCCGCCCGGCCACTCGACAACTGCAGAATCTAAAACCGTCGCCTTCCCAAGCCCGAAATTCAACCGGCTGTCGACCGTCGACTCGAAGCCACGCATCGGCTGCTCCTCCAGGTAGGAAAGCGTATGATCATAATAGACGGTCGCCTTGGCCCCGATGGCCTCTGTATTTTTTCCCATCCCCACAAGCACCAGCTTCAAAAAATGATTCCCGGGATGCATCTCGCGGCTGTTATTGCGATAGACATACGCCGGCATATTCACATTATTGACCACCAGATCGAGATCGCCGTCGTTATCGAGATCGACATAAGCGGACCCGGTAGCAAAACCAGGCTTCCCAAGCCCCCATTCCACAGACTTATTCGTAAAGGTCAGATCGCCATTATTGTGGAACGCATAATTGGACCTGGGATGGGAAGGTATAAGATCGATGAGCTTCCGGAAATCCCGGTCACCGCCGGTCAAAAAATTACTCATCACCTGCTGATCCGAGATATACCGGATATAATCCTCATTGGTGAGGTCTTTATAGATGCCGCTGGCCACAAAAATATCCTTGAACCCATCGTTATCGAGATCGGCGATCAGCGCCCCCCAACTCCAGTCCGTAGCCTCGACGCCTGCATACCGCCCGATCTCACTAAAGGTCCCATTCCCATTATTCAATTGCAAGGTATTCCGGGTAAATTGATGATAATAACCTTCCCGCAGATCACTCTGGTACCTCTCCCAATTTTCAAAAGTCGTATTGATCTTGATCCGCGACTCGTCCTGCGGCAACATATCGGTGACAAAGATCTCGGGATAACCATCATTGTTGAGATCGGCCATATCGGCACCCATGGACGCATTACAGATACTATGCATCTGGTTTTCCAGTTCTTCCCGAAAAGTTCCGTCCCGGTTATTGATGTATAGATAATCGCGCTCGAAAAAATCATTGGACACATAGATATCGGGCCAGCCATCCTTGTTCACATCCCCGATACTAACCCCGAGACCAAAACCGATCACACTCCCATAGATACCCGCCGCGGCGCTCACATCGGTAAAATGACCGCCATCATTGCGGTACAACCGATCCCCGCCAAGCGAATCCCGGACCAGCCGTTCATTGTGCTGCAAATCGAAACTGGTAATCGGTCTGGCCTCGTTCCGCAATAAGAAAAGATCCAGATCGCCGTCGTGATCATAGTCGAAGAAGGCGGCATGCGTGGAATACCCGCCGTCGGCAATCCCGTATTCCGCCGCCCTTTCGGTAAACGTCCCGTTGTGATTATTGATATAAAGCTCGTTGTGCCGGCTATCGCCCTTCACCGTACCGCTATTGCAGACATAAATATCCAGCCAGCCGTCCCCATTCACATCGGCCATACAAACACCGGTAGACCATTTCCCGGTCTTATGGATACCGGCCTTTGCGGTTATGTCCTCGAATTGAAAATTCCCCTTATTGAGATAAAGCCGGTTATCCACCTGGTTACCGGTAAAAAAAAGATCGGGCAATCCATCGTTATTGATATCCCCGGCCGCGACCCCGCCACCCTGATAAAAATTCCGATAAGTAAAGATGTTGAACGCAGCGTCATACCTTAATTTGTTCTCAAAATCGATCCCCGTCCGGCTCGCATCCTGCAATTGGAATAACGTCTTCCCCGCCATAGGTTCCTCCTGCCGGCAACCGGCAAGCAACAAGAACAACGCCAATGATCTATAGTTAAACAAGCGACTCATTCCATTGTATTTTTTTCCACCCGCAGATCGGAATAATCTACATTCACATGCGCATCATCCTTCTGCCCGATGATGATCCTCCTGTTGCCATCCACCTTGACATAGATGGTGCCCCGCCGCTTGTCGGTTATCCGGATAAAATCATTCCCGGGATACCACTCGCGGTACCACCGTACTACATCCGTTATTAAACTGTCGGACCAAAGTTTCTTGTTCCACGGCGCCCAGGCGTCATACTCGAACTGCGCCCACATTCTATAGATCGTATCCTGCCGGAAGATCGGATAAAAAAGCATCTGCGCCGGCTGCTTCAGCTGGTGATGCAAGCGGTACAACACCGCCGTACTGTTGCTGCCATCGTCAAAACTATCCTTTTGATGCATCCCCCATACATACTCATAGAATTTTCGGCGCGGCATTCCAAAATGGATCCCATATACCAACTCATTTACCCTTTTGCCACTGGCCATCTCTGTTTCGACCAGTTTCCGGTAACGACTGTCGCCCCTGCCGCACCCGGTGAGGATCAACCAACCAAAAACAAAAAATAAAACCTGCTTCATGGCTACAATTAATAATGGAACAATGCAAGCGAATCATTATTTCGCGCGACAACCAGCAGGTCTTCGCGACCAACCCGCAACTTGCCTATATCCCGCACCGCGCCCTTCACAAAAAAGCCGCTGCGTTCCGGCTTTACAGCCGCAAAACCTCCCTTCCCGTCACCCTTTAAAAATAACCCATAACTTCCGTCATAGATCCCCACCTCGGGCTTGGATTCATAAAAATTCCCGCCCGCCACAAGATCCACATGTCCATCGCCATCAAAGTCTCCCGGCAATAACCCAAATATTGGCGCCAACTGGGCCTCCATGGGTAACGGTTTTTTCACAAACCCGCCCTTCCCATTGTTCAAAAAAACACAGCTCCGCAACTCATACGCATCGAGGCGGATGGCTTTCCCCAACTGTTCGGGGCTAAAAATATCAGCCATCGTCTGGTCCTTATAATCGTCATACCGCAAATATTTCTTCTTTAAATACGGCAAGGCGGCCACCAGGTCCTGTCGCATACACATCGGGTAGGAAGAATCGCCATTGTAACGACAAACGATCTGCTCGATCATCCCGCTCCCGTCAAAATCACTGACATACATAGACACAGGCTTCGCGACGCTGGCCCTGAACCGCGAATTCAACCCATGATTGCCGGCAATAAGATCGGGATATCCATCCCCATTCACATCGGCCACCACCAGCCGGTTCCACCAGCCATTGCTGCTGTCCAGCCCCACAGACACCGCCCGCAACCGCCCCCCCTCATTATGAAGGACCCGCAAAGGCATATACTCCCCGGCGATGACCAGGTCGGGCTTTCCGTCCCGGTCATAATCGAACCACTTGGCGTCTGTGACCATTCCTATCTGCATCAACTCAGGGGCTAAAGTAGCGGTCACATCGGTAAAATGCCCGTGCCCGTCGTTCTGCAACAAATAACTCTTACAGGGATATCCATAGTTCGACGGCTTAAGCCGAACTCCTATAAACAAATCCTGATCGCCATCCCCATCGTAATCCGCGGCGGTCACACAGGAAGCGCTTTCAAAAACACTTGCCGAAGGCAATAGCTGGGGCGATTTGGTAAAACGCCCGTGCCCGTCATTGAGATACAACCTGCTTATCAATTGCGTTGAATTAGCCGAAAACTCATTACTGCCGCTGCAAACAAAAAGATCCAGATCGCCATCCCCATCCGCGTCGAAAAATAAGGCATCCACGTCCTCGCAGTCTTCTCCGAACACCCCTTGATCCATCCGGCGAAACCGCCCGCCGCCACACTGAACATACAAGACTCCACCCTGCCCCCTCGCTCCACATAAAAATACGTCGGGCAATCCATCCCCGTTCACATCTCCCACGGCCATCCTCGGTCCCTGTGTAGACATCATTTGAAAAATAAGTGGGTTCCGGTCAAAATCATTAAACATATCCTCCTTATGCACGAAATCCAATCCGCCGGCGTCGGCCTTCCGGAACACCGCGCGCACCACTCGCTTTTCCACCGGCGCAGCCGCCTGCGCATTTTTCTCATCCAGCGTCAAAACGGTATCAGGCGCCATCTCACGGCGCACCGTCCTGCGGTCATCGGGCCAATCCACCACCACGGAATCGATCTTCGACGTCTTGCCCAGCCCAAAATTCAGCCGGTCATCCACCGTCGACTCGAACCCACGCACCGGCTGTTGCTCTTGGTAGCTCATCGTCCCATTATAATACACCGTCACCTTGGCGCCAAGCGCACGCCGGTTTGCGCCCTCTCCCTTCAATACC
>JAICXX010000361.1 GCA_025934485.1 Chitinophagaceae bacterium
GCATTCAACCGGTTTGCCTGCTCCTATGATCTCATCCATTGGACGGACTGGACCGGGCCCGATCTCATCGAATCGTCCGAGCCCTACGACGAAGTGTTCGCCCACAAATCCTTTGTGGTTAAGTATAAAGGCACCGTCTATCATTTCTATTGCGCCGTCGACAAAAAAGGCAACCGCAGCATTGCGCTCGCTACCTCCACCGACAAAGGCCACAGCACGCTGTCGTTCCCGCGTGCGGCTCCAGCCGCAGAGGGCACGGCTGCACCCATGGCAACCGGCCCATCGGGCCGCATGAATTTCGACGCCTCCTGGCAATTCCACCTCGGTGCGGACACCACGGGCTTCGCCTGGCGCACCCTCGACCTGCCACACGACTGGAGCATAGAAGGCCCATTCGACAAGAACAACCCCACGGGTCAAAACGAAGCCGGACTGCCCGCTGGCATCGGCTGGTATCGTAAGACCTTTCCAACCCCAGCAGGGGACAAGATCTATATCGATTTCGACGGCATCTATCGCAACAGCGACGTCTGGCTCAACGGCCACCTCCTTGGCCACCGCCCCAATGGCTACATCTCCTTTCGCTATGAACTGACACCATGGTTGAACCGGGACAAACCCAATGAACTCGTCGTCAGGGTCGATAACTCCGCCCAACCCAACTCCCGCTGGTACTCGGGGTCGGGTATCTATCGGCATGTATGGCTCGAGACAAAACCAAACGTGTCCATCGATCCCGCCGGCGTCTTCATCACCACACCGGTAATAAACGAACACACGGCGAAGGTGCACATCGAAATGCCGCACACTCCCGGCTATTCCCTCCGCACCACCATATTCGACGCCAACAACCAAATGGTCACCGAAGCCGGCGGCGAGGACCTCACCATAACCGAACCCCATCGCTGGTCTCCAGGCGATCCCTATCTCTACAAAATAAAACTCGACCTCGTGAAAGGCAGCGATGTACTCGACACCTGGTCAACCGCAATAGGCATCCGCAGCTTCCGTTTCGACATTCAAAAAGGTTTCTTCCTAAACGGGGAGCCGCTAAAAATAAAAGGCGTTTGCCTGCATCACGATCTCGGCGCTCTCGGTGCCGCCGTGAATACCGCCGCCATCATGCGGCAACTTCGTATCCTGAAAGCCATGGGCTGCAATGCCATCCGTACGTCGCACAATCCGCCCGCACCGGAACTCCTGGATGCCTGCGATTCGCTTGGCTTTCTCGTGATGGATGAGGCCTTCGATATGTGGTTAAAAAAGAAGACCAAATACGATTATTCATTGGACTTTAAACAGTGGCATCGAATCGACCTGCAGGATCAGATCCGCCGCGATCGTAATCATCCTTCCGTGATCATCTGGAGCATCGGCAACGAGATCCGCGAACAATTCGATAGTACGGGCATCCCCATCGCCCGCGAGCTGGCAGCTATCGTCAGGGCGCTCGACACCACCCGTCCCATCACCGCCGCGCTTACAGAGACCGATACCGCAAAGAATTTTATCTACCGCTCCGGCGCACTCGACCTCATAGGGATTAACTACAATGAAAAGAAATACGATTCTGTCCCGCTGAAATATCCTGGTCATCCTTTCATCGCCACGGAAACTACCTCGGCCCTCGAAACCCGTGGCCACTACGATATGCCATCCGATAGCATCCGCCGCTGGCCGCCGTCCGCCAAAAAACCGCTGGTAGGCGGCAACCCTGACTATACGGTATCGGCCTACGATAATGTTTCGGCGTACTGGGGCTCTACCCACGAAGAGACCTGGAAAACAGCCAAAAGGGACCCCTGGGTCTCCGGTATCTTCGTCTGGTCCGGTTTTGACTACCTCGGTGAACCCACCCCTTATCCCTGGCCGGCACGCAGCTCCTATTTCGGTATCGTCGATCTCGCTGGTTTCCCTAAGGACGTCTATTATATGTATCAAAGCGAGTGGACGGCAAAACCCGTGCTGCATATTTTCCCCGCCTGGAACGGCCGGCCCGGCGAACCCATCGACGTATGGGCCTACTTTAACCAGGCCGACGAAGTAGAACTTTTTCTCAACGGCCGCAGCCTGGGCATAAGAAAAAAGCAAGGCGACGACCTGCACGTTGAATGGAAAGCGATACCCTTTGAACCCGGTGAGCTAAAGGCCATCTCGCGAAAGAATGGTTCAACCGTCCTCATCCAAACCATTCATACCGCCGGGACACCATCGACCATCCGGCTCGAGGCGGACCGGCAACAGCTCCTGGCCGACGGTACAGATCTGTCTTTCGTGACCATCCGCATAACCGACACTGCCGGCAACATTGTACCCAATGCCAACAACGATCTCCGCATCGATCTCGACGGACCCGGCGAGCTCGCCGGCATGGACAATGGTTATCAGGCAGATCTCGAATCCTTTCATGCCGGCCACCACCTGGCCTACAATGGTCTTTGTCTCGCCATCATCCGCACAAAAAAACAAGCCGGAACGATCCGCGTGCATGTCACCGGCCAGGGCCTTTTTCCTGCTGATCTGGACCTTTATTCCCGCTGAACGGCTACCGCAGGCTAAGTGGAAAATAGTAAGATATTCCATCAACTTAGTGAAACTTTACATTGTTTCCGCCTCGCCACACGTGTACCTTTATTTCCATAGTTCAAAAAGCTGCCGACGGCAGCTTGTCCGAAGGACAGACATTAGCGCTTTGCCGGCATGCGCTAATTTTTTTACAGCGCATGCCGGCAATGAAACGGTATAAACGGTTAAGACATATGAAAGATAGCTTGCTTGCATTGGGATCGACACTCATTATGATCCTGGCTGGATCAGCCGCTCACGCTAACCCTACGCACACGCTCTCCTTATCAGATGAAGATACCACGTACACCCGGGTCATCACGGAAAGATCCGGCAAGATCGTAGCGACGCTTGGTCTGCCCGATTCCGCCGCCTTCTACCGGGTACGCGCAATTGTAACCGATCAATATCGTGCGCTCAATGCAATCGATACTCACAGAGATAGCCTCCTGAAACAACACCCCTCTGACTCTCTCAAGAAGATCATCCGGCAGGATGCAGACACGAAGATCGCAGGTCTGCATGCCGCCTACCTCAAAAAGCTGGCTACCCAGCTAGACTCCCAGCAGATCGACAAGATCAAAGACGGCATGACGTACAATGTACGCAC
>JAICXX010000363.1 GCA_025934485.1 Chitinophagaceae bacterium
AGCCAGATCATTTCTTTGGCGATGGGATCGTTGCACAGCAGGTCGGGCCGCCCGTCGCCATTCACATCGACCATCGCCGGCGACTCGTTACCCGCATTGTTCAACAAGGGATGCATCCGCCAATACCCAGTCGCCACAGCCGACCCGTCCCGCGACCCGGCCTCAGGCTGCCCATTCGCCCCGCCGCTCGCGCCGGGCCCGGCCCCCGGATTCTCATACCACACCGCCTCTTCTCCCGGCAGGCTGATCCGCACCAGATCCGGCCATCCATCCTGGTTGACATCGAGCGCAAAATCCAAAAACGAATTGCTGAACTGCGTGGAGGGATCATAGTGTTTCGGCGGCGCCAGCGCATGCCGCGTCCAGTTAGGCGCCTCAAACCAATAAGCCCCCGCGAGGATATCCGGCTTCCCATCCCGATTCACGTCGGCAATCGCCACGCCCTCGGAAATAAAATCCTTCGTGAGCACATGCTTGACGAACCGAACCTCCGGTCGCCCCACGCCACCCGGCACCAGCCAGCATACGACGCAACATCCCACCACCGCCGCAAAAGAAGATTGCATAACAAATGATTAAGTCCAACCAATTTCGCATAAATCACCAGGAATACAAAAAATTGATAATAACTTCCATAATAAGGCGTTACATATACGAATACCCATCTATGCGCATAGCCGGTTTTAAAAAATTACACGACGAAGGTTTGATCTCCGATAGCTCGCTTCAGCAAGTGGAAATGCTGGAGAGTCGCCGGCTGTTCTCGCTTTACTGGGAGCTGCGGCTACTGCTCTATCTGGGCGTCCTGCTACTCACCGGCGGTCTCGGCATCCTGGTCTATAAGCACATCGATACCATCGGCCATCAGGCAGTGCTGGCGTTTATCGCGGGAGTCTCGATGGCAAGTTTCTTTTACTGTCTCCGGAAAAATCCCGGATTTAGCAGGCAGAAGGTCAAAGTGCCTGATCCCTTCTTTGATTATGTCCTGCTGCTCGCTTGCCTCACCCTCCTGATCTTTCTGGGCTATCTGCAATACCAATACGAGGTTTTCGGTAACCACTATGGAACGGCTACGTTTATCCCGATGGTCGTCCTCTTTATTGCCGCCTACTATTTCGATCATCTCGGCGCATTGAGCTTAGCCATCACCAATCTGGCTGCATGGGCCGGCATCGCCATCACGCCGTTGTCGATACTGAAAGCGGGGAACTTCTCGGACAGCCACCTGATCTTCACGGGCATTACCCTCGGCGCGGTGTTACTGGCCGCGGGCGAATTGTCGCTGAAGCGCGAATTCAAGCCGCATTTCGAAACGACCTACGCCAACTTCGGCTTGCATTTGTTCTTTATCGCCGGTCTTGCCGGCCTGTTCACCTACGATGATACCTATTTTCTTTGGTGGCTGGGCCTGGCGGCCGCAGCCTGGTTTTTATATATCCAGGCCTTTCGCCGGCGCTCCTTTTATTTTATCGTCGTGGTCATTCTATATGCGTATTCCGCGCTTTCCTATGTGATCATGCATCTGTTGGCCACGATGCGTAATGCGGATCTCGCACCACTCTATCTTGGATTCCTGTATTTTATTATTTCCGCAAGCGGCCTGGCGATCCTGCTTGTCCGGCTAAACCGTCAATTAAAAGCACATGATCGCCTATAATCGTCAATCGCTCGTTAACCGCGACACCCGGCAGGAGGCAGCGAAGGCACTTGCCGAAGACATCATTAGCGGGGAGGAAGATCAACGCATCCGGGAAACCTATCCGGTTAAATTATACATTCCCAATATCTTTATCCGCATCGGGCTTTTTCTGCTGACCGTACTTGCTGTAGCCTGCGGCCTCGGTTTGTCGATGTTGATAACCGAAGGAGGCGCTGGTCTCGTAATCGTCTGGGGTATTATCTGCTATGGTGCTCTGGAGCTTTTCATAGCCCGGCAACATGTATATCGCGCCGGGGTAGACGACGCCCTTGTATGGACGGCCGGAACCCTGATATTCACCGGTGCGGCGTTTCTTGCACCCGAGATGTCTGCTATACATGCATGCGAACTTGCCCTGTTATTGGCCACCTGGGGTATGCTGCGTTATGCAGACCGGCTCATGGCGATCCTAGCCTATGGCGCCTTGATAAGCCTGATCTTTCACCTCCTCACCACCATCGGCAAATTCAGCACAGCCCTGATCCCCTTTGTGTTCATGGCCGTCTCTGTCGTCGTCTATTTTCTCTTCACCCGCTTCTCTGCCCGCGAATCCCTGCGGCACTATCGCCCCGGTCTTACCTTATTGCGGGCGGCTGCGCTGCTAAGCTTTTATCTTTCGGTGAACTACTATGTCGTACAACATCTCGATCCTTCCATACGCGAAAAATCGGCGCCTGTCACCCTCGGCTGGCTCTGGTGGACCTTAACCGGCGTCGTGCCTGTAGGGTATATCGCGTGGGGCATCCGCCGTAAAGATGCCATACTACTATGGATGGGGCTGCCGCTGGTTGCAGCAACCGTCTTTACCGTTCGCTATTATTATCATGTAATGCCGGCGGAACTGGCGATGATCCTCGCCGGAACCATCCTGTTGACAGCAGCCTATGTACTCATCCGCTATCTTCGCATCCCGCGGAACGGTTTCACCTCGGCCGCGGCCGATGAGCCCCATCCCCTGCAAAACCTGCCAGTCGAAAGTCTGGTACTCGCCGAGACATTCAAGGGTGTCCCTTCCCAACCGATAGATCAGCCCGGCCACTTCGGCGGCGGCTCGGGCGGCGGCGCTGGCGCAGGCGGAACTTACTGATCTTACAGCTCAGTCGCCGGGTCCCAAAAAAGCCTGGCAAAATCGACGATCTTATCCCCCTTCAACAC
>JAICXX010000183.1 GCA_025934485.1 Chitinophagaceae bacterium
ACGCGCCCGGGCGTAAGAGGGTTGCGCGGGCAGGTCCCGGCCGGGCGCAACGGCCTCCCGGTGCAGCCGGGCCGGCTGGTGTGGCGCGGTGGCGGCGCCCGATCCCGCCCCAGCACACAGATCCCCTCCCGCAGGCGGGCCGGGCGGCCTCCCGAATGGAACTTCTTTTCGGCTCGAACTGTAATACGGCCGACAGCCGCCCTCTTTATGATTGGGAAATGCCTACCGTCATTTCCGGCCCCGTTGCCGGGGCAAGGACAGGGCGGCCAAGAACCCTCAAAAATGCTGGGATGGCAAAAAGGACAGGGCGGCAAAAAAAACCGCCCAGGACCGCCGCAAAGAAAGCCAGAGGCAAGCAAGAGCAAACGCTGCCGCCGGCGATCAGCATCACCACATCTCCCAGCTGCACACCGCCGTTGCCGCCCCCGTGAGGCGCAATGAAAGCCCGCTAGCCGCTAACAGAAAATACTCCCAGAGGGCTTTCAAAGCGTCTCCCGTGGGGAAATCCCCCAATGGCCAACCAGGATCGTCCAACTGTCCCCCCCGGCATTCACCCTTTCCAACGATACCCCATTGTCTCCACCAACAGCAAATACACTTTACTCTTCTCCGCGGCACAGAACGAAGGTTTATAGTCAATATAGCCAAATTGATGTAGCTCCTTCAACGTTTTATAAAACGGCGTCGGCCCACCGATCTTAGCCAGCACCATCAGCTCTTTCCCCTTCACTCTGGCAGGCCCTTCCCCACCCTGCAGCAGCCAACAATAAAGGATCGCAAAGTATACGCTGATATGCATCGGACCCAACCGGGAATCCGACACCGACCGATCCATAAAATCCATTATCTCTCGCGCTTCCTTCATCGAACAACCATTATTTTCCGCCCCACATCCACCCACTTTCCCGCAGGCACTTGCAGCCGTTCCACAACACGCCAGGGAATATTGGTATTGAGTATCTTTTCATCATCCTGCAGCAATGGCAAGACCTTAGTATGGATATCTTTCCGCAGCTGATCGATAAAGCCTGGCCGGTGGATCAACGCCGAGATCACTTTTCCATAGGTCATCAACCCGAATGTTTTATCCGGCACTCCAAAGACAATCGCCGAGCTCATCTTCTTCTCCGCCTTCCTCCGAAATTTCTCAATATCCTTTTTCGTTAGCCAGTCGGTGATGATATTATCCAAATAGAGCTCCAGTTCCATTGGAATCGTAACCGGCTTCCCGTCCGACATCGTATCGGCTAAAACCATTGGTGGAAGTCTCCTGCACCAATCCTCTGCCTGCCTGATCAGCATCACACCCTTGTCGTCCAGCGGCCGGTACATATTGGGACATCCCTGCCCATCATTGGTGATCACGCCTACCCTATAGCCATCAATAAAGAGCGTTGCTTGAAAGGCCGTCGTTTCGCGGCTTTGCCGCTCACCGACATAGATGTTTTTTAATATTATTTCCATGACTTGCATTTCATCCCTCCAACCAATCCCACTGCCCTTTGCTATAATCCGGGAACCTCTCCGCCCAATATGCCCCGCAGAGGTCAAGGTAGGTTGCCGACTCGCCAAATGCCAGGAAACCCGCACCGTACAAAAGCCGCCGGAATCCTTGCGGCTTATAGTTACCCCCACTGCCGGCAGCCTCATAATGGTTGTGCCGCAACAAGGACGGGGATTTGACGCAGCCTATTTTTCCCACCAGCATAAACTCGCACTGACCATATACAGAAGGGGATTCCAGATCATCTTTACTCTTCTTCCAAGCCAACGTGCCGGCATAATCGAATCCCCAATCGGCTAACTGCACAAGGCCGGTCCCCAAAAGAGGCATAGGTATCCACAAAAGCACCAGGGCTTCCGCCGCAAGCCATGTTTGTACCGGCTGAATTCTAAACTTATTCCGCCATTCCTCATCTTCCCACGGCAGGTCAGCATAGATCACTGAATATTTTTTGCTCACCTGGTAGATCGCATTTCCTGTAGGCATAACTCAAGATTTAGATGTTAGAAGATTCCTCGCTTTCAACAACCATTTCCCCCTTACCCGCAATACAACCTGCCTGTCCGCACCACGGTCAAACACCTCAAGGACCAGACGCTTACCGTGGCCCACAACAAAAGGGTGCAGCGCCACTGCTATCGCCAGTCGCCCGGAAGCCGGCAAGGCGCCAATCCTATCGGTAAACACCGGTGTTATCTCCAGCTCCTGGGTTGCCGTCCGCTTCACCCGTCGCTTATCTTCCGTGGAGATGCGTAACCCGCCGATACCAAGTCCCATCGATGTCCGGTCCCGAAGATCCAATGACAACCAGAGCAGACTATCACACAAATAGACACCACGCAGTGTTAGCCGCAACCCGTCGTTGGTCGCGTGGCAGTGCAGGAAACCATGCCGGGAAGCCAACAGCCGGGCGTCGGTCCGCAATTGCTCAGGTGCCATCGGCCATCCGGAGAGCCGAACCGTGGATAACCCGCCAGAAGAATCACTTACCACGCGGTAATCCAGCACCGTAGTATCCTCGACATAATGAAGCACAAAAGAATACAGTCGCCCGTCATCCCCGTATACCGAAAGGTTCGTCGGCGCAAAATCCCTCTTCAACGCCTTCAGTTCGATCACGTTCTCGATTCCTCTCACCTTTTGCACCAGCACATCCCTACTCACCCGTACGCCAGCCGCAATGTTGACAGGGAAAATGACGTTCGTCATTTTCCGGCCCGTCACGGGCAAGGAACGACTAACCACCCCTTCGAGGTGAAACCCCGGCTCCTGCGCCCGCAACGACCCAACCACGACGAGCAACACCAAACCCATTAAGCAGAGCATCCGCTGCCCAAAACCCCAACTCTCTCTCCTCATAACCTTCAGTTTAATGGTTCACTTTACTGTTTCGCAACAAGACCTGGTAGCCCGTCGGCAAGCCGACCCTCACCAACCTGATCTTCCGGCTCAGCAGATTCTTCGCCGCCTGTAACCCCGCTGCGGTAGCCTGACCCGCGACACTGGGATCTACGGTCGTCAGCCCCATCGAACCCACCGCCTCATCCGCCGACTCTTTCGATACATCCCGGTTGATCGATCCTTTGACCCGGATGCCGGTCATGCCGTCCATGTCTACCACCTCAAGCGCCACCGGCATCACCCGGCTGCCGATGCGTATCGCGTTCACGCTGATCATCAGCCGCTCGCCGGACAAGGTCGCCTTCCCTGACAATGCAGTACCATAAGGCACTCGCGTGCCCCCCAGCATAGCATCCCCGGTTGTCCGCAATGCCACCGCTTCTCCGGAGATCAGCGTTTGAGCGCCATCCACCATGGCGGGAATAATGTTCTCTGCCAGTGAATCGGCCCGCAGCCCCGCGTCGAGATCGATAAAACCAGTCTCCAGGTCATCCCCGGAGGAAATCGCAAGCGTCGTCATGACCTCTTCCGCAGCCGGGGTAGTCAAGGCCTGCACAGGCGGCCCCTGCGGCCTCCCAGGCACTGAATCGCGCAACGATGCATCACCTGGATATCGTACCCGCAGCACCTTATCCATTATCGCATTCAGCTTGTCGAGGTCAGGATCGCTCCCCATAGGCATTCCCCCCGAAAAAGGGGGTAAAGAACCCGATCCGGCGCCAACAGCCTGTAGTGAGCCCAACCTGGCTCCATCCGACCCAAAAGAAGACAGCGAACCACCCTTGGAATAAGCCGAGCCAACAACCCCTCCCGCGGGCGGCATCTCCGGCATCACACTCGGCTGTTGCCGACTGAGTACGCCCTTTAGCAGTTCAAGCTTACGCATCAGTTCCGCCGCCTGCAGATCTGTTGGTGCTGCCTCCATTTTTAACCCTGTCGGCGCGCCCGGGCGAACCACCCCGCCAATTGCTTCCCGGTTAAGCAGCCCCGCACCCAAACCAGCTACCGACGAATCCTTCCAAGCGTAGTATGGGTCCATCTTCCGCCGCTCCCGCAGCTTCATGGAATCCTGATCCGATTCCTTGTAAAAACCCAGTTTGTTCAACCCCTTTTTCTTCGCGTCAAATTTTGCCTCCGGCAAACTCATGTTCAACCCCTTCGTTAGCACAAGGCCGCGCCCATCATTACCTCCCCTACCCCCGCCCAGCGCATAGAAGCCCAGCGTCAACAGCGGGATTACGATTACCGGTAGCAACAGCATCACTTTTCGCTTCCGACGTATCATCTCGTTGGTTGCTCCTTTTACACCTGACATAACTCCCATTTTTAAATTTTAGAAATAAACCTCATTTCCCCATCCTTTCCGAATCGGCGCGTTGCAACCTCGCAACAGTATCCCTCAACCCCGGTCGCACCTTCAGCAGGCTGTCCCAGGCACGCTTCATGGCCGGATCAGCCATGAGACTATCCCACACCGTTGAAAATGCCTTCACGGGGACCCGGCGCCCACCGACAGTTAGAATCGGCGAGATTGCGGAATAATGTGGCCCCGTCACACATCGCACTCCTGTCCAGGCGAACAGCAGCACGAACCAAACCAACATCGCTGCCATCACCCCAAGACACCACCGTCGCAACCGCTTTGGTTCAACCCTCGCCAAACGCTCCTTCACCTTCGCCTTTAGTTTCCTGGCCAGTTTGCTCTTTGCGACCGCATCTTTGATCACTTCCACGGGGAATCTCCCTCTCGACCAAACCTTTCTCATACAATCGATTTTTATTTAAGACTCAATTACCGCTGTTCCACTTTCAAATCATGATTGTCCAGTATGACCCAACGCTCGATCAGAAAACCATGCGGATCATTATCGCTTCGGCTCACATTGCGCAGATAGCCCTCCGTCACCAGGTTACGCGTGACCATGCTGGTCGGACGAACGATGGTCTCCTGCCCGAAACACCGGAAATAATAAGGATAACTTGAAAGGTCCAGCCGGATACTGTCCACTGTCACCCGTTCGCTGATATTCCCGCTGATCACGCCGGCATAATAGCCCGACTCTTTCAGGTTCTCATAGACCCTCCTGGCCGATCCATCAGCCAAATAAAGCGCCCGACCCAGGTTGTCGCCGATTACTTTTTCATCGGGGTCCAGCGTAAAGAATAAAAGATGAAAATTCCGTACGTGATCCTTCGCCTCCACCGGGATATTGTCCTTTCGGTCTCCGGCCACCGCTTCCAATGCCTTACCGTCGGATAGAATGTAGATCCGACCCTGTGCCCGGCTCACCAGCCAATTCGCCTGGAAGAACACATAACCGCACAGACCAAACGCCCCCACGATCACCATCACACAAGTCCCCCGGATCAGCCGGAAAGACGACTCCAAATTCCTTGTCTTCGGGAACATAACTTTATCGTTAAAATGTCATCAAAGGCCCCCCATCTTTGCCGCCGCGCCTGCAGCAGCCGAGGCTACCTCCACAGGCGCCTTCGCAGCCCCTTCCGCTTTACCCGAAACCTTCGTCAGCAACGCGCCGCCGCCTGAGGGAAACACATGCAAAATGTGACTCGTAATAGAGGGTACGCAGAAGTACCCGGTGATCGCAATGATGAGAAAAATAATATAAGCGACGTCATTAGAACTAAATGCCGTGCTGCCGGATGCCTGGATCTGCGAAATATCGATCTTGATCATCTCCGCCTGGATTTGGCCGCAAAGTGAACCAAAGATGTTCGCTACCGGCAGCCAGAGAAAGACATTTATATACCGTCCCAGCCACGCGGAAAACGCACTGCGGAACGGATCGAACACGGATAACCCAATGGCCAGCGGTCCCAAGATCGCCATCAGCAGCAATTCGAAGGTCCGGAGCGTATTGATGCATAGCGCCGCTGCTTCATACACGATCTGCAACACCTCCGAAAGCACCACCTTTACGCCGTTACGAAAATTATAGCCGATCCGCGCGAGCTGGAACTTTACCGCATTCGTCAATCCTGAAAATACTCCCGTCTCGGCATCACCGCTGTATTGCTCCCACTTCTCCATACTCCCGCCGCCATCCGGCCCCACATACATCTGCCAATCCGTCGATTGCTCGAGTGCCGCTTCCTTCTGCTGCAACAGCGTGGTAATAGCGGCATTCGCGTCGTCCACCAGCGCCGCCGTACCGGAAACCGTAGGCTGGAGCAAAGAATTTACCGTACCAATAAAGGCGGGATACAATGCGAGCACCAAACCCAAACCGAAAGGCCAAAGAAGCGGGAACACATCGATCGCCTCATTCCGCGCCAGGTGCCCCCAGACCCGGTAAGAGATATAGAGTAAAGCCCCAAAACCTGCCAGGCCCTGCCCGATACCCACCAGCTCGCCGCAATGCACCATCATCGTGTTGTACACATTTTCGAGCGTGGTCTGTAGTCCGCCTATACCATTCGAAAGACCCGTCACCGGCGCATCTTGCGCCCAAACCCCATGCGGCAACATCACTCCCACCCCGGCCATTGCCGGCAAGATCACTCTCCACTTTTTCATACCCTGTCGTTTTATTCGTTTCAATCTCCCTTCGTTTATGATCCACCAGCCATTCACCTAGTACCAACTCATTCACCATTGCCCGCGCCCCTCAAGGCCCAATCCCATACAAACCTCTAACCGTACCGATGTCACCAGCAGCCTGTGCCCGCTGCACCGCCTGAATCGCCACACTATTGTTAAAGGAATGCATCAGGCTTAGTTGTGTAGTCATATCGGCATCGATCCGGTCAATCGCCGAAAGCCGTTCCGCGTCACTCATCCTGAGTTCTCCGTCGGTCGTCACCAGCGAGAGCTCGTCCACATCCTTTTGTCCACGTTGCATATAGAGGCTGTAATTCGTTGAAAAGCCATCCAGCTCCGCGGCAGTAAACATTCCGGTACCTCGGAAGAACCCGTAGGCGCTCTGGTATTCGTTCAGCAAACGGCCTTCTTTACTCACAATATCGCCCACCTTGTAATAAGATCGCACCGCCGGGCTCACCAACAACAGCCCATCCAGGAAAGCCTTATGCAAAGAGAAAGTTCCCTGGCTCAATCCTTTGATCTGCTCATACCGTTGTTGCAGCATCGTATACTCCTGCACCATCTCCGTGAGGATCTGCTTCAGCTGTGACAGCTTCTGCACATCAAGCAACAGCTGCTGGATATCATCACCAACGCTCTGGGCCCATAGGCCGGCAAAAGGCATCGCCACCAGTAAGATCACCACAAAAAATCGTTTCATAGATCATGTTTTTATCGCCCTTTCCCCTACTGCCCACCATAGAGTCCGCTTACCGTTCCGATCTCCCCGCCTTCCGCGGCCATCTCCCATTCCAGCAGATCCGCCCGATCGGTAAAAACCAGCGTAAAAGCGTATCGCTGTCGCATCGCCGCCTCCAGCTCCCTGATCCGGGCTATCCGCTGGTCATCCGTCATTTGCCAATTGCCAGCGGTCAACACCCCTGCCAGCGTCTCAACATCTTCAGCAGAAGCCTGCAAAACCGCATCATAAGCCTGCTCCACCGAAGCCACCCGGTCCGCTCCCAGCACCCCATCGCTTCGATACCGGCTCAAGGCCGTCGAAAATCGCTGCACAATGGCCGTCTGCAAGTTCCTGATCTCGCTCACTTCCGGCATCTGGGCCACGCCCGGATTAACAACCCCCAACGACGCATAATAACCCTGATGCAAATCATACTCCCCCTGTTTACTCCCCGAAATCGCCGTCAGCCCCGCGTCGGAGACCTGTAACTCCTTTTCCAGTTCCTCCGCATACACCTCCAAAGCCGCAATCTGCCGCGCATAATATTTCAACCTGGTCGAATTCTGTTTGAACCATTCCGCGAAAGTCTGTGCCTGGCCGGGCAAGACCAGCAACAATCCTAAGCCCGCTATCACAATCCGTATCATAAAAAAATCCTTACTGCAACCCATACAACGCCCTCGTCACCGCAATATCATTCGCATCCTTCGCCCGCTGCAAGCTCAGCAGCATATTCTGCTGACTGAACTGCACCAGGTCCGAATAATTCCGGTCGATATCATTACCCGTCTCATCGACCAGCCGCAGTCTGGCGGCATCGCTCATCTGCGTCACCAGCGAAGTCACCACCAGCGTCAATCGCCTGATATTTTGGGCACTCTGCGAAGCGATACCCGAGAGCACCGCATAAGCGTGACTTACCTCACCCACGCTAAAATGCTTATCCTGCCTAAGCGTAGCATACACCTGTTGGTATCCGGAAATAATCCTCGCCTGCTTATCGATCATTTCCTTCACCTCCTCATAAGCAGCAATCACATTTTTGACTTCCCGCAGCTCCTGGTAATAGGCCGCAAACAATGTCCGCTGCTGTTCCACCCATGAAGCAATACCGGTCAGTTCCCCCTGCTCCATGTCGATCTCGCTCGCTTTCTCCGTATTCTGTGCGTCAATCGTCTCCGTCTGCATCCGCTCGACTTCGAGATCGGTAGCCACGATCACCTTTTTTACCGCGGCGTTGATGATCCCAATGATATCCAGCCCCTGCGCATCGAGCGCGCCCGGTATCAGGCAGGCCAGGAGGAGCGCAGGGAAAACCTTTAAAACCCCACGCCCCCACCTGTTCACCTTTTGGGCATACCTGCCTTTGTCCCCAACCCTGCCACCTGACAATATCTTTTTCATCCTCAAATGATTTAACGCCTACCTATCGTTTATCCGCGCCGACGCCTATCGCTTCTCCGCGCTCATTTACCAGCCCTCATCTCTCTCGCCAACACCTCGATCCCCTGCTGCAACCCACCATTCCGCACAGCAGCCTGCTCAAGCTTCACCTTGTCCCCTTCATCGCTCGTGTAAGCCCAATACTCCTCCTCCGACGTCTCCACCCGCAAAACCCGTGAGTAGTTCGACCCCAACCCGATCCAACAGTCCTTATAGGGGCGCCCCGGTTCATGGCCCTTATTGATCGAGAAGATCTGCGTGACGTCCTTATCGGTTAAACCCAGCATCGCCTGAATCTCCGAGAACCGATTGGCAAATTTGCTCTGATCGAGCAGGATCTTGCAGTCCGAACTGTTGATCACCGCCTGCTTGATCACAGGCGAGTCAATGATATCCTCCAACTCCTGCGAAACCAGCGCAAGTTTCCCCAGGTATTTTCGCAGCGTCTTGACCCAGCTGCGGATATGGTCCGCCATGCCCGCATTCGCAATGGCCTTCCAGGCCTCCTCGATCACGATCATCTTCCGCGTCCCGCGCAGGGACCGAACTTTCGCCATAAACACCTCGACGATCACCATCGTCACCACGGGAAAGATTATCGGATGGTCGACGATATTGCTTAGTTCGAAGACAATAAAAGGCTTCGAAAGCAAATCCAGATTCTCCCTGCTGTTCAACAAAAAATCGAACTCTCCACCGCTGTAGTAAGGCCGTAGGACAAACAAAAAATTATCGAGATCGAAGACCTTTTCCCGAACACCCTGCTGCCGCAGCACCTCGGAATACTCCCCTTCCATAAAGGCATAAAAGCTGTCGAAGCAAGGAAAGATTTCCGACCGATCCGCCAGCATCTGGTAATAGGCCGTAACAGCATTGGAAAGGGCTACATACTCGCTACGATAAAGTTCCTCACCCGCTTGTTTCCACAACGCGAGCAATAAAGCCTTAATGCCCTCTTTCTTTTCGATATCCGGCACCTGACCTGTGGGTACGAAAAATGGATTAAAGGCGATGGGCGCCGTTTCCGTGTATGTTATATAAACCCCGCCCAACAGTCGGCATAGTGAATCATAGGAACGCCCGACATCCACCATCAAAATGTGCATTCCCTGCGAAAGATAGGTCCGGCACAGATGCGCCATGAGATACGACTTACCCCCACCGCTGCCAGATAAGATGAACATATTCCCGTTTCCCGTCCAGCCGCGCCGGCGTGGTTCGATGTCGATATCCACCGCTATCGGTTTTCCGGTCAGGCGGTCACCAAATCGTATCGCAAACTTTTTCCCCAGGTCCCTGTAATTCGTCTCCATCGCCAGGAAACAACAGGCCTGTTCCAAAAAGATATCACAACACTCATTCTCCGGCAGATCACCGCCATTGCCGGGGATTGCTGCCCACCACAGCTGCGGCGCGCCCACCGTCTCCTGGTGCGCGACAGCGTCCATTGCCGCCATCGCCGAACCAATCCGGTTATTGATCTCAGCCATCTGTCCCGGTTGGTCCGTCCAGGCCATCACGTTTGCGCAAAACCGAACGGGTCGAAGCCCGCTGCCGATCGCTTCATTCAGGAAGGCATCTACCGCCTGGTGAGCGAGCATATTTTCCCGCGAATACCTCGAAAGCGACTTTAATCGCAGCCGTTTGCTCTCCAGGCGTTTCAGCGTCGCGGCCACGTCCTCGATTACGATATACTGGTTATAGATATGATCATATGCCAGCAATAAACCCAACCCGGACGCAAATCCCACGGGATACCTTGTATTCTCGGTACTAAAAGGTTCGTGAGACACCCACGACGAACACTGCCCCGGCAATCGCTCCGCATCACCGAGCGTATAAATGGCTACCTCCCGATCTCCTACCCTGACGCCATCGCGCAAACCAATATCCCGGATCACCGGCGTCTCGTCTTCATCCAGCAGATAGCAATATTGTTCGATGATGCCCGCCGTCTTACCCGAGCTGATCAATTCAGCCGTCCGTAACCTTCGGGTACGGATCAACTGCGAATCCTCCAGGATGCGACAGAACTGGCGCACCGCTACTTCGAATTCCTGCGCGACGTTCATATCGAGCGTGTCCGCCGGTACCAACGTCTTCCGCAAGATCCCCGAACTGGCTGATGTCACCTTGAGCCGCCCGGCCGGTCGGCGGATCAGGTAGATCCGGCATTGATGTCGCAGGAATTTCCGTCCGTCAAAGAATCGTTCGCTGGCCCGGTCGAGAAAACTCCCATCGGCCGCTAACTCCGCACTCCGATAACTCCCGAGTCGATAAATATCCTGCATATGCACCACGGTCCCGGCCGGCAGCACCTTGATCGCCTTTATAAAGGCCTGATGAAGGTTATCATAGTCCGCCTCGCCCAGCGTGAAGATCTCCGGTTTCTCGACGTCCAGCCCGATGCAGATGTCGCCCAGCTTATTCACGATCCAGTCATCCGCCACCTCGTAGATCGGCAGCCGCTCATCCAGTTGTCCGTACATAATCACTGTGTAATTGTATAAACATTTTTCTCGACCTCGATAGCAATGCCGCAGGCATTCGCCGTTTGGCGCCCCGCTTCATCAATCCATACTGCCCATACCGCTTGCTCATCCGGAAGACCTTCGCGGCGGCCCACCCGCCGAGGCCCAGGGCCGAAGGGGTACAGATATACAAGCTGATGCCGCAGGCGTACAATACGCCAAATCCGCACATAGTCCCTACCCCACACGCCGCGAGATAGCCGATATACTGCCCCTTCAAACCCCGGAACTCGATGGGCCGGTTGATGCCCCTGTTGATATGGTACACTTTCGCCGCCATTGTCCGCCGTTACAAGCCGAAAAATGATTTGATTCCTGTCGCCACTACCACGAGGAAGATGCACGCTCCGAACCACATCGCGGCCGTATGGCCCATCCGTTCGTCGCCGCGTATCCACATCGAGAATACCCGGATCGCGCCCACGATGCCCAGGATTG
>JAICXX010000247.1 GCA_025934485.1 Chitinophagaceae bacterium
CGAATACGTCCGGTTGATATTGTTGGATCCACCCGATGTGTTTCCGGCCACCGGCGGCACCAGGGGACAGCACGACGCGGGTGCAGGGTTGGTCGAGGTCACCGATGTATTTTAGCGGGCCGATGGACAGCTTTTTCTTGCACAGGTCGATCAGGCTGGCGAGGGGTGTCGGGGAAGGGAGGATGGTCAGGGGAGGATTGGAAGGATCGTAATAACTGTCCCATCCAAGTGCCTGTAAGACCCCCATCCTGATGCCGTCCGGAATATGCGCATGAATGCCGTCGTGAAAGCGCCAGACTACGATGTCGTGTTTTTCCAACAGGTTTTTTTTGAATTGCAGCACAGGGTCGGCGCCCAGCCAGCTTGTCTCATCGGTGTGATTATAGAACGTGGGTTCATGGGCAATGATGAAATTGGCGCCCAGATCGATGGTCTTTTGGATAATGGCGTCGGTGGCAAACATCGTCGTAACAATGCCCTTTACGCGCCCGCTCGGGTCGCCGCTTTTGATGGTATCGACTGTACCCGGGAATGGAGCGCCGGGGATATCGGCCAGCAGGGCGTCGATGACCTGCTGAATCGTGAAGCCGTTTGTCGATGTTGCGTATGCCCGGGGCAGGCGGATGGAAGTTCCCGCCAGCGCTGCCAGCGAGGTGGCGAGGAATTTGCGCCTGGGCCAGCTGTTTATAGACATGATAGGTGGTAGATTGTAGGAAATAAATATAGGTATATTTAGGTCAAATTTTACACATGACCCGCATCCTGGCTTTTTTTGTAGCCCTGGCCTTCCTTACTTCTACCGTTCAGGCCCAGTCGACCAATGCCAGGCGACTGGCCGTCATCGGCTACTATGCCGGCAGATCCACCGCCGTGGACAGCTTTCCGATGGGAGAACTGACGCACGTGATCTTCAGCTTCGCGCATCTCAATGGCAACAGGTTGTGGATACAGAATGCCAGGGATAGCGCTACGTTGACTGCCCTGGTGGGTTTGAAGTCCAAATATCCGCAACTCAAGGTCCTCGTATCGCTGGGCGGCTGGGGAGGATGCAGGACCTGCCCGGATGTCTTTTCGACCAACAGCGGCAGACAGGAATTTGTGAAAAGCGCCAGGGAACTGCTCGATAATTTTCATGCCGACGGCATCGATCTGGACTGGGAATATCCGGCGTTGGAGAACGTCCCGGGCTACGTCTATTATCCCGCGGACAAAGATAATTTTACTGCCGTGGTAAGACTGCTGCGCAAGACGCTGGGAAAAAAAGCCGTGATCAGCTTTGCCGCCGGCGGGTTCACCGATTATCTGCGGACGTCGATCGACTGGAAGTCGATTGCACCGCTCGTGAACTATATCAACCTGATGAGCTATGACCTTATCAATGGCTATGCGAAGGAAACGGGGCATCACACCGCATTGTACAGCAGGCCCGAGCAGGAGCAATCTACGGATCGTGCTGTCCGCTGGCTGGATTCTGCCGGAGTACCACGGCATAAGGTAGTGATCGGAATGGCTTTTTATGCACGCGTCTTTGGTGGTGTCGACAGCATCAACGACGGGCTTTATCGTCCAGGTCATTTCCTGCATGGCGTCTCCTATAAGGATCAGGCGTCTGTGCTATCATCCGACAGCGGTTATGTATACCATTGGGACAACATGTCCCAGGCCCCTTATATGTACAACGCGCGTGAGCAGACCTTTGCCAGTTTTGACGACACCGCTTCCATCCGGTTGAAGACGGAGTATGCAATCCACAAAGGGCTCGGCGGAGTGATGTTCTGGCAGATGACGGAGGACAAATTCACGGACGGGCTGCTGGATGTGATCGACCGGACGAAAACCAAAATGGAGGGAGGTAGGTAATGCGGCACACCCTGGTGTTTGTCCTGACGGTATTGAGTTTTTGGGCCTGTTCGCCGGCGAAAAAGCTAACCGCTCCATCCGTAACGGTCGCCCTACCCGATTCTCTGCCGCCGTTGCCGCAGTCGGAGATCGATATTCCCATCAAGTTAGCAGGGCGACCGCTTCTGGCGGCGGCCGATTCGATCTTTCCTTCGGCGTTTACTTCGGTGGGATGGCCGGGTTATCTCCAGCCTACTTGTGATTTCCGGTATAAATATCGTTTTGTCCGAAAGGGTTTCAACGTCCGGTGCATCAACAATTTTCTCTCCGTGCGGATGGAATGTGATTACGAGGTAGCGGGCGGACGCAGTTTATGTGCGGGCGGGAAGCCCGTGAGCCCCTGGATCTCGGGTTATTGCGGGTTCGACCCCGAGCCGATGAGAAAAGTAGACCTCGCGTTTGCAACACAGTTCTCAATTTCACCGGACTATAAGATCCATACGCTCTCACGTGTCGAACAGGTCAAGGCATTGGACAAGTGTGCTATGAGCGTATTCTCGGTGGATATGACACAGCTGATCATGGACAGCATCCGCAGTTCTATCAACGCTTTTTGCCGGATCATCGATGCTTCGGCAAACGGGCTGAATGTCGCCGGCTATCTGCGGCAGATGGCCAGGACCTGGCAGAAAACGCCGATAGGTCCCTACGGCTGGCTGGCAATCAATCCGCTGGCCATGCGTGTGGGCACGCTCAATTTCGTCAGGGATACGTTTGCGTTGAGCCTCGGTATCAGCTGCCGGCCTGAGCTGAGCAGCGACAAGAGCCCCGCCAAACAAATCTCGTTGCCGCCATTGAACAGCGGCAGTAACAGGAACGGGATTACGCTTTATCTCCCGGCCACTTACGAATATGCTTTTCTCAACAAGTTGCTAAATGACTCGATCGCGGGTAAGACATTCGATTACAAGGGCCACCAGGAGACGATCAAGGAGTTGGCCATCAAGGGGATCGGGCATCATCAATTGGAATTGAGGGTCGATTTGACCGGGTGGCATGAGGCGCGGTTTTTTTTGCGGGGGACGCCAGTGGTCGACACGGCCAAACAGGCGCTCACCGTTCCCGATGTGTCCTTTAGCATAGAGAGTGGAGACCTGATCGTCAGGATGGTCAGGACGGTGCTGCGGGGTAAGATTCGCCGGACGGTACAAGGCAATAGCTATCTCGATCTGGCCGCATTGTTGAAAACGAACCTTCCGACGATAAATGCGCAACTTAATCGGGCTATAACGCCTTATCTACATACCACAGGGGAAATCAAGCAGTTAAAATTGATCGGGCTCCTGGCGGGCGAGTCTAATTTATACGTTCAGCTATTTGTCCAGGCGGAGCTTTCTGTAACGGACACGGGACTAACCAAATAAGGCATTGTTTCTCAAGGAGCTAGGCCATTCACCTATACATTTGGCGAATTGACCTCAAAAAAGCAACCATTAACATTTCATTTGCGTATAATGCCAATTAGGAAAACTAGTTTGTGCGTTCTTTCATTATCTACCATTCAAATACCGCACAACGAATTGATCGCAGGAAACACGCAAATACATGCTTTAATTGCTGGGTGCCGATCGAATGACCGTGCAAGCCAGAAGGAGCTATATAACCTGCTCAAGGATTATGCTGTGAAGATCTGTTACCGTTATCAAAATAACCTTGAACAAGTGGAAGAGATCATGAATGAAGGATTTATCAAGTTATTTAAGAACATTCATCAATTCGAGGAATCGCGTCATGCGGATGTATTGGCATCGCTCAAGGGCTGGTTCAAGCGTATCCTCGTCAATACCTGTATCGATCATTACCGAAAGAATGCCAGCTATATCAATGGACAGATGTTATCCGAAGATGCGGAGAATATCGCCGATAAGCAAGAGACCGGGATCGATATCCTTAGCTATAAAGAGATCATCGAGGCGATACGGGAGCTATCGCCGGCCTATAGAACCGTGTTCAACCTGTTCGTCATCGAGGGGTTGACGCATGAGGAGATCGCGCAGCATTTGGGGATCTCCGTGGGTTCGTCAAAATCCAATCTGTCGAAAGCCAGAGAAAACCTAAGAAAAATCCTAACAAAAAAAACTGACCAGAAAGCTTATGTTGAACCTGTCCGATAAGGAATTGGATCACTTCGCCAAAGAAGCGGCCCAGGAATACGACCCCGGAGATGTGTTGGGTGAGCGTTCCTGGGAAGGGCTGGAGATCCGCCTGGATAGGGATTTAGGAAAGGTACATCTGAATCCCCTAAGGCATATCCGGCGGTTTCCGTTCTATTATGCACCGGCGATGCTGGTGCTGTTGGGGGTTTCGTATTATCTTATCCGGCGGACTGCGGGTCCGCCTGGCAGGGTGGCCAAGGCGCCAGCCGCTGTGGTCCAAAATTCTTCTTCTTCCCAAAGCCCGGATTATAAAAAAACTACTACTCTTGATTCCTCTGCTGCCACTCCTACCCTTTCTGCCGAACAGGCGGGTGGGAAACCCGTAGGCGGAGGGGAGGTAGGGGTTGGAACGGCTGGAATGCGAGCCGGAAAAATAGCGGGGGCTCATCAAGCCGACGCGACTGGATCGGCGAGTGCGACGGGTACGGCTGGAGCGACTGGATCGGCCGGTGCGACGGGTACGGCTGGAGCGACTGGATCGACGAGTGCGACCGGTGCTGCTGGAACGACTGGCGTGAACGGATCGGCCGGTGCGACAGAGTCGATGGTTGGAACGAGGTCGAAGGCAGCGGCGGGATCGATGAGGACACGGGATGCGGCTAATGCGGAAGCGCATGCAGCGCATATACGAGGCAGGAATCATCACGGAGGGAATGGGCGGGTTGCTCAGGACGACAATGCACTTGCGATAACGGCTCCGGCCAATGCGGGGCAGGTGACCAATGGTAAAAATCCCGATAGGGTAGTGAGTGCTACGGGAAACACCCAGGCGACGCCGCGGAGAGAACTGGGCAAGGTCGCGCTGCAAGGATTGCGCCCGACAAAAAAAGCGCCCTATATCGGCGACTCGGCGCTCAGGGCTTTCACGCTCAAATCCACGGCACCGCAGCTCATCCGTAGGGGTGGCCTGCACATCAATCGTTCCCTGGCGTTTGGTATCCTGGCGGCGCCGGATTTTGCCAGCGTCAACTCGCTCGCCGGGGACCGGCCGGGAAGCACGATCGGCCTTACGGTGGACTATCAGTTCGCCAATCACTTGTATATTGGCTCCGGCCTGTTGCTGGACCGGAAGATCTTCTCGGCCTATGGGCAAGATTTCCATGCGCCGGCGGGATTTTACGCCGCTAATGGGTTGCCAGACAGGATCGGCATAGTGAAAGGCGCTTTTGAAATGCTGGAGATCCCGCTCAACCTGCGTTATGATTTCACGGTATCGGGCAGCACTATGTTCTTCCTCAGCAGCGGGCTATCCTCCTACCTGCTGGTCAGCCAAAACAATAACTACTATTATAGTTCGTACTGGAATCCGCGCAACAGCGTGTGTACACCGGTCTCGACGCCGGGCAAGAGCTATCTGTTCTCCGCGCTGAACCTTTCGGCGGGCGTCGAAACAGGGCTCAGCAATAGTTTGAGTCTGCTGATTGCGCCCTATATGAAGATACCCGTGCGGGGTGTCGGGATCGGACGGGTGCAGATGAGCACGGTAGGGATCAATTTTGCGCTGAGGTTCGAGCCGGTGATAAGTCGAAAGAGATAGCTATCATTTGTCGAACCACACGGGGGTGGCGTTGTTCCAGTCGCCATTGTAATTGATAAAGATCTCTTCGCCGGCCTTGATGAAACGGACGGCCTTGACGGAAATTACCCGCTCTTCAAAGTCCATTTCATACTCGCAATTACTGCGATAGGAATGGTTGTACAGCGGGACGAAACCAAGTGCCATGCAACAGCTTTTGCAATCGTCCCCCCATTCGAAAATATAATCATGCAGCAGGGTCTGGTCCAGCAACTTTCGTTCTTCGCCCGATAGCACGATCACGGGTGAGACCTCGATAATAGTTCCCATGGCGATATTTTCTGAAGTGAACACGCCGCGTCCCATATCGGCCGTGGGAGCGATAAACAACTGCGGTAGGATCATCCGTTTGCCTTTAGATTTTGGCGGGGAAGTTAGCATTTTTCGGGACTTTTGACGTAGGTTCGCGTATGTCCCCAGAACAGGCAGAACATATCGACCCCAAGGAGCGTTTTCAGGAGCTGATCCAGTCCGAAGATCTGCTGGAGATCAGGGATTTTTTGAATAATCAGAATATCAGCGAGGTGGCTGAACTGATCTATGAGTTCCCCGATTACGAGAGCCAGATCATGGGGCACCTGAGCATACATAGGGCGAGTAGTACGTTTAAAATATTGGATGTTCCTACGCAAAAACGGATCATCCAGGAATTGCCTGCTTTCAAGACCGCCGAGTTGCTTAACGACCTTTCGGCGGATGACCGGACCTCCTTTCTCGAAGAGCTGCCAAGCGAGGTGGTAAAAGAATTGATCAAGACGCTCGACCCGGAAGAACGCAAGATCACGCTGAGCCTCCTGGGTTATCCCGAGCGCAGCGTGGGCCGGTTGATGACCCCGGATTATATTGCCGTCGAGCGCGACTGGACGGTACACGAGGTCATCGATCATATCCGGGAGGTCGGCAAAGACAGCGAAACCATCGACGTGATCTATGTGGTCGACGATAAAGGGTATTTTATCGATGACATCCGCATCCGCGAGATCATCCTGGCCAATCCGGAGAAGAAGATCCAGGACGTGATCGACAACCGGTATATTGCGCTCAATGTCAATGACGACCAGGAAGTAGCCGGCGACGCGTTCAAAATGAACAACCGGGTGGCCTTGCCCGTGCTGGACAATAACAACATTCTGCTGGGAATCGTGACCATCGACGATGTCCTTTGGATGACGCAGGAGGAGTTCACCGAAGACATCCAAAAGATCGGTGGTACCGAGGCACTGGATGCGCCCTACCTGGAGATACCCCTGCTCCGGCTATTCCGGAAGCGGGTGGTTTGGTTGGTGGTACTGTTCCTAAGTGAAATGCTGACGGCGACAGCCATGGGGTATTTCGAGGATGAGATCGCCAAGGCCGTGGTGCTGGCCCTTTTCGTCCCGCTGATCATGTCCAGCGGCGGCAACAGCGGTAGCCAGGCATCCACGCTTATTATTCAGGCGATGGCGCTGGGCGAGATCACGATCACCGACTGGTGGCGGGTCATCCGCAGGGAGGTGATCTCCGGGCTTTTGCTGGGAACCGTACTCGCCATCATTGGTTTCTTCCGGATCGTTTTCTGGAATATGGTTTTCCATACTTACGGCGAGCATTCGTTCCTGATCGCGACCACGGTAAGCTTTTCGCTGATCGGGGTGGTCATGTGGGGTACCCTCGCGGGGAGCATGCTTCCCATTGTACTGAAAAAATTCGGCGCCGATCCGGCGACTTCCTCCGCCCCTTTTGTGGCTACACTGGTGGATGTAACCGGTCTGGTGATCTATTTTTCGATGGCGTTCATGCTCATGCATGGAACCTTACTGTAATATGTTAAACTGCGCGCATCTGTGTGTTAACGCATTTTCTTCCTACTTTTTTTTGTCGTAACTTAAACTAATCGTTGGTAGTACGGTCTAATCCATACCGTAATCTAAAAAGTATGTTATGAAACCGAAGGTTCACAAACACCATAAAAAATCAATTATGACTGTGCGTAAACAGTTGTATACGACATTAAAACAGAAAACTGTGATCCCGCGGGGGCTAATAACCTTCCTGACCCTTATTTTACTGCTGGTGGGAATGGCCGGTTATGCCCAACGGGGCGGCGGTCATGGCGGTGGCGGCGGAGGGCACTTTGGCGGTGGCGGCGCTCATTTTGGCGGCGGCGGCCATTTTGGCGGTGGCGGTGGC
>JAICXX010000153.1 GCA_025934485.1 Chitinophagaceae bacterium
AATTCCTTTGTGTTAATTTTGCCGCGAAGTTACAATTAATTACGCTACATGGAATTGAATTCACTTACTGCCATCTCTCCTATCGACGGTCGTTATCGCCATCAGGTGCAGCACCTGGACGATTATTTCTCCGAATATGCCCTGATCCGATACCGGGTGCTGGTCGAAGTGGAATATTTCCTGTTCCTATCGCGTAAACGGTTCTTCGGGCTCGACGCGCCCAGCCGCCGGCGGTTACAGGCCGCGGCTGAACAGTTCAGTCTGGAGGATGCGCTTTGGATCAAAGAGACCGAAAAGACCACCAACCATGATGTCAAGGCGGTGGAGTACTTTTTGAAATCCCGGCTTGCTGAACAAGACAAAGAGGCCACAGACCTGGACATTAGCGAATGGATCCATTTTGGACTGACCTCACAAGATATCAATAACACTGCCATCCCCCTGCTCTGGAAGCATGCTGTTGAATTCGAATACCTGCCGGGTCTGCTGAATCTCAAACGGCAGCTGGAAGTGCTGGCGCGCGACTGGAAAGACACTCCTATGCTGGCCCGCACACATGGCCAGCCCGCCAGCCCTACCCGACTGGGCAAAGAGATCCTGGTCTTTATCGAACGCCTGGAGAACCAGGTCGAGCTCTTCATTCAGGTGCCCTTCTCCGCCAAATTCGGCGGCGCCACAGGGAATTTCAACGCCCATTATGTCGCCTTTCCGAACAAGGACTGGGTCAAGCTGGCCAATGAGTTCGTAGAAGGTACGCTGGGTCTGCAACGGCAGCAGTATACTACCCAGATCGAGCATTACGATAACCTGGCCGCGCATTTCGACGCCATGAAACGCATCAACACGATCCTCCTCGACTTGTGCCGCGATATCTGGACCTATGTGTCCATGGATTATTTCAAACAGAAGACCAAAAAGGGCGAGATCGGCTCTTCGGCCATGCCGCATAAGGTCAATCCCATCGACTTCGAAAATGCGGAAGGCAACCTGGGGATCGCCAACGCCCTTTTCGAACACTTTTCTGCGAAGCTGCCCGTTTCCCGGCTGCAACGCGACCTCACGGATTCCACCGTGCTGCGCAATATCGGCGTGCCTTTCGCGCACACGGTGCTGGCGCTTAAATCCATCGAGAAAGGGCTCGACAAGCTGGTATTGAACAAGGAGAAGCTGGTCCAAGATCTCGAGAACAACTGGGCCGTGGTAGCCGAAGCGATCCAGACCATTCTGCGCCGCGAGAATTACCCCAAGCCTTACGAGGCGTTGAAGGAGCTCACGCGTGGACGTAAGGGCATCGACAAACAGGCCATCCACGAATTCATAGATGGCCTGAAAATCTCTGCGACTTTGAAAAAAGAATTGAAAAAGATCACGCCGTTCAACTACACGGGTATTCCCCTCTGATGCCAGGATTCGCCATTCGGATACTGCGTGGCGAAACCAACCGTATCAATGGCCGTATAAAGGATCTTCGCCATGCCATCGAACCGGAATAGATACTCTGGGCTGGCGGGGCGAATTTAAATCGCGACTGTAACCAGCTGGGCATCACGGTCTCAGCCGTCGGGTTCAGGTTGAGATGGCCGCTACCGGGAAGGCTGGCCGGCTTGTTGGAACTAAGGGTCAGCGATAAACGGTTATCGTTTACAGAATTAAGCGGAGCATTGTTGGAAGTTGCCGGGGGAGGCACGGGGGTCTCGCGTTTGATACAGCTTGCCGCGCAGAGCAGGCCGGCGAACGCCACCCAAAAGCGTACAGTTTTTTTCATAGAATCGAATTGATGATTGCATTTTCGCGGGTTAAACATAGTGCTTTTACTCCGCATTTGCAAGCGAAACTACTTATGGATCTCCGATGTAAAATGGAATTCGATCTCGGGATTATTGGTCCTTTCGGTATTCAGAAACCATTCGCTCTGAGCCAGATAGACAACGTAGCCGTCCTTATCTTCGGCTATATTGGCATGTTTGAAACGAGTGAAATCCTCCAATTTTCGGGGGTCTTTGCTCGTTATCCAGCAGGCCTTATAAAAAGGCATAGCGTTGAACTGGACCGAGGCCCCATATTCGTGCAGCAGGCGGTACTGGATCACCTCGAACTGCAGCTCTCCGACACAACCTATGATCTTCTTATTCCCACCGTATTGGGTAAAGAGCTGGGCCACCCCTTCGTCCGTCAGCTGCAAAAGCCCCTTTTCTAACTGCTTGGTTTTCATTGGATCTTTATTGACCACCTCCTTAAAGATCTCAGGTGAGAAGCTTGGGATGCCGGTGAAATAGAGGTCCTCGCCTTCCGTGAGGGTGTCTCCGATCTTGAAATTGCCGGTGTCGAAAAGGCCTACTACATCGCCGGGATAGGCCGCCTCGATCACATCCTTATCGCGTGCAAGGAACGTATAGGGGTTGCTGAACCGGACGTCCTTGTCCAGCCGCACATGGTGAAAGTATTTGTTGCGTTCGAACTTGCCGCTGCAGACGCGCAGGAATGCGATCCGGTCGCGGTGCTTGGGGTCGAGGTTCGCATGGATCTTGAAAACGAAGCCAGAGAATTTATCTTCATGGACGTCCAGATGGCGGATCGAGGTCTCCCTGCTCCTCGGCTCGGGTGCGACACGGATAAAGGTGTCCAGCATCTCGCGTACCCCGAAGTTATTGATGGCGCTGCCAAAGAACACGGGAGCGACCTTACCCTCGAGATAGTTCCCGACATTAAGCTGTCCGTGAACGCCGTCCACGAGCTCCACATCCTCGCGCAGGGTGGCGGCATCTTTTTCGCCGAGTCGTTCTTCGAGCAGCGAGCTTTCCAGATTATCGATCTTGACGGTGTCCTCGTCGGTCGCCTTGGTATTGGCGGTGAAGAGCACCAGGTCCTTGTCGTAGAGGTTATAGACTCCCTTGAAATCCTTGCCGCTGTTGATGGGCCAGGTCATGGGATGCAGCTGGATGTTCAGCTCTTTTTCGATCTCTTCCAGCAGGTCGAACCGGTTCTTTCCATCCCGGTCCATTTTGTTGATGAATACGATCACGGGGGTATTGCGCATCCGGCAGACCTCCATGAGCCGGCGCGTCTGCGCCTCGACGCCATTGACGCTGTCGATCACCAGGATGACACTGTCCACCGCCGTGAGCGTGCGATAGGTGTCTTCGGCAAAATCCTTGTGACCCGGCGTATCCAGCAGGTTGATCAGGATACCCCGGTATTCGAAGCTCATCACCGAGGTGGCGACCGAGATACCACGCTGCCGCTCGATCTCCATGAAGTCGCTCGTCGCGTGTTTTTTGATCTTGTTGCTCTTCACCGCCCCCGCGGTCTGGATGGCGCCGCCAAAAAGAAGGAATTTCTCGGTCAGCGTCGTCTTACCCGCATCGGGGTGGGATATGATGGCAAACGTCCTGCGTTTGTTGATCTCGTTGTTGTAATTGTTCATAAAACGGCCGCAAATTTACGAATTTGTTGGCGATTTTGCCCTCCCTAACCTTTTCTTTATCGTCTGCCACACTGGGCCGACGTCTTCCGAAAGACGCAGCGCCAGCACACCGCCGCCATAGAGTGCCATAAAGACCACGCTCCGGACGACCATCCCTATGAGCCCGTGGATGCCGGAAAACAGCGTCTGGCAGATCCACCAGACGGCGACGCCCAGCAACAGCGTAAAAAGCGTTTTACCCGTGAACGGCTGCATCCTGAACTGGCGGTACAGGAAGATCCAGCGGATGGCATTGTAAATGCTAAAGGTGACGAGGTCGGCGATGGCCGGGCCGGTAAACCCGATGGTCTTTGTCAGGATATAATTCAGCGGCAAGGTGATGGCGATGAGGATCAGCCCGGTAAAAAAGTCGAATCGCCAAAAGGTGGAGGTGCCGATGATCTGGTTAGTGACACCCGTGCCCATATCGACGACCCAACGCAGTCCGATGTATAAGAAGGGGGCCTGCGCGAGCAGATAGTCTTTGTTGAGATGAAAGGTCAGGACGCCATCCCGGAAATTCATCCAGATCAGCAGGAACATACCTACCGAGAAGATCAACTGGTTGATCGCCGAGCGTCTGTAGATGCGATCGATACGTTTCACGTCCTTGTCCTTCCATGCGCTGGCCAGCGGGCCTATCGAGGCGGCGATCACCGCCCGCTGTGGCGCCTGCACGAGGCTGGCCACGATCTGCGCCAGGCTGTAGATCCCCACATAGGTCAAGCCGCCCGGTACTACAGCGGCGATCACGAGCTGGGCAAAGAAAAGCGAGACATTGTACAACAGCTGGCCGCTCCAGACCAGAGATGCCTGCGCCAAGATCTTGCGAAAGAAACGCCGCGTGACGATGCTGGCCTTGACCGTGAGGACCATCTCCTTCCTGGCCGCCAGAAAGACCACCAGGAACAACGCCAGCAGCACATAGCCCACCGCGTAGAGTTTGATGAAGGCATCGAAGGTCTTGAGGACGCCGAGGTAGAACAGGACCACCAGAAGGATATTGAACAACCGGAGCTGCACTTCCCGGAGATAGTTGGTCAGCACCGAACGTTTCAGCTGCCAGGCATACGCCTCCAGCAGCGAGTAAAAGCTCAATCCAAACCCGAATAAAAAGAACCAGTGATAATAGTTGACCACTTCGGGGCTTTGGCCGCTGAACTTCCGGATCACGAACCCTTTAAAGATCAGCCCACCCGCCAGTACCACAACGAAACCCGCCAGCCCCGCCAGCAGGGCCCAGGTCAGCAGGTCATTCCTGCGCGGCTGAAGATGATCGCGGTAATAGGGAAAGAATTTGTAGATATAGGAGGGCATGCCCAGGTTACCCACATAGTACATGATCGATCCCAGGGCCATGAACATCTGCGCCAGGCCGTATTGATCGGGGGTGAACACCTTGTTGAACACAAGGGTATAAATAAAACCCAGCCCAAAGCCAAAATAGACCAACCCGGACGAAAGCAGGCTTTGCTTGCGAATGGTGCTCATAATCCGATCCCATTTTGCAGCAGCTGCTGGATATCTTCCTGGTCTTCGTAATGGAAAGGACGGTTATAGATGAGCATGCCCTTTTTGATCTTGACACGGCCATCGAGGGTGATCGTCGCCTTCTTGCTGAAAAAACTCTGGAGGGCATTGCTGAGGATACTCTGGAGATCGACCTGCATGGCCACGGGTACATAGAAGGTATCCCGTTTGGGAATATGGATGGTGGAGTCCAGCAGGGAGTGACCGGCATGCCGGCCGTTGATGGCCACATCTACCTCCGCCCGGCGCAGCTCGAGGGAAAAAGGATTGGGATTATACAGCTTGACGACGGTAGCCAGCGTAGGCTGCGAAGACCCGGAGGTCTTGATGACCTGAATATCCTGGAATCCGAAATATTCCGGCGGCTCCGGTTGCCGGCAACCGGTAGCCAGCCCGACCAACACGGCCAGCGCGATCCACCCACGGCAATTCCTGCTGGTAAATACATGCATAGGTGCAAGATAAGGCGCTTGGTCCAATTCTTAAATATTACTTACCTTTCTGGAAAGATTCCCCGTGGCGACTATCCCAGAACGGATCAAGGCATTCAATCACACCCGGTTACCAGACTATACTGCGCTGAAATACCAACTCATGGCAGAGAACGCTTTTCGGTTCTTTCGCGGCACCTGTCATCTCTTTTACGAAGACCTGCATAGCACGGACGGACTCCCCGCTTCACCCGTGGGCTGGGTCTGCGGCGATCTCCATCTGGAGAATTATGGCACGTATAAAGGAGATAACCGGCTGGTGTATTTCGATCTCAACGATTTCGACGAAGCCGTGCTGGCGCCAGCTGCCTGGGATGTGGTGCGGATGGTGACAAGCATTTATATCGGCGGCCAGTCCGTGGGCATCCGCGATAAGGAGACAGAGCAGGTCGCCGAGCTGTTCCTGCGCGTGTACAGCAACACCCTGGCCAAAGGCAAGTCACGCTATCTGGAAACGGAGACCGCCAATGGTATCGTCCGGACTTTCATGGAACGCATCTGTGAACGCAAACAAAAGGACCTGATCCGGCAGCGGACGGAGGAAGGCAAAAGTGGCCGGCTGCGGCTCCGGATCGATCACATCCGTTTTTTCCCCATCGACAAAGAGCTGCGCAAGACGCTCAAGGCACACGTCACGCAGTGGCTGCAATGCCATCCCCTGACGAAAGAATATACGGTGATCGACGCCTGCTTCCGCGTCGCGGGGACGGGAAGCCTGGGGTGCCGGCGGTATGTTTTTCTGCTGCGCAATATCGAGGAACCCAAAAGACATCTGCTCATCGACATGAAGGAGGCCCTGCCCTCTTCGCTCGAGCCCTGGGTCGATGTCATCCAACCCCAATGGAGTTCCGAAGCCCAGCGGGTCGTCGCGGTCCAGGACCGGATGCAAAACATCAGCCCCGCCCTGCTGAGCACCACGCATTTCCAGGGCCGCAGCTATGTCCTCAAGGAAATGCAGCCTACGGCCGACAAGATCGATTTCCTGGCGGTCCGGGACCGATATAAGGATATCGCCTGTGTGGTCGAAGACATGGCCTTTTTAACCGCCAGTGCTCAACTGCGCAGCGCGGGCCGGCAGGGCGCGGCAGTAGCCGACGATCTGATTCTGTTCGGCCAGGATACACACTGGCAGGACTCCTTGCTGGCCTACGCCCGGAAATACGCCGCCCAGGTCAGCAAAGACTATCAGGAATTTTTTACAGCCTACAAAAGCGGTTATTTTTCTTGACAATATGTACATAACCTGGGATATCATCAATAGACTGATTGTGGCCGTAATCATCGGCGGCGCGCTCGGCGCGGAACGCGAATACCGGAGTAAATCGGCCGGTTTCCGTACGCTGACCATGATCTGTCTCGGCGCGACGATCTTTACGATCTTTTCTCAAGTCATCGGCGTCGGCAGTAACCCCGACCGCATCGCCTCGAATATCGTCACCGGCATCGGCTTTGTCGGCGCGGGCGTCATCTTCAAAAGTGACACTTTCGGCAGGGTTAACGGCATCACGACGGCCGCGATGATCTGGGTCACGGCCGCGCTGGGCATGGCCATTGGCGCCGGTTATCTGCTGATCGCCACGATTGCCGCGGCATTCGCGCTCACGGTGCTTTTTATCTTTGCGTTGCTGGAAGGCTGGATCGACCGGGTCAACCAGATCCGCCGGTACAAGATCGTTTGCCCCTTCGAGAATGAGACCCTGCATCGGTATGAGGCGCTTTTTAGGACCCATCACCTCAAATTCAAACGCACCCGCCAATGTAAATCGCAGGAAAATCTGATCTCGGGCGAATGGATCGTCCAGGGTTCCGAACAGAACCACCGGCATGTGATCCACGAGTTGTTGCGCGATCCTTCTGTAAAAACGTTGGAATATTAGCGGTCAGCCGCGCCCTAAAACACGTTCAGCGTCCAGCTGCGCTCAAAGCGGCCGCCGCCTTCGAGCCGGTTGATCCCTTCTTTTTCGGTCAATTGCTGGTTGCTGTCCACGGAGTCGGCGATGCCGCACCAGGGTTCGATACACACAAAATCGGCGCCGGGCGCGGCCCAGATCCCCAGGAAGGGAAAACCCGGGAATTGCATCGTTAGCCCTCTTTGGGTTTTGGCCGACCCAAGCATCACGCTGGTGGAACGCAGCCCTTTGAACACGAGCGCGTCCCTGGCAAAAAGTTCCTTGGTCAAGGGCAATCTCCGGGCCCCATTTAGAAGGGGCTGTGGCTCCGTTTCGATGAGCCCATCTTTAGCTATCGGCCAGCGGGGTGCCTGCTCGGTTTGATCGAATTCCAGAAAATAATCGGTGTAAGCTGTGCCTGGTGCTAACGGAACCTTGAACGCGGGGTGGCCGCCCACCGAGAAATACAGCGGTGTCTTATCCGGATTGGTTACGTCGAAGGTCGTCGTGAGCGTCCCCGCGCTGATCCGGTAGCTCACCCTCAGCTCGAAGGCGAAGGGGAAGACCTTCAGCGTGGCCTCGTCGGTGCGGAGCAGGAAGGTGATGGCGTCGGCCGTCTGACGCTCTACGCTAAATTCACGATCGCGCGCAAACCCATGACGGGAGAGCTGGTAGGGCTTGCCGTTATAATAGTAGGTGTTCTCCTTTAGTGTGCCCACGATGGGAAAAAGCAGCGGCGAATGCTTGCCCCAGAAGGCAGGGTCGCCGCTCCACATATACCCGGTCTGAAGGCCTTTGTGAAAAATGCTTTGTAGTTCTGCGCCTTTCGGATGGATGCTGATCCTGAGCTGTTGGTCTTCGATGATGAACATGGGCTAAAAATACGTACTTTCGGGACATGTTTCGCACCTTCAGGATCATCTGGAGCAGTTTTAAAGTAGCGTTGCAGGAGTTTCGCTCCAACAAGCTGCGAACTTTCCTGTCCCTGCTGGGCATCATCATCGGCATCTTCTGCATCATCAGCGTCCTGTCCACCGTGGCCAGCATGCAAGTAGCGGTCAACAACGATCTCAAGCAGCTCGGCAACAAGGCGATCTATATCGACAAATGGCTGTATTCCGGCGGTCCCGATTATCCCTGGTGGAAATACGTCAAACGTCCTACTCCTAAATATGCGGAGATGCAGCTGTTGCGGCTGAAGGTCCCCGATGCGGCACATATGGTCTTCGAGCTGCAGACCGACGACAAAGTCGAGAACAGCGACAATGTCCTTTCCGGCGTGCATTACTATGGCAACACCGAAGACTTCGATAAGGTCCAGACTGTGAACATCGGCGCCGGGCGCTATTTTCAGCAAGTCGATTTCGACCGGGGCTCGCCCTATGTCGTACTGGGCTATCGCATCGCCGAACGGCTCTTTATCATGCCGTATAAAGCCGTGGGCCAAACAGTGAAGTTGCGCGACGGGAAAACGGCGGTCGTCGTTGGCGTCATGGAAAAGCAGGGCCAAAGCCTGCTGGATACCTGGGAATTCGACAACAGCATTCTGCTGACCTATAACTTTATGAAACAGCTGGTGCGCGAGGAGTATGCGAACCCCAAGATCCTGGTCCAGGCGAGTTCTGCCATGAGCCTGCAGGCCATGAAAGACGAGCTCCGCGGGGCCATGCGGTCGATCCGCAAGCTGAGTCCTACCATGGATGACGATTTCGCCCTCAACGACATCGACAGCATCACCAAATTCTTCGATCCCATCTTCCGCATCCTGAACATCGGCGGCTGGGCCATCGCCGCGCTCTCGCTGATCGTCGGCATGTTCGGGGTCGCCAATATCATGTTCGTCACCGTTCGGGAACGTACGAGCCAGATCGGGCTGAAGAAGGCCATCGGTGCCAAACGACGCACCATCCTCACCGAATTCTTGATGGAGTCGGCCTTTCTTTGCATCATCGGCGGGCTCATCGGGCTCGTGCTGGTCTTTTTGCTGACCCTGGTGATCGGGACCGCCCTGCATTTCCAGGTCTTCATTCCCCTTAACATCATCATTCTTGCCGTGTGCATCTGTCTTGTCACGGGTATCCTGGCCGGCATCATCCCTGCTTTCATGGCTGCGAGGATGGACCCGGTGGTGGCGATACGGTCCAAGTGACGGCCTGGAAGGCCGTCGCGATTCATATCGCCCGATGTCGTAATTTTGCGCCCATGCGATCAACGAGTACGGGTCCGGTGACGATCCTGGCCATCGAATCTTCCTGTGATGAGACGAGCTGTGCGATCAGCCGTGACGGCATCATCCTTTCCAACATCATTGCGGGGCAGACGGTCCACGAACAATATGGTGGCGTCGTCCCCGAACTCGCCAGCCGGGCGCACATGCAGAATATCGTCCCCGTGGTGGATGCGGCGCTGAAAAAGGCCGGCCGCACGCTGGCGGAGCTGACGGCTATCGCTTTTACGCAGAGCCCCGGGCTCATCGGCTCGCTGCTGGTAGGTTCACAATTCGCCAAATCACTGGCCCAGGCGCTAGGTCTTCCGCTGATTGTCGTGCACCATATGCAGGCGCATGTGCTGGCGAATCTGATTAATGATAATCATCCGGATTTCCCTTTCCTCTGCCTCACGGTGAGCGGCGGCCATACACAGATCGTGCTTTGTCATTCCCCGCTGAAAATGGAGGTCATCGGCGAAACGCTCGATGACGCCGCCGGCGAAGCCTTCGACAAATCCGCCAAGCTGCTGGGTCTCCCCTACCCCGGTGGTCCGCTGATCGATAAATATGCCCGGGAAGGCGACGCCAGACGTTTTGCTTTTCCCGAACCGCAGATCCCCGGGCTCAACTTCAGCTTTAGCGGGCTGAAAACAGCGATCCTTTATTTCCTGCAGGAGCGAACCGCCCGGGATGCGGGTTTCATCACAGCCAACCTGCCCGATATCTGTGCGTCGATCCAGGGGCGCATCATCTCCATCCTGCTCAGCAAATACCGGAAGGCCGCCAAAGAGACCGGCGTCACCGATCTGTGCATCGCCGGCGGCGTATCCGCCAACAGCGGTCTGCGCAAGACCTTCAAAGAGATGGGTGAAAAAGAAGGCTGGCGAACGTTTATCCCCGCATTCGAATATTGCACGGACAACGCCGCGATGATCGCGATCACGGCTCACTATAAATATCTAGCCGGCGAATTTGCCCCGTTGTCGGTAAGTGCGAGCGCCCGGGCAGAATGGGAAGGACGAAAAAAATTCACGGCAATGCCCAACTCCTATTTTCGCTTCAAACGCTTCACGATCTACCAGGACCGCTGCGCCATGAAGGTCTGTACCGACGCCTGTATCCTCGGGGCATGGTTCGCCGACAAGACGCCCGCCTGGTCGAGTGTACTGGACATCGGGAGCGGCACGGGGCTGCTGATGCTAATGCTCGCGCAGAAACACAAGGGCGAGATCAAAGGCATCGAGCTCGATCTCGAAGCCTTCCGGCAGTTGCAGGACAATGTAGGCCAGAGCCCCTGGCGGCAGATGCTACGCGTCTTTCCCGGCGATGTCCGCACCTTTTCGTTCCCCGACAAATTCGATTTCATCATTACCAATCCACCGTTTTACGAGGGCGATCTGCCCGCGGCAACCACGGCCGCCAATCTCGCGCGGCACAGTAAGGAACTCACCCTGGAGGAACTGCTGGAGGTCATCGACGCCAACCTCTCGTCGGAGGGTTCTTTCGGCATCCTGCTGCCCTATCACCGGACGCAATGGTTCGAAGAGAAGGCTTCGTCGGCCTATGGTTTCTCGCTCCAAGAAAAGCTGCTGGTGCGTCAGACGCCCGGACACGACTTCTTTCGAAGCATTCTGTATTTCTCGCGCCACCGCGAGAAATTCGCACCCACCACGGAGCTGACCATTCAGCAAAGCGATGGCGTTTATTCCGAAGATTTTATCGAGCTGATGCAGGATTATTATCTATACTTATAGTCGAGCGCTGTCGCAGCCGGTTAAAGCCCCGCATATTCGCGCAGGTATTCGAACGGCGGCGTGAGCTCCCCGTCCCGCACCATAGTCGCGCGGTCGATGATGGCCGAGCCGCCGCGAAGCAAAGGTTCAAGCACGTGTTTGATCAGCTGCTCGCCAAAGTAACGCGACGCGTCTCTCGGCAGCTCATTGGGCAGGTTACCCACGGCCATGACGTCTATGGAGCCAGGTACATACGGCGCCGTGATCTTACGGGTGCTCGGGTCTACCCCATACACGGGTTCCTCCATCGCGGAGTCGCCGAGGTTGCAGGGTACAGAGCCTTCCCGGTCGTCGGTGATGTCCGCGATGGTCTTCAACCGGAATTTGGGATGCAGCATATCGGCCCATTCGAAAAGCCGCGGCATGCCTTTGTCCCAGTAGATGCCGTTCATCAGGATGTCTGCCTTATGGGTATAGGGCAGGAACTTACAACGATACTCCTGCGGATGGTGGTGGAAATGTTCGCGTTGATAGCTTCGCGTTTGATGATGTTCGTACAATCCGCTCCCTTTTAGCTGGGTAAACACGGGGTAGGCAAAATTGCGTTCGAGGAATTCATCGGGCTCGACTTCCACGATCTCCAGGAGGTTCATGATCTCCAGCACGCCATGGGCCACCCGGCCCGAACCGGTGATGACGACCTTGATCTCGGGCAGCCGGAGTCCAAAATAGGTATGGATCAACTCGCGGAAACTCTTTTGCTTGTACACCCTGCCGAGGTTATACAACCCCGTTCGGCGGCCATAGGCCATAATGCCGTTGTGCGCGCCTACAACGCCGGCAAAGAAGCCAAAACCGAGGATGCGCTGACCGTCATCGTGCTCCAGACATTCGTAATCGATGAGGGTGATCTTTTTCTCGAGGATGGTCTGGAACAGAACGCGGTTGGCCGGCTGCTGTTTGCGGGTATGCGAGAAGAAGAGATAGGTCTTTCCCGCCAGCAGGTTCGCCACAGGCACCTCCTTGATGCCGAAAAGGAGCTCACAATCCGAGAGGTCGGCCGCCATCCCGACACCTGCGGCCAGGTATTCCCGGTCCGAAAAACAGCGCTCCGGCGAGGACTGGGCCACCACCCGGAGATCGGGCGCATTCTTATGGAGCCATTTGCATTGAGCAGGTGTGAGCGCCACCCGGTTATCGGCGGGGATCTTGCCTTCGCGTAACAAGCCTATCTTGATCATGCTATGGATAAAGATAGAATATTTTTATTCCCATTTGGCTGGGCCGTCCCAAATCCGTAATATTGCGTCCCGCTTTTCCAGCGCCCGCCGCCCTTGCCGGCGGAACTGCTGCGGCAGGCGGCCGACATCCATCGCCCAGATGGCGGAACTGGTAGACGCGTCAGACTCAAAATCTGGTTTTCGCAAGAAAGTGCAGGTTCGATTCCTGTTCTGGGCACACGGATTTTCAGTAAGTTACAAAGGTCCATTTAGGTGGACCTTTTATTTTTATTCAAAATGTCCCAACAATGTCCCAACAAAGCAATGAATCAAAGAGCATTTGAGATACGAAGTTACGCGCCTTACACCTAAGTCGGATATCAGGTTATCCACCCCGGTGAATAAAGCCTTTTGATGGAATTAGAGAAAAGCAGACCCGAGGTAATCTTGCTTACAAGCAGAGGGTCGGCGGTTCGAACCCGTCAACTCCCACATTTCAGGTCAAGCACTTACACGACAACGGGTAGGTGCTTTTTCGTTTGTTGCCCAACAAACTGACCAACACACGTAAATTGAACTGATCCTCTTCCTTCACTTAACTTCACCAGTAGTATCTAAGAGCTGTCCAGCAACGCCGATTGGACCTATTGTGGAGACATAAAGTTAGGCACCCTCTGCCCAAGCAAAATGCCTGGTTACGCACATCTGTGCATAACCATTTTCCCTTTTCTTCTAACAGGGAAACCGGTTTAACGGTTGAAGGTTCCTCATTGTATCTGCATACAAAGTCCTCCGGCAAAATCTGCGTGATCGCCCGATGCTATGATACTCAAATAGATTGGTGACTGTCTATACTCCCCTTGGGGGTGCTTCCTTGAGATCGTTTTCTTAGATTCCAGAAAAATTGCTAACGTTGTAATAAAGCGGTCAAACTGCTTGAATTCAACGACCTAGCTTTGAGATTGCCTAAGATTTTGAAGATTAAGAATCTTTCCCGACTTCTGCAGTTTGATCGTAGATAATATAACAAATGAACGCTGTTGAGATCGAAGAAGCCATTTCATTGTTGGCAGAACAACCATTTGATTCCGCCGAATTTCCATATTTATTCCTCGAAGCTTTTGGAAATAAAGAGACCACTATTAAACGTTTAAAGAGCGGCAACAACAACAAATCCGACCTTGAAGGCGGGGTTTTGCAACACAACAACATCCATATTGCTGTTTCCAAAGAAGGTGACGTTGTTGAAACGCTTCAAAGGCTCAAGGAAAGTCGCACCACCACAAAAGCCAAAGTCAAGTTCATTTTAGCTACCGATGGAAAGGAATTTCAGGCGGAAGACCTAGCCAGCGGCGAAACAGTCGCATGCGATTACCCAGCGTTTCACAATCACTTTGGATTCTTTTTGCCTCTGGCCGGAATTAGTACTGTCAAACAAATTCGTGAGAATGCCTTTGATATTAAAGCTACAAGTCGCCTCAACAAGCTGTATATCGAATTGCTCCTACATAACCCGGATTGGGTGACAGAGAAGCGCCGACATGAGATGAATCATTTTCTAGCGCGTTTGATTTTCTGCTTCTTTGCCGAAGACACAGGTATATTCAACGGTGATGGGCTGTTCACTAGTACTGTGAAGCAAATGAGCACCAGGATGGATGTCGCAAGAAGGTCTTCGACTTTCATTGTCTGAATCTCTCCCCTTCATTTACTGTTCCTGGCGCTTGTGGGGATAGTGTTCTCG